>JANNRP010000141.1:0-7157 GCA_031401535.1 Hyphomicrobiaceae bacterium | reverse complement strand
GCTTCACTGGCAGAAGTGCGCCAGCGCCACCCCGCGATGATGAGCCGTGCGTCTGACAAGGTGATCACGGCCCTCGACCGCCATTGCCGCACGATCCTCGAGCATTCAACCTTCTGTGTGGTCGCAACTCAGAGCGCCGACGGACGGGCGGACGCCTCGCCGCGCGGAGATCCGGCTGGCTTCGTGCGTGTCCTCGACGACCGGCACATCCTGCTGCCCGACAGAATTGGCAATAATCGGTTCGATTCAATCGCTAATCTGTTCGAGAATTCGGGGATCGGTGTTTTATTTCTGGTGCCAGGCATGGCCGAAGTGCTGCGCATCAATGGTCACGGCCGGGTGGTAGACGACGAAGCGTTACTCGCGCCTAGCGCCGTTCAAGGTCGGATACCGCGCATCGGGATCCTGATCGAGGTGCGGGAGGCCTATCTCCATTGTGCAAAGGCGATCAACCGTGCAGGGCTGTGGGATATGGCAAAGCAGGTCGACCGCAAGCTGCTACCGACCTATGGCGACATGCTTGCTGACCAGGTGCCGAACCTGACTCGCGAGGAGAGTGAGCGCCAGGGTGAGGTGATGACCCGCCGGGGCATGTATTGATATCAAGTCATTTGCCAAGTCTCCGGCACTCGAGCTTCCAAGGTAATGCAATTACTGGTCGAGAGGAGCGGCACCGGTATCTGTTTCACACGTCGGGAGGCCATGATTGATCTGCCGTGCAGCCGCGATGAGACGCGAGCTATTTTCAAGGGTGGAACGGTCTCTCTAAAATTTCTTGAAATGCCAAAGAAGGATGTTGACGACCGACTGAATTTCTTCGGGATCCCGATCCACGCACGTGCCGACGGTGAAGCAACCGAGTTGCACATCGCCCTTAAAGTATGGTCGTACATGCCGTCGTCACGAAATACCAAAAAGAGCCGAGCTGAAGTCATGGAGCCCGTCAGCGAAAAGTGCTTGACCGCGTTAAGCCCATCTGGAAGCGGTGGCGTTCGCGTCGACACCATACAAAAGGGAGGAGAGCTACCTCCACAAACTGATACCACTGACATACATGAGCGCGTGGCGATCCATCCGTGGCCGTGCTCAGTCCAAGTTTCGTCTGTAGGTCTGACGCGCATTTGATTTGTGCTAGCGTTCATGATCGCGAGGCGGGTTTGTCCGATTATGCGACCCTTTATGAGGTACGATATGAATCGGCGAAGGTTCATTGGGCTGGCCGGTAGTACCGCGCTGGTAGCGCCCCACACCGCCACCTTACCAGTTTGGGCGCAAGTGGCGCGCAAACCAGTGATCGGCGTGCTGTTTTACTCTAACCCCGAGCCGGCGCTTGGCCTGCTGCGCAGCGCCTTGAGTGGTCTCGGGTACGTCGACCGCGAGACTATCGAACTCGATGTGTGCGTGGCCGGCAGTTCGGAAACGCGACTTGCCGAGATGGCTGCCAGCCTTGTCGCCCGCAAGGTCGATCTGATCGTCGCCTCGACAACGCCAGCCGTCGTCGCCGCCAAGACGGCGACGGCCAGCATCCCGATAGTCATGGCAGGGGTTGCGGATCCGGTGGGCAGCGGGATAGTCGCGAGCCTCGCGCGTCCGGGCGGCAATATCACGGGTAATTCCGGGGCAGTCGCGGAACTGGCCGGCAAGAATCTCGGGCTGCTGCGGGAAGCGATTCCGAATGCCGCCCGGATTGCCATCCTCGCCAATGCTGCCGATCCGTTTCACGTACGGCTGATCGAGCAGATCGAATTGGCCAACCGCAGCGTCAAGGTAAACCTCAGCGTGTTCAAGATTGCGGCGCCGGGCGAAATTCCCGCCGCCTTCGAAGCGATGGCGGCAGCCCGCATCGACGCAGCAATCATCCAACCGACTTTGCCACGGCCAGACGTGATCAGTCACGCGCTCAAGCACAGTTTGCCGACAGCCTCGCCGATACGCGGCTATGCAGAGGAGGGTGGCCTGTTGTCTTATGCTGGACATTTTCCAGATCAGCTCGGCGTCGCAGCCGGATACATTGACAAGATCCTGAAAGGCGCCAAGCCCGCTGATCTACCGGTCGTGCAACCATCGAAATTCGTGTTCGTCATCAATCTGAAGGCGGCCAGGGCACTGAGACTTGAGATTCCAACCTACCTGCTCGCACGTGCCGACGAGGTCATTGAATGAGACGCAGGGAGTTTATTGGGCTTGTCGGCGGCGCGGCGGTTGGATGGCCGCTCAACGCCCGCGCGCAACAATCACCGAAGCCGGTGATCGGTTTCCTAAGCAGCGCCTCGGCTGGCAACATTGCTGCGCAATTGGCTGGTATCCGGCTAGGATTAGCAGAGATCGGCTATGTCGAGGGCCAAAACCTCAGCATCGAATACCGTTGGGCAGAGGGCGTCTATGATCGTTTGCCTACACTGGTCGCCGAACTCGTGGACCACCGGGTCGAGGTGATCGTGACGCAGGCGCCTCCCGCTGCGCGGGCGGCTAGAAAAGCCACCACGGTCATACCGATCGTCTTCGCTGTCGGGACTGACCCGGTCGCGGAGGGCCTGGTCGCCAGTCTTGCCCGACCGGGCGGCAACATAACGGGCGTCACACTGCTCAGTGCCGATTTGATGGCCAAGCGCTTGGCACTGATTCACGAAATTGTCCCTAAGGCACGGCTCATCGCTCTGCTGGTCAACCCGAGAAATCCCAACAACTGGATCAATGAAGCGCAGCAAACGGCGCGCACAAAAGGTTTGACGCTCCAGATCTTGAACGCCGAGACGATTGGTGAGATCGACGCAGCCTTTGCAACGATTGTCGAGCAACGTGCAGGGGCGCTCATCCTCGGCGAAGATACCTTCCTGTCACAGCGACGCGAACAGATCGCAACGCTGGCATCACGCCATGGCGTTCCAACGATCAGCTTCTTGCGTGGTTTCGTCGAAGTGGGCGGGCTGATGAGCTATGGAGCGATCCTTCAGGCCGCTTATCGCGAGGTTGGGCTTTACACAGGGCAGATCCTCAAGGGCGCCAAGCCCGCCGATCTACCCGTGCGGCAGCCGACCAAGTTCGAGATGGTGGTCAACCTAAAGACGGCAATGGCACTTGGGTTGACGATTTCGCCCCTCCTCCTTGCACGTGCCGACGAGGTGATAGAATGACGACGCGGCGCGAGGTCATCTCTATTGTCAGCGGTGTGGCGCTCGTACGCGCGCTGCCCGCATTAGCGCAGCAGACCAAGAGACCGCCGTTGGTCGGACTCGTCTTCACGCCGGGCTCACTCGAAAGGATGCTCGGAGCCGATCCCTCGAGCCTGCCGGCTCGCGGCTTCGTCCATGGCTTGCGCGACTTGGGCTGGACCGACGGAATTAACGTCGAAATCGAGAGGCGCGTGGCGGAAACCGACCCAGATCGGCTGTCCGCTCAGTTTATCCAGCTTCAGTCATTGGGCGCCAAGGTCTTTGTGCTGGCAGGTGCGCGCTGGATCCAGGATGCGGCCATCCGCGTAACGACAGGTGTTCCGATCGTCACGCTGTTTCATGAGGACCCCGTGTCAGCCGGTCTGATCGCGAGTCTCTCCCGTCCCGGTGGCAATTTGACCGGGATCACATCGACGACTGGTCCCGAGCTTGACGACAAGCGGCTGCAACTCGTATCGGAGTTGCTGCCTGGTTTGGCGCGCGTTGTTTTTCTTGGCCCAGAAAATCAGATCAAGCCGTTTAGGGCAAATGCTGCCTATTCCTCCTCCGTCGTCGTTCCTGTCCAGGTCGATTTGATCAATCAGTACGAGAAGGCCTTTGCGACCATCCTCGACCTCAAGCCCGGGGCACTCATGGTCGGCGGCGGCCCGCTCAACTACGCCAACTTCAAGCGCATCGTGGCTTTTGCCGCACAGATCAAGTTGCCGACCGTATTTGCGATTCGTGAGGCCGTCGAGGACGGCGGTTTGATGTCGTATGGGCCGAGTATTCCCGGTGCCTTCCGCCAGATGGCCGGCCATGTGGCGAAGATACTCAATGGCGCCAAGCCCGCCGACCTGCCCGTCGAACAGCCGACCAAGTTCGAGCTGGTGATCAACGGCAAGACCGCCGCGGCGCTCGGGATCAAGCTCCCGACATCCCTACTCGCCCGCGCCGACGAGGTCATTGAATGAAGCGCAGAACGTTCATTGCCACATTGGGTGCCATAGCGGCTTGGCCATCAGCCGCTCGTACCCAAACCCCTCGTGTCCCACTGATCGGCTACATCGGCTTGTCGTCGGCTGCGGGCGACAAGCGCTTTCTCGATGCGCTTCGCCAAGGCTTGCGCGAAAGCGGCTATATCGATGGCCAGAATATCCGCATCGAAAGCCGCCATGCTGGCGGCGATGCCAGCCAGGCTAATGCGATCATCGCCGAGCTGAGCGGTTTGAAGGCCGATATCCTGATTGCGCCTGGACCGGCCGCAGCATACGCCGCGCGCCGCGTAAGCCAACTGCCGGTCATCGCTTTGCAGCTGCCGCCGGGCCAATCCAATCCCGAGCTGTACCAAAGCCTCGCCAGGCCCGGTGGAAACTTGACCGGTTTCTCCTCCATGGGCGAAGGCTTGTCGGCGAAACGCATCCAGCTACTCAAGGAGTTGATGCCCAACCTGAAGATTATTGGCATCCTGCACAACGGTACCGATCCGAATTTCCGCGACTGGGGGGCGGCCACCGAAACCGATGCTCGCGCTCAAGGGCTCGCCGTTTCGCGCCAGCCGATGATATCGAATTCACCGACGGAACTGGCCAAGCACTTCGCGGCACTGAAGGCGGACGGCGCCACTGCACTGATCGTGATCCGCGATTTCGCCACCGTGGCGCTGAAGGACGAGATTGCGAGCGCGGCGGCGGAGTCGCACATCGCCGTCGTTTCCGAACACCGCGATTTTGTCGAGGCCGGCGCATTGTTGAGCTATGGCCCCGATATCTTCGATCTGTTTCGTCGTGCCGGCGGCTATATCGACAAGATCCTTAAAGGGGAAAAGCCAGGTAATCTGCCAATCCAGCTCCCGACCAAATTCGAGCTGGCGATAAATCTGAAGACGGCGAAGGCGCTCGGCGTCACTATTCCAGACTCCACCCTCGCCCGCGCCGACGAGGTCATCGAATGAGACGGCGAGCATTTCTCTTCGGATTGGGCGGTTTGTCCACCGCGACTTGGACGGGCGCTGGTGCCCAGGACCGGGTCTATCGACTGGCGGTCATTTCCCCGTCATCGCTGACGGCCGAGGAAATTCGCGACGTCGTGTTTCCGGAATTAGCCCGCCTTGGGTTCGTGGAAGGCCGAAACCTCGTGACGTCGACGCACACCGGCGATCGGAGCCAACTTTCCAGCCTGGGGCGGGATGCGGTGGCGACGCGGCCCGATGTCATCATTGCGTCGACCAACGCAGCGGTCCGAGCCATACTTGAGCATTCCAAAACCGTGCCCATCGTCATGGCGTTTGCCGGAGAAGATCCCATCGCGACTGGATTGGCCCAAAGTCTTGCCCGGCCAGGTGGCAGTGTCACGGGGCTCACCAACCAGTCGGCCGAGTTCGGCGCCAAGCACATCTCATTACTGCATGAGGCGGTGCCGGCGGCGCGACGTATTGCAATTCTTGCAATACCACCACCGCGCCACGTCGACGCCGTTCGCGAAATGAAACGAGTTGCCGGCACGCTGGGTCTCGAAGCAAGAGAGTACTTCGGTGACGAAGTGACTGCCTATGGAGCTGCCTTCGCCGGTATGCGCCAATTCCGCGCCCAGGCGCTTGCGATTGCCGCAGCGCCTGAATACATACGCGATGCCAAGACCTTGGCCCGCCTGTCGGCCGAAGCGGGTATGCCATCAATCAGCGAGGCGACAAGTATGGCGCATGACGGCTGCCTTATGGGGTATGGGCCCGACCGGGTAGCATTCCGCCGCCGCGCGGCTGATTTCGTCGCCAGCATCTTTCGTGGCACCCCTCCTGGCGAAATCCCAATCGAGCAGCCGACTCTATTCCAGTTTGCGATCAATATGCTGACTGCAAAACGGCTCGGCCTGACAATTCCGACGACGCTGCTCGCTCGCGCCGACGAGGTGATCGAATGACCGTCACGGCCGCGCCCGTTGATACTCCGGTGGAGGTGGAGCGTGCCCGCCGCACACTGTCACTGGCACAGAAATTCGCTGTCGCCTTCCTGGGGTTAGTCGCCGCCGTTTTGGTCGTAAATGGCGCGATCGACATGGCGATCACCTACCGCGATGCGCGAGTGCAAGCCGTCCGAGTGCAGCAGGAAAAAGCGAACGCGGCAGCCGAACGCGTCGTGCAGTTCGTCACCGAAATCGAGCAACAGCTCGGCTGGACGACGCGCAGCGAGTGGGCGCGTGTCAGCGTCGAGCAGCGACGCTACGACTTCATCCGACTTTTGCGACAGGCGGCCGCCATCACCGAACTGGTGCACGTCGACGGCGTCGGCAGAGAGCAGTTAAAGCTGTCGCGGCTTGAGCCGGACCAGGTCGGCTCGAATGCCGACTATTCGGCCGATCCGCGATTTGTCGCTACGATCCGTGACAAGATCCACTATGGCCCGGTGACGTTCCGCCGTGGTTCCGAGCCTTACATGACGATCGGCATGGCGCATGCAGGACGCAATGCTGGCGCCACCATCGCTGAAGTCAACCTCAAGCTTGCTTGGGACGTGATAACCGCCATCCGCGTCGGCAACACCGGCTATGCCTTCATCACCGATCCGTCGGGCCGACTGATCGCGCACCCCGACATGAGCCTCGTTCTGCGCAATACCGATCTCACATCCTTGCCGCAGGTCGCTGCTGCCCGCAAAGCCGACACCGCCGCAGCACCGGTCGATGCGGGAATCGGACCGGACGGCAATAGCGTACTGTCCGCCAGTGCAAAGGTACCCAAGGTCGGGTGGAGCGTATTCGTGGAGCTGCCGGCGGCGGAAGCTCTCGGACGCGTCTGGTCCGCGTTCTATCAGACCTTGGGCCTGCTTGCGCTCGGCGTGCTGCTGGCAGGTGCCGCCGGGACACTCCTGGCGCGGCGCATGGTCGTTCCCATCACCGAGTTGCAGGCCGGTGCGCAAAAGCTCGGCGAGGGCGACCTCGCCAGCCGCATCCTGGTCCGCAGCGGCGACGAGATCGGCGCGCTGGCTGGTCGGTTCAACGTGATGGCCG
>JANNRP010000140.1:0-3045 GCA_031401535.1 Hyphomicrobiaceae bacterium | reverse complement strand
CGTTGCGCTTGATTTTTCAAGGCGGGCTGCTCAGCAGGTGGCGGTTCGTAACGGCGTGTTTCATAATATATTTCAAACACATGCTCGTCAGGATCGCGAAACTGGTAAGCCCGCCCGTGACCCAGGTCGCCGTCGGTCCAGCCGATACCAGCGCCCAAGGCTTCGATGGCGGCCACCCGCCGGTGCAGCGCCGCCTCGCTCGAGGTGCGGTAGCCGACGTGACGCATGCCGGTGGTTGCTGCTTCGGTGAGTTTGAGCGAGTGGAATTCATAGTCGTCAAAGGCCCGCAGATAGACCGATTGGCCGTCGCGCCCACTTTCGGTCAACCCCAGGATGTTGACGAAAAAATCCAGGCTTTCCTGCGGTTTGTTGGTTAACAGCTCGACGTGTCCCAGGTGGGCGACGTCGTAGCTAGATTCTGTCTGTTTTTGTGTGTTTTTCATTAGATTACACCAATTCTTCGAGAACCATCGGAAACAGACGCTGATAGGCCTCACCATGGGTCATCGTGCGGCCCGAGTTGCGTCCCCCCTGCACGCCGCGGTTGAGCGCCACCCTTTCGTAGTATGCCCACAGGTGCTTTTGCGCTGCCAGCACTTCGAAGGCTTGCCGCTTTTTCTCCCACACGTCGTCGATGTTGAGGATGACGTTTGGTTTGTAGTTGCATTGTTCGGGCTGGTGCGGCTCGAACAGGAAGACCGGCGGCGCGCCATAGGCCCGGTCGGGATCGGGTTTGTGACCGGCTGCCTGCGCGATGATGCGGGCGGTCTGCGCAAACCGCGTTGCCTCGGGGTGATCAACATTATACGGATCTTCAAGCGAGTGCGTCAGGATGAACGACGGCTGAAGGTCACGGATGATATCGATGGTACGGTCGAGCATGGCCGGCGTGGTAATCAGCGGATAGTCGCCAGCGTCGAAGAATTCGATCTCGGCCCCGAGTATGTGAGCGGCCCGCTCGGCCTCGTCGCGGCGCTGTCCCTTGACGGTTTCGAGGTCGACGCCAGCTTTCTTCCAGGCGAACTGACTTTCGCCGCGCTCGCCGAACGCAAGGCAGACAATCTTCATCGCGTAACCTTTGGCTGCGTGTAGCGCGATGGCCCCGCCGGCGCGCCAAACGAAATCGCCCGGGTGCGCGGTGATCACGAGGCCGGATTTGCGTGACGTCATGGTCGCTCCATCAGATTGAACTTAGATTGGTTCAAAGGCCGTGGCTGGCACATAGGTCTCGCCGTCAAACAACAGTCGTGCGGTGCGCAACAGGCCGGCCCGTTCGACGACAGGGTGGGCTGCTGTCCCACCGACTTCCAGACGCACACTGAATTCGCCGGTTGGATGCTCGACCGATAGTGTCTTGATCCGCCCCGGCGGGATCACGGCGACGCGGGCGGCAGGCGATCCAGGAAGCACGCAGGCGGTCGCGACGGTGACGGCTGCAAACACCCCGATCGAGGCATGGCACTCGTGTGGGATGAAGCTGCGGGTGGCGATGTGGCCGCCATGGTGGGGTGCTGCAACCAATGCAATCTTCGGCACCACCTTGGCCTTGACGTCGCCCAGGTTCATCAACGGGCCAGCAGCGATGCGGATCTCCTCCAGCCGGGTTTTCAGTTCACGATCGGCATTCAGAACGTCGCGCGGCTCGTAGCCGGTGCGCCCGACCGAACTCGCTGCCATTACGATCACCGGCATGCCATTGTCGATCAGCGTGACGTCAACGCCGCTGACCCTGTCGCAAACATTTCCTGTCGGCAGGAGCTGACCGCACACCGAACCCGCCGCATCGAGGAAGTCGATGGCGATGGGTGCGGCCGTACCCGGTACGCCGTCGATCCGGGCCGTCCCCTCATAGTCGACCCGGCCGTTCGGAGTTTCGATCAAAAGCTCGGCAATGGTGCCGGTGTTGAGGGTGCGCACCCGCACGCGCGTCGCAGCCCCGGCCACGGCGATCAATCCGCGTTCGATGGCGAAGGGGCCGACACCGGCCAGGATGTTGCCGCAATTGGGAGTGGTATCGACCATCGGCTTGTCGATGCCGACCTGACAGAACAGGAAATCGATGTCCGCGCCGGGCGTGGCTGCGCGTGACACAATCGCGACTTTACTGGTCAACGGGTGCGCGCCACCCATGCCGTCGATCTGACGGGCATCGGGCGAACCCATCACCGCAAGCAGCAGGCGATTGCGCGTCGAGGCGTCTGATGGCAGGTCGGACGCCAGGAAATAGGCGCCTTTTGACGTACCGCCTCTGATTAACGCGCAGCGAATGGCTGACTGCATGGCTTTACCTTAACGATCGACAGGCTGTCGTTCCGTCATATCGCAATCTGGCCAATGTGCGCTATATTACTGTGCAAGAGTGCTTCGAACCAAATGGAATGCGCCATGGCGACCGCCACCCGTCCCCGCCCCAAGGTTATGACCCTGACCGATGCGGCCGCCGCCCGCGTGCAGGCGATCATGGCGACCAAACCCGAGGTCGTCGGCCTGCGCATTGGCGTCAAAAAGGGCGGCTGCGCTGGCATGGAATACACCATGTCCTGGGCCGAGACGAAGGACCGCTTCGACGAGGTGGTCGAGGACAAGGGCGCGACGGTGCTGATCGACCCCAAGGCGTTGCTCTATCTGCTCGGCACCGAGATGGACTACAAGACCGAGAAACTGAAGTCGGAGTTCGTGTTCAACAACCCGAATCAGAAGAGCGCCTGCGGATGCGGCGAGAGCGTCAATCTCGTGCCCGTGTCAAAAGATAAACTGGCGCCGGTTTGAAACGCGCGGCGGCGATTGCACCATGGCAACGTCCGGCGGCACGACTGCGTTTCTGGCTGACATCCTTGCCTCGCTCGGCCACGTCACGGGTCGGCGGATGTTTGGCGGTGTCGGTATCTACTGCGACGGCGTCATCTTCGGCCTCATGATCGACGACGTGCTGTTTCTGAAGGCCGATGCGGAAACCGCAAAAGCCTTCGAGGCCGAGGGCATGGCCCCGTTCAGCTATGCGACCAAGACGGGCCGCCGCAGCATCATGTCCTACTGGCGCGCGCC
>JANNRP010000139.1:0-2250 GCA_031401535.1 Hyphomicrobiaceae bacterium | reverse complement strand
TTGCCAGGTCGGACGACATGTCTAATGGATTTGCGCTTTCAGTATTCATTGCTGCTCTAGCCGTTGGGATACTCATATCGGTGTGGTGTGTATCTGTAATCCAGGACAAACAACTCCTTAAACTCGATATCCTCACCAACGCGGCTTCAACTTTTCGGATCTTGCACAAAGATGTCAAGTTTTTGCATGCGCTGAAGACCGCAATCGAAGACGCCATGCAACATGCCGATAACTCTATCAGCTACAATATCAACAAGGTGCAACAAAAAATCGAGCGGATTGAAGCCAATACGACAAATGTCGCCCATTCTCCGGGTGCCAACGTGATTGGTGGAAGTGCGAGCAAAGCGACGCAGACGACAAATGTTACGGCTCAGGGTCTACAGGATATTACGGCTCTAATTGCGCTCGTTCAGGCTTCGAATGCCGCCGAGGCTCAGATGATGCGACAGCAACTCGACATCATTAGGCAGCATTTGGCCGGTGGCGCTGGTTCGAAGGAAACGTCCAAAGCTGCCTGGGAGCGCTTCGTTGCGCATGTCGGGTCCATCGCCCACGCTGGCGCCGGCGTGTGGGATTTGGTAGCGCGAATCTCTCGTCTCGTCATTTGATGCACCGAGGCGAATTGTTGCAAAGTTGCGAGTAAATAAAGGGACAGTATACCTATTCCTGACGTATTCCGATGGCTGCATTTGACGAGCAACGCGATGCCTACGAGCTTCGGGGAAAACAGAGTGCCGTCTCAGAATCTCCTATCTGAGCCTTTGTACTGGTGGTGGACGCTGAGCTTCATCAAAGTTCCATACAGCAGCACCGCTAACCACGATAATCTATCAACACTGACCAGGCACAAGTATTGTCGTAGTATTGCCTCGTTGCTTGTCTTTTGCGGGACGCGTCGCGACCGTCGGACGTGGGGCAGGCGAGTGCGGTGGCCGGGAGGCGTGGGGGCGTTGTTGCCGCGAGGCGACAGCGGACGGCCTCGCAAGACCCGGAGCGCTGGATGGTCTGCCCTTCGCCGGTCTCCCGTAAGGGAGCGACCCGGCGAGCGCCGAATGGCAGGGGGCGTCTGTCCACCACGCCCCTGAGCTTCACCAAACCCCGGGGACAGTATACCTATTTCTGAAGTAATCTCGAATAACTCAAAGGACAGTATACCTATTCCTGACGTATTCCGATGGCTGCATTTGACGAGTAATACCATCCACCCGATGAAGTGACTCGCTGGATTCACAGGGGCAGAGGAATGTGATTCATGGAGAGCCAACTGATGATTGATCCGGGGGGGCACCATGACTGGCAAGACGACGATCCGTACGGATCTTCATGATCCGGAGGATTTGCGCCGGCTGGCGCGGGGCGAGCGGGTGCCGGGTACGGCACGGCGCCTGCTGGGGATCGCCAACGCCATCACGGGGATGAGTTTTTCGGCAGCCGCGCGCGTCGTCGGCATCGAACGGCAGTCGCTCGGTGATGCCGTTCAGCGCGACAATGCCGAAGGTCTCGCCGGCCTCTACGACCGGCCGAAGCCGGGGCGTCCACGCAAGCTCAATCCGATGCAGGAGGACGAACTCTGCGACATCGTCACCGCCGGGCCCGACCCCGAGCTTGACGGCATCTCGGCCGACACGCTCGAGGACCTGGCCGAGGTCGCCGAGGCTCGCTTCGGCGCCAGCTACCATCCGAGCTCAATGAGCCGCGTTCTGCGCCGGCTTGACTTTTCCAAACAGAAGGCGCGACCGCATCATCCGCTCAAGGACGAAGCCGCTCAAGAGGCCTTTGAAGGGGGCTCCGCGACGGCCTGAACGATGTTGCCGTTACACATCCGGATAAGCACATCCGCCTGATGTTCCAGGACGAAGCCCGGATCGGACAGAAAGGCCGCGTCGGTCATCGCTGGTTCCGGCGCGGCCGCCGCCCGCCAGGTCCGGCCGACCAGCGCTACGCCTTCGCTTATATTGACGCCGCCGTCGAACCCGGCACCGACACCGCCGTCGCGCGGGTGCTGCCGGAAGTTTCCACCCGCGCCATGCAGACTTATCTGGACACGCTCGCGGCCATCATCGCCCACGACGAGCACGTTGTGCTGGTGCTCGACCAAGCCGGTTGGCACACCGCCAACGCTCTCGTCGTGCCCGACACGATCACGCTGCTGGCCTTGCCGCCACGCTCGCCGGAACTCAACCCGGTCGAGCGGCTGTGGCTCTATCTCAAGGTGCGCTTCCTGTCGCATCGGCTGCTGGAAGACTA
>JANNRP010000138.1:0-2728 GCA_031401535.1 Hyphomicrobiaceae bacterium | reverse complement strand
GATTCGCTATCCGGTGACGCTGCGGTTACTCGTCAGACGGCAGTGCATATCCACACATTGGCAATCGAGCAGCATAAAAGGATAGGCGAGCTTGAGCGCAACGTCCGAGACATCAAAGCTGGCGTCTTCATTTTGATCCTCTTGGTGTTGGGCCTCGTCTACCGCTCCTATGTGCCTCATTGAGTAAGGAATGCACCCATGCCTAAAGGCCCCAAGGGTGAGAAGCGCCCTGCAGACGTGATCGGCAACGCCGTGAAGGTCATGAATATTGCGTAAGCGGTGCTCTGCCCCCACCTGCCCTTTGGCGCTGAATACATCGATGCTCGGTCTTCATGAAGACAGATCGATTTGACCATAAGGTTGACCTTACGGTTGACCACAAAGGCGACGAGCTTCGGCGGGTCGAGGTGATCACTGGCGTTGGCCGCCGACGGAATTGGTCGTCGGCTTTCAAGGCGATGGTTGTGGCTGAGAGCGCTGAGCCTGGCGCAGTGATCTCAGCGGTTGCCCGTCGTCATGGACTGACGCCGCAGCAGCTGTTTAGCTGGCGCAATCAAATGCGCTCCTTGCCGTCTGCCAATACCGAGGCCGTATCATTTGCTTCGGTGATGATGGCGCCTGATGCGCCTGATCCGACCTCGCACCCGGAAGGCTACCGTGACGAGCGTGGGATGATCGAAATTGTGTTGAAAGGCACCGTCATCCGCGTTCGGGTTGGTGTCTCGGCGGAAACGCTGACCGCTGTCTTGCGTGCGGTGAAAGCAACTTCGTGATCTTGACCCCGCCTAACGTCCGCGTGTTCGTGGCGACGAAGTCCGTCGACTTCAGGAAGGGCATGGATGGGCTGGCCGCTATCATCGAGAGCGAACTTAAGCTGGATCCGTTCTCGGGCGTCATCTACGTGTTCCGCGCCAAGCGAGCCGATCGCGTGAAGCTACTGTTTTGGGACGGCACCGGCATCTGTCTTTTGGCCAAGCGGCTGGAGGGGTCGAAGTTCCACTGGCCCAGGATTGTGGATGGCGTGATGCGGTTGTCGCCAGCCCAGCTGTCGGCGCTGCTGGAAGGCCTCGATTGGACGCGTGTTTATGCGCGCCGTGGCGTGCGTCCCACAGCGACACAATGATCCACATCCGTGAGTGACAACGCGCTGGCCATGGGCGGGGCAAATCGCCGAGTCTTTCCGTCATGGCGCAGTTGATCGAGCAGCTTCCGGACGATGTGGCGAGCCTCAAGGCTCTGCTGATTGCGATGCAGGCCGACAATGCTCGGCTCCTGGCGCGCAACGAACGTCTCGATCACATCATTGCTGTGCTGCGTCGTGCCCAGTTTGGGCGGTCGTCCGAGCGCATCTGCGACGACCAAATGGCGCTGGCGCTTGAAGACGTTCAGACCGCGTTTGGCGTCGAGGACGCGGCGGCCGAAAAGCACAACGAGATCATCAAGGACAACGGTACGAAGAGCCGCCGCGCCAATCGCGGATCGCTCCCAAAACATCTGCCGCGCGACGAGATTGTGATCGAGCCTGAGGCGAAGGTTTGCCCGTGCTGCGGTAACGGCCTGCACGTGATCGGCGAAGACACGTCCGAACGACTCGACCGCATCCCGGCAAAGCTGCGGGTGATCGTCACCCGGCGGCCGAAGTACGCCTGCCGGAGTTGCACCGATGGCGTCGTGCAAGCGCCCGCGCCAAACCGGCTGATCGCGGGCGGGCTGCCGACGGAAGCACTCGTTGCCGACGTGCTGGTATCCAAATATGCCGATCACCTGCCGCTGTATCGCCAAGCCCAAATCCTGGCCCGTGAGGGCGTCACGATCGATCGTTCGACGTTGGCCCATTGGGTCGGCTTTGCAGCCTTCGAACTCGAGCCACTTCATGCGCGGTTGAGCCAAATCATTAAATCCTCGACCAAGGTGTTTGCCGATGAGACGCGCTGTCCGGTGCTTGACCCGGGGCGCGGAAAAACCAAGACCGGTTATCTTTGGGCTATCGCCCGCGACGACCGCTCATGGGCTGGCACAGACCCACCCGCTGTTGCCTACCACTACGCGCCAGGGCGCGGCGCCGAGCATGCTGTCCGTCATCTGGCCGGCTTCACCGGCGTACTGCAAGTTGATGGTTACGCGGCTTATAATGCGCTCGCCAATGCCGAGCGCGTCGGTGGACCGATCACGCTCGCGTTCTGTTGGAGCCACTTTCGGCGCCGCTTCTACGACATTGCCAAGGGCGGAAACGCGCCGATTGCGACGGAGGCGCTCGCGCGCATCGGGCAGCTCTACGCGATCGAAGCCGATATACGTGGCCAATCGGCTCATCAGCGATGCGAGCATCGGCGGCAACGCACCAAGCCGATCGTCGATGCGCTGAAACCCTGGCTCGAAAAGCAACTGGCGTCCGTCGCTGGCCGGTCGCCGATTGCAGCCGCCCTGCGATACGGCACGAGCCACTGGGACGGCCTCATCCGCTTCCTCGATGATGGCCGCATCGAGATCGACACCAATCCCGTTGAGCGATCAATCCGCCCCATCGCCCTTAACCGCAAGAACGCATTATTTGCCGGTAGCGACGATGGCGGTATCAACTGGGCCATCATCGCCTCGCTGATCGAGACTTGCAAACTTAACGACGTGAACCCACACGCCTGGCTCACTGACACCTTAACGAAGCTCGTCAACCGCTGGCCAGCCTCGCGCATCGACGACCTGATGCCTTGGGCTTACGCCAAAATCG
>JANNRP010000137.1:0-14770 GCA_031401535.1 Hyphomicrobiaceae bacterium | reverse complement strand
TCAGAGCTTCATCGTCAAGTGGTCTAATGGCAGTCTACTCGTCCGCTCGGATACAGGACGTTTCCTGCGTGAATCTGAACTTGTGGCGGGTGGGCGGGCCGATGTTCTGTTCTCACGTGATGGCGGTTCGGGCGCATTGGTTGCTTATGATACGCAACGCGGCGTTTGGAATGGCGATGCTACGGCGCTAGCACTACACGGGCAGTCAGCGGTCGAAACCATCACCGGTAGCGTCACCTGCCAAACAGCTTTTGATCTGTATGCACAGGCAGCAGCTGAATACCCGGCTGAGCGAGTTGCACAGGTCAGCGGCATCGCTCCCAGCGCTTTGGCAAACGCTGCGGACATTATTGCTGGAGCAGCTTCAGTTGCATATTACGCATGGAACGGCGTCGGGCAAAGTATCACCGCCACGCAGACCGACCGTGCCATCTCGACGCTGTATGCATTGACAGGCAGCTATGGCCGCAAGGGTGGCAATGTGCCCGGCTCAGCGGTGCCGTTCGTCGATATTTCTGGGCAGGATCTCCTGCCACTTGAGCAACGTAACAAGGCGTTGGGATTGTCGGAGCGGCCTCTTGGGCCGGGGCTGCATGGCTGGGTGACGGCGCGAGATGTCTACCGCGCTGTACTCAACCCATCGCCTTACCACGTACGCATGCTCATGTCCTTTGGCACCAACCTGTTGGCGTCACAACCAGATACCGACCTCGCCAAGACTGCACTCAAAATACTGGACTTTCACGTTCATGCGGATTTCTTCATGAATCCGACCTCGCAGTATGCCGATATCGTCCTGCCGGCCGCTACATCGTGGGAACGGGAGGGACTTCGCACAGGCTTTGACGTCAGCCTCGAAGGCTTGCGGCATGTTCAGTTGCGACCGCCGGTGATTGAACCAATTGGTGAAGCTCGATCAGACACGGACATTGTGCTGCAACTCGCCAGCAGGCTGGGTTTTGGCAGTCAGATGTTCGATCTCGATGCTAACAAGGGTCACAATGCAGTGCTGTCAAAGGCGGGGTTGACGGTCGATATGCTGAGAGCGACGCCCGCTGGGATTATAGTCGTTGGGTCCGTTTCTCTCGATGCGCAAACGACCCTGGTCAATGGCGTGCCCCGCGGTTATCCGACACCGACCAAGAAAATCGAGATCTACTCCGAGCGGATGCTGCTATCCGGCTACCAACCGGTGCCCAGACTGGATCCGCATGACCAAGCTTCCGTTGAAGATGGATTTCCTCTGCGTCTCAGCAGTGCAAAGAGTGTTGCTTACTGCCACAGCCAGCATCGCAATATCAAATCCTTGCGCCGCTTGGTACCCGATCCAATCGTCGAAATTGCACCGGTAGATGCAGCCGCCCGTGCTATTTCTTCGGGTGATTGGGTCACCATCAAGACTGTAGTCGGCAGCGTAGTGGCGCGTGCAGCGGTAGTATCCGGCTTAGCGCCGGGTGCGGTGTTTGGCCAACATGGGTGGTGGGTCAATGGCCATGACGGCACGCCTCATGATCACACTAAGCCGTTGGCCGCCAATCTCAATAGTGCGATTGCAACCGGTCGCTCTGATCCTGTCAGCGGCTCGCTCTCGCTTAGGTCGACGTGGTGCGAGATCGAAAAAGTGATCGCGTGATATCCGCTTTGATCGCGCGCAAACGCTCGTGACGAAATGAGTAAGGCAGCTCACAACATCGGCCCTTTGATGAGCCCAAAATAATCACGGTTTCAGCCGTGGCGAGACTGGACAACCTCCTAGCCGTTCGGCAGGCTTGTGCCCAAGAGTTGGATAACAGACTCAAGCAGGCTGGCCACACCCGGGGAGTGAGACGAATGATGTGTTTCCGACCAAATGCATACGTGACGCGACGCGCCCGCTTGGTCTGGTTAGCGATGATCCCCTGCGCAATCGCCATGCTGTTGGCACCAACGAGCATCATCGCCCAGGACTATCCGAACCGTCCTATCACGTTGATTGTGCCGTGGCCGGCTGGTGGGTCCTCCGACATTGCCATGCGTGCGATCGCGGAAGTGATGTCCAAACGACTTGGTCAGCCGGTCATCGTCGACAACAAGCCCGGTGCATCAGGAACGCTTGGACCCGCGACGATGGCGGCTGGCGCCAAGCCGGACGGCTACACGCTGGCGCAGATGCCGATCAGTGTAGTCCGCTTCCCGATCATGCAGAAGACGACGTTCGACACGATCCGCGACTTCTCCTATATCGCCCAGCTGACTGGCTACACGTTCGGCGTCACGACCAAGGCCGATAGCCCGTTCAAGACCTGGGTCGACGTGATCAAGTTCGCCAAGGAAAACCCGGGTAAGGTCACGTACGCAACACCGGGCACAGGCACGTCGCTGCACATCGCCATGGAGCAGATCGCGGCGAAGGAGGGTGTCAAGTTCACACAAGTGCCATTCAAGGGTGCCGCCGAAACGAACGCTGCGGTTCTAGGTGGTCACACCATGCTGCAGGCGGACTCAACGGGGTGGAAACCACTTGTTGACGGTGGCCAGATCCGGCTGCTCAATATCTGGACGGCAGAGCGCAGCAAGGTCTGGCCCGACGCACCGACATTGAAGGAACTCGGCTACCCATTTGTATTCGATAGCCCGTTCGGCGTCGCCGGGCCAAAGGGCATGGACCCGGCGATCGTCAAGAAGTTGGCGGAAACATTCAAGGTAGCGCTCGATGAACCGACAGTGGTCGAGACGCTCAGGCGCTACGACATGTTCCCGCGATTCCTGGATACTGCGCCGTATATTGCCGTAATGCAGGATCTGGTGCGCGACGAGACCAAGGCACTGACCGAACTCGGTTTGGCGAAAAAGCCGTAAGTCGACCCTGGCTGCAGCGAGGGCCAAGGTATGGCGATCCGTAGTGCCGAATTCTGGGGGGCTTTGTTCTGGCTCGCTCTCAGTGCCTTCACGGTGTGGGCTGGCCATGACCTCGGGCTTGGTCAACTTCGGGATCCGGGTTCGGGATTTGCGCTGTTCTGGATCGGCTGCCTGATGATCTGGCTGTCGGCCCTCGTACTCGTCGGCGCGCTACGGCAACCCGGCGAGCCCCTTACCATGGTGTGGCATCAGACCCGATGGCGCAAGGTCTCGACAGTGGTCGCCTTGCTTCTGGCCTATGGGTTGTTGTTTGAAACGCTCGGATTCATCGTGTGTTCCATTATAATGCTGCTTGTGCTGATGCTTTATATCGACCGAGTCGCCTTGGCGCTTGCCGTGCCGCTGTCGGTGCTGGTTCCGGTCGGCATCTGGTTTGTCATTACGCGCTGGCTGAAGATCCAGATGCCGACGGGCATTCTAACCGGCTGGTTGCGGTAGCCGCGACATGGATATTCTCGCAAATCTAGCAATCGGCTTCGGCGTGGCGCTCCAACCGCCAAACCTCTTGGCATGTTTCATCGGCGTATTCGTCGGCACACTGGTTGGCGTATTGCCGGGAATTGGGCCGGTCTCGGCGATGGCACTGCTATTGCCTGTGACGCTGTCAGGAACGCCAGAGGCTGGCATTATTATGATGGCTGGCATCTACTACGGCTCCATGTACGGCGGCTCTACCACCTCGATCCTGGTCAACATCCCGGGCGAAGCGGCAAGCGTCGTCACCTGCATTGACGGCCACGAGATGGCGAAGCAGGGCCGCGCCGGGCCGGCACTCGGGATGGCGGCGCTTGGCTCGTTCATCGCGGGCACGGTTGCCATCGTTCTTCTGATGCTGGTTGCACCTACCCTTGCGCGCGTAGCCGTCGCATTCGGGCCGCCTGAATATTTCAGCCTGATGGTGCTGGGTCTCACGATCCTCGCGTTCATGACCCAAGGCACCATTTCCAAGGCGCTGCTGATGGCGTGCGCTGGAATTGTGCTCGGCCTTGTCGGGATCGATCAGATCACAGGTATTCCTCGGCTGACGTTCGACAGGCTGGAACTGGTCGATGGTATCGGCTTAGTGCCGGTGGTGATGGGACTATTCGGCGTTGCCGAGATCCTAACCAATCTCGAACGTGCACTCCAGCGCGAGGTCATCAAAGCGCGGATCGGCAGCTTGTGGCCGTCGCGCGCTGACTGGGCAGCAAGCAAATGGTCATTGGCACGCGGCACCATTTTGGGTTTCTGTCTAGGCATCCTGCCCGGCGGCGGCGCTGTCATTGCGTCCTTCGCATCGTATTCGATCGAGAAAAAACTATCCCGCACGCCGGAGCGGTTTGGTCACGGCGCAATCGAAGGCGTGGCCGGCCCCGAAGCCGCCAACAACGCGGCGGCAGGCGGCGCGTTCATCCCTCTACTGACGCTCGGCATCCCACCGAACGTGGTGATGGCACTGCTGCTTGGCGCCTTCATCGTTCATGGATTGCAACCGGGACCGCTGATGATGACACAGAACCCGCAAGTGTTCTGGGGCATCGTCGCCAGCATGTATATCGGCAACGTAATGCTGCTGATCCTCAATATGCCGCTGATCGGCCTGTGGGTGCAGGTACTGCGTGTACCGTACAATATTCTGTTCCCGATGATCCTGCTGTTCTGCATCGTCGGCGTATTCTGCTCAGGTAACGCGGCGTTTGACGTGCTGATCATGACAGTCTTCGGGGTGCTCGGGTACCTGTTCCGAAAGTTTGGCTACGAAGCAGCGCCGATGGTGTTGGCGTTCGTGTTGGGGCCGCTGCTCGAGAATAATTTGAGGAAATCGCTCCTCCTGTCACAGGGAGATTTCATGGTGTTCGTTGAGCGACCTATTTCCCTCGTGTGCCTGTTGCTCTCAACTGCAGCTTTGCTGGCGGCAGTCATTCCGGGTTTGACCTCCCGGCGTGCGGTTATTGCCCACGACACCATCTGATCTCGTTTCACAGCAACGAGCATTTTCGCTCCCAACTATTATCAGCTATTTCCGGAATTTGCTCAGCACACGCAAAATCTCCGCGCGTTGCAGCTTTTCCTCCAGTAAATGCTATGGATCTCAATCGTAAGCGCCCATGACGTTCTGGTCGAAGTCAATCAATGCGCCAGTCATCATCTGTGATGCCTCGCTCAGCAGGTAGACAGCCAGGGTTGCGACGTCGTCCGGCTTGATCAAACGACCGAACGGTTGCGTCGGCTCGGCACGCTGCAGCCAATCGGCGGGCCGTCCGTCGCGCGCCTGAATGGCACGCTCGCCAGGCGTGTCGGCCCAACCGATGTTGACGCCGTTGACGCGAATACGATGCCGGCGTAGCGCGTGTGCCGTGTTCTTGGTCAGCGTCGCGAGTGCGCCCTTCGACGTCGCGTAAGCACACAGGAACGGCTGCCCACCGTGCGATGATTGCGTAATGATATTGACGATGCTGCCCGGCTGGCCACGATCCTTCAAATGGCGCACCAAAGCCTGCGTCAAGATAAACGGCGCGCGCACGTTGACGGCCATCATCCGGTCCCACAGCTCGACCGACGTGTCGTCCAGATGGCCACGGTCGGTGATGCCGGCAGCATTGACGAGCCCATATACAGATCCGAACTCTGCAACCGCCGCCACCATTATGGCAGCCGTCTGACCTGCGTCGCCAAGCTCCGCCGATACAAAGTGGGCGCGCGTGCCTAGCCGCGTCAGCTCGGTGACCATTGCCTGCCCGTTAGCTGCATTTCGCCCGGTGATGCAGACGCCTTTCGCGCCGGCCCGCGCGCAATCGCGTGCGATCTCCGCCCCGATGCCCTGGGTACCGCCGGTGACGACAATGACCTGTCCCGCGAGTGCGATCGGCTTCATGCGGGCACAGCCTCGGCGTGTCCGGACTTGAGGGAGGCCAGCGCCGTCTCCGCAAGGATGAGCGCGCGACGACCATCCTCGGCGCCAACCGGCATCGGCTTTTTGTCCGTCAAGGCTGCAACGAATGCATCGAGTTCCCGAATGTAGGCTTCGGCATAACGCTCCAAAAAGAAATGTACCGGTTTGTCGATCGATACGGACTGAGCGTTGGCGAGTTCAACTGTTGTCGGTGTGATGTTCGATGCCATCAGGCGTCCTGCCGCCCCATGCACCTCGATACGTTGATCGTAGCCATATGACGCTCGCCGACTGTTGTTGATGTGGCAGAGGCGGCCCGAGGCCGTGCGCATTACGATCATACAGCTATCGACATCGCCGACGGCGGCCACTGCCGGATCAACGAGGCAACTCGCGGTGGCATAAAGGGTCGCCGGTTCCTCGCCGAGCAGCCAGCGCGCCATATCAAAATCGTGAATCGTCATGTCGCGAAATTGACCGCCGGATACTTTGAGATACGCGAGCGGCGGCAGTCCAGGGTCGCGACTGGTGATGATCACCTGCTCGACAGCACCGACATCGCCGCTTGCAATCCGCGCCCGGAGGTTGGCAAAACTCGGATCGAACCTCCGGTTGAATCCGACCAGCATGGGCACACCAGCACCTTTCACTGCCGCCAGACAGGCATCGACGCGGTCAAGCGACAGATCGATGGGCTTTTCGCAAAAGATCGCCTTGCCAGCCTTGGCGGCGGCGATGCAGAGGTCGGCGTGGGTGTCGGTGGAGGAAGCAATCAGCACGGCACCGATGCTCGTGTCGGCCAGCGCAGTGGCGGTATCGGTGACCGTTGCGCCATGACGTGCAGCGAGCGACGCCGCAGCCCTGCTATTCACGTCTATGATGTATTTCAAATGGGCATTGGTGTGGCGCGCAATGTTGCCCGCATGGATTGAACCGATGCGACCGGCACCAAATACGGCGAAGTTCAGCTTGGCCATGGCGTGGCATTTTCCTAGCTGTTGGGGACTAGCGTCACACCGTGGTCGGCGAAGGCGATTGCGACGTCAGTGCCAGCCGCGAACGGCGTGCGCACATTTTCATCGATGACGAAGCGCTCGCCTGCATCTGTCGCGACCGTGTATTCCATATGGCCACCGAGGTAGGCGGCCTTCGTGATTTTTCCCGAGATTGCTGGGCCGTCGACAGATCGGGACAGCCGCAATGATGTCGGCCGTACCGCGATCTTGGCCGGGCCAGCACCGACGCCCCGGCGCGGCAGCGTGAGCATCACATTGCCGACCCGCACCTCGGCTTGCGCATCGTTGATCGGCGTCACCTGCACATCGATGAGATTGGCGTCGCCGATGAAGTCGGCAACAAACACGCTCGCTGGCGCCTCGTAGAGCTCGCGCGGGGTGCCGGTCTGGGCAATCTTGGCATTCGACATCACGATGATGTTGTCGGAAACGGCTAATGCTTCTTCCTGATCGTGCGTCACATAGGCGACGGTCAGATTGAGGCGCTGCTGCAATTCGCGGATGTCTTCGCGCACGCGGCGGCGAAGTTTGGCGTCGAGATTGGATAACGGTTCGTCGAACAACAGCACTTGCGGCTCCAGCACCAGCGCGCGGGCAACGGCGACGCGCTGCTGCTGTCCGCCTGAAAGTTCTGACGGCAGGCGTGCGTCGAGCCCCTTGAGGCCGACAACCTCCATCTTTTCGAGCGCCATCTCGCGGGCCTGGGCTTTCTTGACGCCACTGACCGTTGGTCCGTAAGCGACGTTCTCCAGCACCGTCATGTGCGGGAACAGGGCGTATGACTGGAACACCATGCTGACGTCGCGCTCCGAAGCGGAGAGCAGCGTTACATCCCTGTCGCCGATCAAAATAGAACCGTCGCTGGCAATTTCCAGGCCGGCGATCATGCGCAAGGTCGTCGTCTTGCCGCAGCCGGACGGCCCCAGCAGTGTCACCAGTGTGCCCGGCTTGATGGTGAAGGATACGCCGTCGACAGCGACTATGCCGCCGTAGCGCTTCGTGACATTGCGGAACTCGACGGACGCCGCGCTGTTGCTCTTGGCCATTAAGCTCCCCCTGCGACGGCAACGGGCATGGCCCCACGGCGCCCGATTTTACGTTCGCCCACGGCCAACTGAATGAGCAGAATAGCCGCCAGCATGACGACGATCAGCACCGAAGAATAGGCGATGGCGAGGCCGAATTCACCAGCCTCCACGCGCCCGACGATATAGGCGGTCGCCATATTGTACTGCGCGGTGACTAAGAAAATGATCGCGCTTACTGCGGTCATGGCCCGCACAAAACTATAGACCATGGCTGCAATAATCGCTGGTTTCAGCAACGGCAGGATCACGCGCCGTACCGTCTGGCCGGAGCGCGCTCCGAGTGTGAGCGAGGCCTCATCCAGGCTGCGATCGATCTGCGACAGCGTGGCAATGCCTGACCTCACTCCCACGGCCATATTGCGGAAAACAAAGCAGATGATGAGGATGATGCCGGTGCCAGCCAACTCGATCGGCGGTGTGTTGTAGGCCAGAATATAACTGACGCCGATGACAGTACCGGGAATGGCGAAACTAAGCATGGTGCCAAATTCGAAGGCGCGCCGTCCGGCAAACCGCTGGCGCGTCAGCAGATAAGCCGTCAACAGGCCAACCGCTGCGGTCAATGGCGCCGCAATCGCTGAGATCTCAAGCGTGGTCCAGAAGCTGTTCCAGGCCGAGCCGGTGAAGTGCAGGCCACGCGCGCCCCATTCAAAGGCGAAGCCCGTGCGATAATGTTCCAGCGTGAACGTATGGTCGCGACCAACCGCTTTGACGAAACCGGCAAATACGATGGTGACGTAGATCACAACTGTCATCAGCGCCCAGGGCAATGTCATCGCGTAGCACAGTCCTTCGACGCGACGCGGCAGCGGTACCGCAAGCCCGGCGTCGCCTTTGCCGGTCATCGTCGTGTAGGATTTACCGCCAAGCCAGCGTTGCTGCGCCCAGAAGGCTGCGAGCGTGAATGCCAGCAGGACGATCGCCAGAACAGCGGCCTTGCCTTGATCATTGGCGGCGCCAACGACGGCAAAAAAGATTTTCGTCGATAGCACCTCGAAGTTGCCGCCGAGCACGAGCGGGTTGCCGAAGTCGGCAAGGCTCTCGATAAAGCCGAGCAGGAAAGCGTTGGCGACACCCGGCCGCATCAACGGCCATGTCACCGTTCGAAACGTCTGCCAGCGAGAGGCACGCAGGGTTTGAGATGCTTCCTCGAGTGACGGGGCGATGCCCTGCACGACGCCGATGAGGACAAGAAACGCGATTGGCGTGAACGCCAGCATCTGGGCCAGGAACACACCATTGAAACCATAGATCCAGCGCGTCCGCGGGACGCCGAACACATCGTACAATAGTGCCGTCACAACGCCGGACCGACCAAACAGCAGGATCAACGCCAGGCCGATGACGAACGGCGGCGTGATGATCGGCAACACCGTCAAAACGCGCAGCAGGCCCTTGAGCCGGAAGTTGGTCCGCACGGCAACAAGTGCGAATGCGCAGCCAAGGATTGTGGTGCCTGCACCGACGGCGAGCCCCAAGAACACTGTATTCCACGCCACGCCACAACTGACGCCACCTGCGATACAGCCGAGCCCCCAAATGGAACTATCGAACAACTTCTCAGCGAATACGGACGGCGCCCAGTGTCCCTGGTTATCCTGCAGTGCACTCGACAAAATGGTGAGCACGGGAAAGAACACGAACAGGGCGATCAGCGCGACGACCAGCGCGATCGAGGCAACGACGAATAAGTCGCCGCGACAAAAGCCTTGCGCCGCCAGCGCACAACTCAGCATCATCAAGTAGCTGGTGCCAAGCACCAGCGCGCCATAACCCATGCCTGCCTGCTTGGCACCAGCCGGTGCCAGCAGACCCAACAGACCCGTCGATGGTCCGTTGTGGATGATCGCGAAACCCTGGAGCAACATCAACGCCATACCGGCGATGGCAGCAGCAGTGATCACCCGAGCCGTTGTTGCCACCGGCGGTTTCACGATCAACACACCGATCGCGGCCAGCAACGGGAGAACCGCCGCCATCAGCCACCATCGGCCGTGCGCTGCAATTTGATATAGCGCCGATCCGGTGTCCGTGTTCGGATAGACACGCAACCAAGCTGTCGAGAACAGCCCATCCGACAGCACATACCACGGCAGCAACGCTGCGCCGACGATGCCGATCACAGCCCAAAGCATTATCGCGCGCGGCATGATCGGCAACCTCCCGTGGTATGCGCGTAACTGCGCTTACTTCGGCAGGTTCTTCACGTCGGCGTCCCACTTAGACAACAACCGTCTGCGCTCTGCTGACGAGCCATACTTGGTGAAATCGTAATCGATCAACTTGATATCGGCCAATTTTGGCGAGTTCGGTGGCAGCGGCGTCGACTTGTTGGACGGGATCTGTAGCTGCTTGTTGGAAGCGCCCAGTGCCTGTGGTGGTGCGGTCTGCGCCCAATCGTAAAACTTCCGGGCGTTGTCGAGATTCTTGGCGCCTTTGATGATCGACATCGAGCCTATCTCATAGCCGGTGCCTTCACACGGCGCGATCACCTTGACGTCAGGGTTGTCGGCAGCGGCAGCCACCATGTCGTGCATGAATGTAATGCCGACAGCGGATTCGCCGAGGCTCACGGCTTTGGCCGGTGCCGCGCCCGACTTGGTGTACTGATTGATGTTCTTGTGCAGGGCCTTCATATAAGCGAAGCCCTTGTCCTCACCCATCAACTGAACGATGGTCGCCAGCAACGTGTAGGACGTGCCCGACGAATTCGGGTCCGCGACCTGAACTTCATCCTTGAATTCAGGCTTCAGAAGGTCGGCCCAGCACTTTGGCTCGGGCAATTTGCGTGAGGCAATCGTCTTCGAGTTGTAGCCAAATCCGAGCGCGCCCGAATAGATACCAATCGTACGGTTCTTGCTGCTCTTCCAGACGCTGAGTGCCCAGTCGTGCAACTCGCCGGGCTTCGCTGGTGTGTTTTCCTGCGTCAAGCCTTCTTCAGCAGCCTGCAAATGTGGATCGCCCGTGCCGCCCCACCAGATATCACCGCGCGGGTTAGACGCCTCGGCCTTGACCTGCGCGTAGATCTCACCCGAGCTCTTGCGCGTCATGGCGACTTTGATGCCGGTATCCTTTTCAAAGGACGTCATCATGGCGCGGCACCATTCTTCCTGGACCGCGCAATATACAGTGAGCGCACCTTGTGCCGCTGCCATGTTTGGCGCAACGAATGCTGCCGCCATGATCGCGCTTGCAGCCAAAGCCGCTTGCGCGCGCCCGCGCGATGGGATTCTCATTTTCATTCCTCCCGAGGTTTTTATGACAGTTTTGTGACAGTCTGACAGGGCGTTCACCGCCTCGTCAATGACGAACCGCGTTAAAGCAGTTTTGTACGACACTTGTTACAGCGCGCACGGAGCGTTAACGGAGCCCCATGGCCGTGCGCAGCGGCGCTTCGAACGCTGGTGTGGCGGCCAGAATGGGGTTGCCGGTGCTCAGCCCGTCGCCTGCAAAGAAGTCGTTCACGACGCCACCCGCTTCCGAAACGATGACGATGCCGGCTGCCACGTCCCAGCTGTTGATGTGCAGTTCGAGGTACCCGTCTGTGCGACCGCAGGCGACCCAAGCCATTCCGAGCGCGCCCGATGCGCTGCGTTTGGCGGCAGCACCCAGTCCACCGACTTTCGAAATGAGGCCAACGTATTCCGCGAGCGGTCGTCGCGCCGACCAACCGATCTCGATCGTGGCGGCACCCAGGTCAGCCGTATCGCTGACGCGGATCGGACGGCCATTCAGCGTCGCGCCGGCACCCTTGCGGGCGGCGAATGTTTCACCCAGGACCGGCGCATGAATGACGCCGATGACCGGCTTCATTTTGTGGACGAAGCCAAGGGAAATGCACCATTGCAGATCGCCCCTGGCGAAATTCGCGGTGCCATCGATGGGGTCGACGATCCAAAGATTTTCGGCACCCTCGCCGCCGCCCTCTTCGCCGACGAAGCCGTCATTGGGGAATACGCGGGCAAGGGTCGACCGCAGCATGGTCTCGACCGCACCGTCGGCTTCGGTAAGAAAATCCTGCGCGCCCTTCATTCGCGTCGCCATCCGCTCGCGATTGCCCGCAAACGTCAGCGCCAGCGCGCCGGCCTCCTGCGCAAGGCCGAGCGCTACGAGATAGCGTAGTTCAATTTCAGCGTCGGTCATGAGGTGAGGAACTCCAGCGGTTCAAACGAGGTTGGCGTCACGCAAGTAGCCCGCGAGGTTTGAGTATCCGAGCTTGGCATAGGTTAATGGATGGGCAATCGCCGGGTCTTGCTCGGCTTCGACGACCACCCAGCCGTCATAGCCGGGCAGTGCGGCAAACACGGCCGCGTAGTCGACTACGCCGTCGCCGGGAACAGTGTAAACACCGGCAACAACGGCATCGAGGAAGCTCATGTCCGCAGCCTTGACCTTAGCCAGCACCGCCGCTCGCACATCCTTGGTGTGAACATGGCTGATGCGAAGTCGATAGGCGCGAGCAAATTCCGCCGGATCGGCCCCAGCGAACGTCAGATGACCGGTGTCGAGCAGCAGATGGACCGAGGCTGGCGTCGTCTGCATCATGCGATGGACCTCGCCGCCGGTCTCGATGATCGTGCCCATGTGATGGTGATAGACAAGCTGCACACCCTCGTCTGCGAGGCGTTGGGCCAGAATGCCAAGGCGATGTGAGAACACCGGCCATTGTTGGTCGGCAAGTTGTGGTCGTCGTGACAGTGGAATGCTGCGATCACCATGAATGGCATTGGAGGTTTCAGCGACGATCAGCACCTTGGCGCCCAAGGCCTTGAGCAGATTTTTATGATCCTGGATCGCCAGCCATTCGGCATCTGCGTCGTGCTCCAGCAGCGCCATTGAGTACCAACCCGAGACAAGTTCGAGTTGGTGGCGACCAAGCACGGCTTTCAACGCTGCCGCTTCGCGTGGAAATTTGTGGCCAAGTTCCATGCCCGCGTACCCTGCGAGCTTGGCCTCGGCGAGGCAGGTCTCCAGCGGAGTTCCGCCACCGAGTGACCGCAAATCATCGTTCGACCAGCCGATTGGGTTGGCACCAATTTTGATCGTCATGCAGCTATCCCAGCTTCTGTTTCAACTTGGCTTCGCTATAAGCTGCGTGTGCGACCACGACGCTGTCGCGCTCGCTCACTTCGGGCACAGCGACGTCCCACCAGTGACCGCCAGCAGCCGTCGATACGGCAGCATCCGTATCGATCACGATGACCGTGGTGCGGGTGGTCGCGATGGCGGCGCGCACGTGTCCTTCGAGTTCGGTGAGCGTGGCCGCCTTGACCGCACGAGCGCCTAGGCTTTCGGCATGTTTGACAAAGTCGATGGCTGGTAACGTCTGATGGATCGTATCACTGAGCAGATTATTGAATGGCGCGCTGCCGGTGGCCTGCTGCAATCTGTTGATACAGCCGTAACCGCTATTGTCGAGCACCACGATGGTGAGTGCCACGCCGAGCGCTACCGACGTCGCGATTTCGGAATTCATCATCAGATAGCTGCCGTCGCCGACCATCACGATCACGTCGACGCCGGGCTTGGCCATCTTGACACCGAGGCCTCCGGCAATCTCGTAGCCCATGCAGCTGAAGCCATACTCCATATGGTAGGTGCCGGGCAGTTTTGACGCCCACAACTTATGCAATTCACCTGGCAGTCCACCCGCCGCACCAACCACGATGGCGTTTCTATCGCTTGCCCGATGCACGGCGCCGATCACCTGAGCATCGGACGGCAACGCCGCATTCGATGGCGCAAGCGCCTCGGCAGCCAAAGAAGCCCATGCGGCTTTTCCCTTGGCAGCGGCGTCAGTCCACGACTGCGGTGAACGCCAGTTGCCGAGCCCGGCGCTCAACTCCTCAATGCCGACACGGGCATCGGCAACGAGGGGGACGCCGCCGTGTTTACCAGCGTCGAAGGGTTGCACGTTGAGACCGATCAGATGCAGATCCGGGTTCTGGAATATCGACCGCGAGCCGGTAGTGAAATCCTGCAGCCGCGTGCCAATCGCGAGCACGACGTCGGCCTCGGCAGCGCACGTATTCGCGGCAGCGCTGCCGGTCACGCCGATGGAACCTAGGTTTTCCGGGTGATCGTCGCTGAGGGCAGACTTTCCGGCCTGCGTCTCAGTCACCGGAATGCCGTGGCGGGAGGCAAAGGCCGTAAGCGCCGCGCAAGCATAGGCATAATGTACGCCGCCACCGGCGACGATCAGCGGTTTGCGCGCGCCCTTCAGCAGCGCTAGCGCCCGTTCGAGTTCGTGCACATCCGGCCGTGGTCGCCGAATTACCCAGACATGCGGTTCGAAGAAACCCACCGGGAAGTCATAGGCCTCTGCTTGCACGTCCTGACACAACGCCAGCGTGACGGGACCGCATGCGGCGGCGTCGGTCAGCACCTGCATCGCGCGCGGCAATGCCGCCAGCAATTGCTCGGGCCGCATGATGCGGTCGAAATATCGCGACACCGGTCGAAAACAATCGTTGGCCGACACCGTACCGTCACCAAAATCTTCGATCTGCTGCAGAACCGGATCGGGTCTGCGATTGGCGAACACGTCGCCCGGCAACAGCAGCACCGGCAGACGGTTGACGTGGGCGACAGCAGCCGCCGTCACCATGTTGGTCGCACCTGGTCCGATCGACGTGGTGCAGGCCATAATGCGTCGCCGTTGCGACGCCTTGGCATAGGCGATCGCTGCATGTGCCATAGCCTGCTCGTTGTGGGCGCGATAGGTCGGCAGGCGGTCGCGCGCACCATAAAGTGCCTCACCCAGACCGGCGACGTTGCCATGACCGAAGATCGCCCACACGCCCGCAAACATCGGCGTGCCGCCCAGGTCGTTGTGCTGCGCGCACAGATAGCGCACGAGTGCCTGCGCTGCGGTTAGTCGCACTGTTTCTGATTGC
>JANNRP010000136.1:0-2608 GCA_031401535.1 Hyphomicrobiaceae bacterium | reverse complement strand
CACCTGCAATGGCAACAACAGCCAAAGTTGTGGATCGAAGCCCATCGCCGTCCAGCGCACGACGGCAGCGGCCGTGCCGATCATCAGCAAGCCCACCGGGGTTACAAAGGTCAGTACCCGTGCCGACCACCAGAACAGTGCAATCTCGGCGATCACACCGACGGCCCACAGCGTCCCGATCCAGGTGCCGGAAATGCCAGCGTCCCGCCAGTGGAGAACGCCAAAGCCATAAAACACGGCGTGCGCCGACTGCACTGCGCCCGCCGCAACCAGGAATAAGATGGTCCGGCGCTCTCGAGCGAGCCGCACAACGCTCGCCCAATCGGGACGAGAACGCTGCGCCAGAGCCGCTTGGGTAACAGGCGGCGGCAACAACAGTGCAGCGGCGAGTGTCGCAACCGTGCCCGTCACCAGCACCCAGATCACAATCGCCGCCCCAAACCGGTCGATGAGGCCCGCGCCCGCGAAACTCGCAACGATGAAGGTCGCCGACCCCCACACCCGCATCCGCCCGTAATCGTGACCACGCTGCGTCACGCCTGCCATGGCAACCGTTTCAATCAACGGCATGATCGACTGCAGCGCCACCTGGAACACAACCACACACAGCAGGATCGGCCAGAAGCCTGAGATTTGGCCGAGCACCGCGACGCTCAATCCGGCGATGGCCGCCAGAATGGCAATCATCAAACGATGGTTCGCAATGCGATCGGCCAGCAGCGCGATCGCCGGCGTTGCCACCAGACGAATGAGGAGAGGTGATGCGCCGATAATGCCGATCTGCGGTGCCGACAGCCCCTTGAAATCGAGCCAAACCGGGAGATACGGCAGCACCGCGCCATAAACGAGGAACAGGGCGCCATAGAACGCAGAAATCCGCAGGCCAAAGCCGTCATGGTGCCGCGCCGCCTGCATGCTTCCAGCCCTGCCATGATGCTTTGCGGTCCCGATGTCCGCGCCGACGGTATGAACCGCCACACGGGCAGTGTCGAATCGCGTAGACGTTGCACTGTACCCGTTCGGCAAATTATCGCGGATCCATGCTCATGCCCCAGACACCGGCCCCGTTGCCTGCCCCGTCGGGCGTTGGCCCCGACATCGAGACCGAATACCGATCCATCGAGACGGCGCTGCTGGAAAGCGCACGCGGACGATGGTTCCTGGCGGAGCATGGCCGCCGGGCGCGGCGACTGGACAGCGCGTTGCTCGAAGATGCGCTTGGCCGCCTACAATCCTCATTACGACAGCCACCAGCCCTCCTTGGCCAACTGGCAGCCGAGCTTTCAAACCTCAAGCGCGAGTTGGAGACTACCCGCAGCCGGTTGCTCGGCAGACCACCGACGAGCGCAAACAACCAACCTGCATCGGCTGGATTGTTGCGCGCAACCGAAGACCTGCATCAGCTCGCCTGGGCTTTGCAGGCCAATGATATCGACGTTTCGACGTGCGAGCAGATCGCCCAGAAAGCCGCGTCGATTTATGGCCTCAGCGTTAGCCAAGCCGTCGAGTCCCAGCGCTCGGTGCAGTTCGCAGCCAATCTTGATGCGGCCATCACCCGCGTCGACGCCGTGATGCAGACGATTACCCACGAGGCAATGATTGACGGCGAAGGATCGTCAGCGGTCAGTTCGAAATAATCTCGGCAAACATAGCGGGATCGGTGTTACCGCCCGAGAGCACGCACGCAATGGTGCGCCCCTTGACCGGCAGTTTGCCGGCGAGCACAGCCGCAAGTGCCGCAGCACCGCCCGGCTCGAGCACCAACTTCAACTCGTTGAAGGCAAAGCGGACAGCCGTGCGGGCTTCGTCATCGGTAATCGCAAGACCGCCAGCCATTGTTGTCTGGGCTACGGCAAAGGTCAGCACACCCGGACTGTTGGCCATCAAGGCATCGCAGATCGAGCCCGACATCTGAGGGTTTTTTTCCCGGCGGCCGCTGGCAAGTGAGCGCGCGAAATCATCGAAACCGGCCGGCTCGACCGTGTAAACTTCTGTTGCTGGATTGGCGTTTTTGACGGCCAGTGCGACGCCGGTCGCAAGCCCACCGCCCGAACAGCACACCAGCACGGCATCAGGTATGGCGCCAAGAGCGGCTGCCTGCTCCATCAGCTCAAGCCCGACAGTGCCTTGTCCTGCCATGACGTTGGCGTCGTCGTAGGGGTGGATGAAGGCTGCTCCCCGTTGCTCGCAGAATTTATGGGCAATGGCGTCACGATCTTCGGTCACGCGATCGTACAGGTGTACGTCGGCGCCGAACGCCTTGGTGCGTGCGATTTTGAGGGCAGGCGCGTCCTTCGGCATAACGACGAGCGATTTCATATCGCAGATGGTAGCGGCGGCTGCGACACCCTGGGCGTGATTGCCCGATGAGCACGCAACGACACCGCCTGGAAATTTTGCACGGTCGACCTGCGACACCGCGTTATAGGCGCCGCGGAACTTGAAGGCACCGACGCGCTGGAGGTTTTCTGCTTTCAACAGGACGCGGCCACCCGTCAGCGCATTGAGCGCTGGATGCTCCAGCAGCGGCGTACGTACCGATAACGTGCCTAGACGGCCACGGGCAGCAAGGATGTCGGCGTGCGTCGGGAGCTGAGGTTGCATGATG
>JANNRP010000135.1:0-38672 GCA_031401535.1 Hyphomicrobiaceae bacterium | reverse complement strand
GATACCGTGGCCGACTCGACGACGGTGAAACTCCCATCAGCCGACGAGCCGCGGTCTGCCGTAAAGGTGTACCGGCGCGGACCCATCTTCATCGATCGCGTCGTATTCACGGATGGGGATGGCAATCCCGCGCCGGTCATTCGCACCTGGGACACACTGCGTATTGCCGTTCACTATCACTGCGATGGCCCGATCCCCGAGCACACACTCGGCATCGGCATCGAGCGTGAACGCGATATGGTCATGATCGCGCAGTTCAACACAGTCAACATTGCTGGTTACGAAACCGAGGCCTACGAGGACGCGCCCTATCGCATTCGAGCCGGGCAACGTGGAGTGTTTGCCGCCGTTCTGCCCAATCTGCAAATGTTGGAGGGCCAGTATCTGCTATCGTTAGGACTGTGTCCCAATATTCCTGGCGTCAGCGAGTTCTACGAGTATCATCATAGAGTCTACCGGTTGAGCGTGATTCCGGCCAGCTATGCGTCCGCCGCCGTGTTCTATCCCAACGTCGTATGGTCGCACGAACCACGGCAGGACTAGAACATCATGCAGGCGTCGTATTTGCTCACCCCTCTTCGTCCGCTGAATGGGCGAGGCGGCGAGGTTGCGGCGGGCCTTTTGCAGCCTGGGCAATAGCCCTCGTGCAAATCGATCCGCGGTTGATCTGTGGCAGATCGGCGGGTGATTGCGCCGTCCTCAACACAAAAGACGCCAGTGAAATCGCCCCACTGCGGCTGCCATCGCGCGATGAAGCCGCAAAGAGCATTCAAACATGCAACGTGGCGATGTCGATCGCGTCCATCTGCTTTAGAACGGCACGCGTAATCTGCGCAGTGCCGGAGGGCCCACCTTGCTCGAACGGTTTCAGTTGCTCCACGACATAGGCGCGCCCGACGGCCGCCTCGATCAATGCTGCTGCTGTGTGCGCTTCAGCAATGCCGTGCTTGTCGCCGAGCCATTCGAGCATCATGGCGGCCGACAAGAACATCGCTGTTGGATTGGCTTTGCCCTGGCCGACGATATCGGGCGCTGTTCCATGGCACGGCTGGAACACTGCGTGTTCATCGCCGATGTCGGCGGATGGCGCCATTCCCATGCCGCCGAGCAGGCCCGCACCCAAGTCCGACAGAATGTCTCCGAACATATTTTCGGTGACCATAACGTCGAACGTCCAAGGGCGGCGAACCATGTCGAGCGCCGTTGCGTCAACATAGGCGTATGATTTTTCGATGTCGGGGAATTTCGCCGCTCGTTCCTCGAATATTTTGCGCGCCCAGGCGAACGACGAGAACACATTGGCTTTGTCGACGAGTGTCAGGCGTCCGGGACGGCCGCGCGCCTTGCGTTGGCCCGCGAGCTTGAAGCCGAAATCGAATAATCGTTCGCTCGTTTTGCGAGTAATCACTAGTGTCTCGGTCGCGCAGACATCATTGACCACGGTGCCCTTGCCTTTGCTCGCAAACAGCCCTTCGGTCGATTCACGGATGAGCACGAAATCCAAACTGGCAGCCCGGGGATCAGACAATACCCCTGGCAGGCCGGCAAGCGTACGGACGGGCCGCACCCCCGCGTATAGTCCAAGATCCATGCGCAGGTCGATTTGTGGCGAGATCTCAGTGCCATTCGGATAGCGTACCGACGGTAGTCCCATCGCTGCCAGCAGGATCGCATCGGCTTGGCGGCAAGCTTGCAGGGTGCTGGGCGGCAATGCCGTGCCGGTGTCGCGATAGAGTACCGCTCCTGCCGGATGCGATGTAGTGGCGAGCGCAAATCCACCCACGCGGCGCTCGGCAGCAGCGATTACGGCCAAGCACGGTTCCATGACCTCGATGCCGATGCCGTCACCAGGAAGGACGGCAATTTGTAGCGCATTCGATGACGACATCCGGCGTCTCCCGCGTGTAAGCCCGAAGTGGCATTAACGTATACGTAGATCATGCTGACCCTTTGGGCAACATCTTGCTTCCTTCCGCACACGCTGCAACAAAAGGTTTGCATGGCGAATACCATCGAACATCGGTCGGCTCGACCAGAAAAGGCGATGGTCCTCATTACCGAGGACTGGTTCGCGCTGTCTCATTTCAAGCCGTTGATCCGCGCGCTGGTTGCGGCCGACCTTGAGGTTGTTGTTGTGACCCACGTTGCGAACGGGTTCAGTTCGATCGAAGAGCTGGGCGCTCGGGTCATCCCATTTGACTTTGCCCGCGCATCGCGCGGTCCGGTTCAACAATTGCGAATGATTCAGAATTTGCGTCGGCTGGTGCGCGAGGAGCAACCGTCGGTCGTGCATGCTATCGCGTTAAAGCCCATCGTTCTGGGAGGTGCGGCATTTCTTATAAGACGCCGTGACGCAAGCCGTCCAAAGCTTGTGATGCATCTCACTGGAGTAGGCTTTGCTGGAACGACCAAGGGTACCGCACAGGTTATCCATGCCGGTGCGTTGCGACTGATCGCCACTCTGTTGCGCAGGCCAGATACGGCTTTGTTCGTTGAGAACCCCGATGATGCGGCACAGGTTGTCGGTGTCGGAAAACAGTTGCCGACTAACGTGACGATACTTGGTGGAGCGGGGGTCGACCTCGAGCGCTACCGAACATCACCGACGATGGCCGTCTTCCCTCCGGTCGCGGGATTCGCTGGACGGATGGTGTGGAGCAAGGGCGTCGATGTCTTGGTCGAAGCGCAACGCTTGCTCGCAGGTCGTGGATTAACGCTCGATGTCTATCTGGCCGGCGCTCGCGATCCGGCCAACCCTCGCGCGGTCGCGCTGGTCGACCTAGACCGCTGGCGGCGCGATCTCGGCGTCACATGGTTAGGTCACGTCGAAGATATAGTAGGATTCTGGCAGGACGTAACCATTGCCGTGGTGCCGTCTCGAGGCGGCGAGGGGTTGCCCCGCGCAATGCTTGAGGCTGCTGCCTGCGCGCGGCCGCTGATCGTGTCAGATGTTCCAGGCTGTCGGTACTTCGTGCGCGATGGCATAGAGGGGCTTGTTGTTCCGCCCGATCATCCGGCTGCACTGGCAGACGCCATAGAACGGCTGATCCGCAATCCCGAACTCGCCGCTGCTATGGGCCGCAACGCGCGCGCCCGCGTTGCCGATGGCTTCACGGAGGCGCTTGTGGCAGAAGCTGTGATCAACGCGTATCGCAAGTTACTATCAAGATAAGAATTGAGTTTATGGCACCGCCTCTACTGACGCTTCGCGACATCCACCTGACCTTTGGCGGCACGCCGTTACTGACCGGTGCGGACTTGTCAGTAGTGGCCGGCGACAGGATCTGTCTTGTCGGCCGGAATGGGTCGGGCAAATCAACGTTGTTGAAGATCGCTGCGGGTGCCATCGAGTGCGACAAGGGCGAGCGCTTCATTCATCCCAATTCGCGAGCGCGCTATCTGGCCCAAGAGGTCGATTTCTCCGGCTTCGACACAACGCTGGACTATGTGGAAGCCGGACTTGGTCCTCTCGACAATCCGTACCGTGCGCGCATGCTGTTGGAGACCCTCGGGCTCACTGGCGACGAGAATCCGACCAATTTGTCCGGTGGCGAGGCGCGCCGTGCCGCACTGGCACATGTGCTGGCGCCGGACCCCGACATTCTGATGCTTGACGAGCCGACCAATCACCTCGACCTGCCCGCCATCGAATGGCTCGAGGCGGAGCTCAGAAGCCTGCGTGCGGCCATCGTTCTAATTAGTCACGATCGGCGTTTTCTGGAAAATTTGTCGCGCACCACCGTCTGGCTGGACCGCGGTCTGACACGGCGCAATGAGCAGGGTTTTGCAACGTTCGAAGCTTGGCGCGATGACGTACTCGATCTGGAAGAAATCGAGGCGCACAAACTGGATCGCAAGATCGCCCGCGAGCAGCAGTGGATGCACGGCGGTGTTACTGGTCGTCGTAAGCGCAATGTGCGGCGTGTGGCACTGTTGGCTGATATGCGGATGCAAAAGCGCGAGGCTCGGGCCGTTACCGGCAACGTCACGCTGACTGCATCCGAGGGCGGCACGTCCGGCAAACTGGTGTTTGAGGCGCTCGGCGTATCGAAGTCGTTTGGCGGGACGACCGTCGTGAACGACGTATCGCTGCGGGTGATGCGCGGTGACCGGCTCGGCCTGGTCGGGCCGAATGGTGCGGGCAAGACGACGCTGCTCAAAATGTTGATCGGCGAACTTGAGCCCGATAGCGGCACGGTACGGCCGGGAGCCGCGATCGAACTCGTAAAGCTCGACCAGAAGCGCGATGAACTGAAGCCGGGATGGACCGTCACCGAGGCGATGACCGGTGGCAAGGGTGACAAGGTGACCGTCAACGGTCAGATCCGCCACGTCGCCAGTTATATGAAGGATTTCCTGTTTCAGCCCGAGCAGGCGCGCAGCCCTGTGCATGTGTTGTCCGGCGGTGAGCGGGCACGACTGCTGCTGGCGCGGGTTCTCGCCAAGCCGTCGAATGTATTGGTGCTCGACGAACCGACCAACGATCTCGACCTCGAAACGCTCGACCTGCTGCTGGAGCTGTTGACGGACTATCCCGGTACCGTGCTGCTGGTCAGCCACGACCGGGATTTCCTCGATCGCATCGTGACGAGCGTGATCGCCGCCGAAGGCGATGGCCGCTGGACCGAGTATCCAGGCGGCTACTCCGACATGATCAATCAGCGCCAAGGCGCGGATTTGCCAGGTGCAAAGTTGGAACTGGACCCTCCCAAGGGCGCTAGCGCAGCAACCCAGGCGTCTGGCTCCAAGGCTGGCCGACGTAAGTTGTCGTTCAAGGAAAAGCACGCGCTCGAAACACTGCCAGCCAAGATGGAACAGCAATCCAAGGACATCGCCGCCTTGCAGACGAAGCTTGCGTCGCCGGATCTGTTTGCGCGCGAGCCCGCAGCTTTCCAGGCAGCCGTTGCCAAACTCAAATCCACCGAGGATGCCCTCGCCAAATCCGAAGAGCAGTGGTTGGAGTTGGAATTACTACGGGAAGAGATGGCTGGCTAAGTGCAAACACCGACGATCAGCTGCCCGCTTTTTTCTTGCCCCTTAGCGGCACGCCGTACAGTTCGAGCTTGTGGCCGACGAGTTGGAAGCCAAGCTCGCGGGCTATGCGCTCCTGCAACTTCTCGATCTCCTCGCTGCTGAATTCGATCACGTGACCACTATCGACGTCGATCAGGTGGTCGTGATGCGCACGCTTGGCTTCTTCATAGCGTCGACGACCCTCACCGAAATCGTGACGCGCAAGGATGCCCTTGGCCTCCAGCAGCCGTAACGTGCGGTAGACGGTCGACAGGGAAATGCGAGGATCGACACGATTGGCGCGCGCGTAGACTTCGTCGACGTGCGGGTGGTCATCAGCATCGGCCAAGACTCGCGCAATCGTGCGGCGTTGACCGGTCATGCGCAAACCGTGCTCGGCGCACAAGCGCTCGATGCGATTCTTGGTGCGATCGTCAGCGACGGTCATGGTTCTGATCCGGCCTTGCGGTGAGCGAAGTATAGGCCTGGCAACAGGAAAATCAAACCGGCGGCAACGCGACGGTCATGACGATGGCATCGACTGCCGCCGCTTCGTGCCGCACGTAATATCCCTTGCGACGTCCGACTTCGACGCATCCAAGGCTGCTATAAAGGGCTATCCCTGCCGTGTTGTCTGCCGCTACGTCGAGAAAAACGCGGCCAGCACCTGCTCGCGTCACCGCGCGGCTGAAGGCGCCGAACAAAATGCGGGCCATCCCGCGCCGTTGCCATTCAGGCGCGACACCGATCGAGATGATCTCGGAGACGTCGGCTGCAACTTGCCCGATAATGAAACCTGTGTTGGCTGGTGGAACGCCGACGCGTGCCAGAAAACCCACCGCCGCCGGCGCCTCAAGCAGGGGGCGCACGCCCGCTTCGTCCCACCCGGGGTTAAACAGTGCGCTGTGCAACACGGCGATCTCCGCCGAGTGATCCGGATCGGCAATTTTCAACGACACGAATTTCGGATCGAGCTTGGCAACAGGCGCGGTCATCGGCGTTCTCAACGTGGGCTGGATGTGCTGCGGAGAAGCCCTGTGCCGGACTGCGGCAAGGCATCGGCATCTCGCACGTAGATTGGTTGCGGCGGGTTCAGAACTGACAAGCCTGAAGCTGTACGAGCAAGATGGATTGCGTCTGGATGTCGGACATCAAGGGCGGTCTCACAATCAATGCCAACTTGGTGTGCTGCAAAAGCAACCAAAGCCGCGCCAGAACCGGCAGCGATGGTGGGCGAGTCGAGTGCCGCGGCGGCTTGCTCCGGAGTTGCCAACCACGGCGCGCAACGTGCCACGGTAGCCCCCGCGCTAAACGTTTGGCAGTAGAGCAATCCACCGCGTGTCTGCATGGCGACAATGATCGTGCGGTTTGGTTTCGACATGGCAACCTGGAGCGCCATGACATGCAAACTGGTGGTGCCGACAACGGGAAGAGCGGCCGCCAAAGCCAATGCGCGCGCTACCGAAATCCCGGTGCGGACACCCGTAAAACTGCCCGGTCCTAGCGACACAGCCAATCTCTTGAGGTCGTTGAACGCAACACCGGAGGCGACCATGACGTCTGCGATCATCGGTAGAAGCCGCTCGGAGTGTCCTTTGTCCATTGAAACACACTGCGCCGCCGTCTGTGCGACACCGCTCGAATCCCGCCAGCACAACGCCGCAGAACAGGCTCCAAAGCAAGTATCGAAAGCCAGGGTGGGCATTGTGCTGCGGGACGAGTGTGGACACGGCAGTGACGGTGCACCAAACGTATGCAACCCCACCGGAGCTTGCGCGTATCAGATTTTCTGCAGGCGAGCATCAGTTAAAACATCTGATGCCGCTAAGTGTCGGTCAGATAATTTGGGCAAGCTCCGCGAAGTCAAACCGTGGACTGCGGGGAAACAGACCTGCTGGGTCGCCATAACCAATGTTCAGCAAGAAATTTGACTTCACGGTCGTATCCGCGAAAAATGCTGCGTCGACGCCCGCATTGTCGAAACCCGACATGGCGCCACAATCGAGGCCAAGCGCCCGCGCCGCCAGGATCAGATAGGCGCCCTGCAATGTGCCGTTGCGGAATGCCGTCGTGTTGGCGTGCGCCTCGCTGCCCGTAAACCAGCTCTTGGCGTCGGCATGCGGAAACAGGCGCGGCAGGTGATCGTAGAACTTTTGATCGTGACCGACGATGGCGGTAACGGGGGCAGTCATCGTCTTATCGCGATTGCCTGCCGACAGGTACGGCTTGAGTTTGTCCCTGGCGGCGTGCGACGTCACAAAAATAAGCCGCACGGGCGAGCAGTTGGCACTCGTCGGCCCCATCTTCATTGTGTCGACGAGTTCCACCAGCAGTTCGGTCGGGACTGGCTTTGGAAGCCAGGCATTGTGACTGCGTGCTGCATGAAACAACCCGTGTAGGGCTTCGTCCGACACGCGATCAGGCACACCGTTGCTCCGCCAATCTCGGTTTGAGAAAAATCAAGCGGCTTGAACCTCAAGCACGTCGGGGCAGAAGTGCTTGAGTAAGTTCTCTATCCCGTAGCGCAATGTTGCAGTGGAACTCGGGCAGCCGGAGCAGGCCCCGCGCATATGCAGATAGACAACGCCGTCGCGGAAGCCACCGAACGTGATGTCGCCGCCGTCCTGGGCGACCTGTGGGCGTACGCGCGTTTCCAATAGCTCCTTGATCGTATTTACGGTTTCCAGATCTTTGGGATCGAAGTTTTCGATCGCCTCGGCCTCACTGGAGTCCTGATCTACTGCTGCTGCGCCGGACATGTAATGGTCCATGATAGCGCCAAGGATAGCGGGGCGGATATGCTGCCACTCCGCCTCACCCTTAGTTACCGAAATGAAATCCGAGCCCAGAAAAACGCCCTCGACGCCGCCGATCTCAAACAACTTGGTGGCGAGTGGCGAGTGTGCGGCCTCCGCCTTTGCACGGAATTCGGCCGTGCCGCTGTTCAACACGGGTTTGCCTGGGATGAACTTCAAGGTCGCCGGATTCGGCGTTGGCTCGGTCTGAATGAACATGGGTCAACTCCTTCGTTGCGCCCGCTCGTGATCGGGAGGCGCAGGTCGTCTGCAAGTTAGAATGATTTTAAGCTCGAATGGTAGGCTGGGTCAAAGGCGAAATGCCGAGTGCACAGGTCTGGATTGCGACAAGTTCACTCAAGCCAGCGATTTCACGTCATCCAGACCGAGATTGCCAGGCACAATGGTGATGGGGATAGGAAACGTTCCCGCCGTCTTGCCAGTGGCAAGGGCAGTAACCAATGGTCCAGGACCCTTCGAGTCGACCGCGGCGCCCAGCACCAGAATGCCGATGTCCTGGTCCTCTTCAATGACCTTGATAATTTCCTCGGCCGTCTTGCCTTCGCGGATTATGTCGTCGCTGATCATGTCCTCGAAGCCTGCCAGCGTCAGTTTCCGCCGGAACATACGAAACAAGGCTTTGGCCTTGTTGGTCTCTTCTTCGAGTTGCACTTGCCGGACGCCAACCCAATGCTGATAGTCCTGGGGTTCGATCACATACAACAATGCAATCGACCCGCTGCCATGGCTGATGCGGCTGGCTGCAAAATACAGCGCAGCCTCAACTTCGGAGCTGTCATCGACGATCACAAGGTACTTGCGCTTGTGACCCGTTTCGAAAATCAAACGTTTGCGTGTCGTCGGCATGTCGCAAGGATGTCATTTGTTGAACGTCTGGGCAACGGTTGAGCCGCGTAAAGCGTAGAGCTGGAACAATTCGGCTCATTTGCCGATAAAGCCGACAATATCCTTTACTTTTTTCATCATCGGGGCAGCAATTACGCGCGCACGGTCGGCCCCATCGGCCAACAGGCGATCGATTTCTGCGCTGTCGGCCACCAGACGGCGCATTTCATCGCCGATCGGACCGACCTTGGCGACGCATAGATCACCCAGTGCACGCTTGAACGTCGAAAACGACCCGCCGCCGTACTCTGTCAGGACATTCGATTTGCTCTTGCCCGACAAGGCCGCATAAATTCCAACGAGATTGTCAGCTTCGGGGCGATGGGCTAAGCCCGCTTCCTCGGTCGGCAGCGGTTCCGGGTCGGTCTTGGCCTTCTGGATCTTCTTGGCAATCGTGTCGGCGTCGTCCGATAAATTGATACGTGATAGGTCGGAGGGATCGGATTTCGACATCTTTTTCAAGCCATCGCGCAGGCTCATCACCCGGGTCGCTGGACCAGTGATTACGGGTTCCGGTTGTGGGAAACATATTCCGTTGGTGAACCCCGCCGCTTCGATCTGCGCCCGAAAATCATTGTTGAACTTACCCGCGATGTCGCGCGCAAGTTCCAGATGCTGTTTCTGGTCATCGCCGACCGGAACGTGCGTCGCCTGATACAGCAGAATGTCGGCGGCCATCAGCACCGGGTAGGCATATAGCCCGACTGACGCGCGCTCCTTTTCCTTGCCGACCTTGTCCTTGAATTGTGTCATGCGATCGAGCCAGCCAAGCCGGGCGACACAATTGAACACCCAAGCAAGCTGCGCGTGCTCGGCAACCTGACTCTGATTGAACAAAATGCTCTTCTTTGGATCGATGCCGCTCGCAATATAGGCTGCCGCGACTTCGCGTGTGGCGGTCACCAGGCTGGCCGGATCCTGCCACATCGTGATCGCGTGCATGTCGACGACGCAATAGATGCAATCGTGCGTCTCTTGCATCCGCACCCAGTTGACCATGGCGCCCAGATAGTTGCCGAGCGTCAGATTGCCGGACGGCTGCATGCCGGAAAATACGCGAGGTGCAAAGGCCATGTCCGGTTTCCTTCGGAATACTAGCAAATAGAGTAGCTGAGATGTGTGAGGCGGCGGGTTATGGCCTGCAGCGGCCTTGGGCGCAAGCACGGCAACAAGCGTAGCCGCAGGCAAATGCGGCTTGCGCGCCCTGTTTCGTTGCGCTCACATGTCTGGCTGACACCTGATTGGAGACTGTGATGACGACCGCACGCGCCACCCTGTTTGCCATGTTCGACGACTTGCACATCACAACTCATACCGTCGAGCATGATGCGGTGTTCACGGTTGAGGAGAGCGAGAAACTCTACCGGCAGCTGACTGGCGCACACACCAAGAATTTGTTCTTGAAGGACGCCAAGGATCAGCTGTTTCTGGTCGTTGCCGATGCACACGCCCGAATAGATCTGAAATCATTACCGAAAGTGATTGGGAGTGCGCGCCTGAGCTTTGGCAAGGCCGAGTTGTTGCTGGAGGCGCTTTCTGTGACGCCAGGCTCTGTTACCGCGTTGGCGCTGATCAACGATAAGGCGGGCCGCGTGACGGTGGTCCTTGATGCCAGTCTCCTGGAGCACGAAACAATCAACTGTCATCCCTTGGTCAATACCGCGACCACGAATATAGCGCGTGACGACCTGCTAAAGTTTATGCGCGCAACCGGCCACGAACCCCGCATCGCCCGGCTGCCAGTTACTGCGGCACCTGACGAAGCATCATGACGCACCTTGGTCGGCTCGCTGCGAAGTTCTGATATGACCTGTCGCACCCCGCTGTGTTGTGCGATAACGCCCGTTAAACGGGAGCTTGATACGAGCACAACCCATATCGACCCTAGAGGCGTCAGATCAACGTCGCCGCGAAACATGATCGGAGTACGCGATGAGTACCGGAGAGCTGCCTACCGCCGCCGCAGCTGGGGATATCGTCAAGGATACAACAACGGCCGCGTTCATGAAGGATGTAATCGAGGCATCCCGTACCGTGCCTGTGCTGGTGGACTTCTGGGCTGACTGGTGCGGGCCCTGCAAGCAGCTGACGCCAATCATCGAAAAGACCGTGCGCGGCTACGCCGGCAAGGTTCGATTGGTAAAAATGAACATCGACCAACACCCGAGTATACCGGGCCAACTTGGCGTCCAGAAATTGCCGACTGTGATGGCGTTCCGCGATGGACGGCCGGTTGACGGGTTCATGGGCGTGCAGCCAGAAAGCGCGATTAAGGCGTTCATCGACCGGATGCTTGGCGCTGATGCGGCCGGTGGCATCGCCGACGCGTTGGCCGACGCCGAGGCAGCATTCGATGCCGGCGATGTGCAGGGCGCCGCCGAGATCTATGCTGCGGTGCTCCAAGAGGATGCCGCCGAGCCTGGTGCGCTCTCAGGCCTTGCCCGCTGCTATCTAAAAACCGGTGACATTGAACGGGCCGAGCAGACGCTTGGTCTCGTGCCACCCGACAAGCAGAAGACAGCTTCGGTAGTTGCCGTGCGTGCCGCGATCGATCTGGCGCGCAAGGCAGAATCGATGGGCAGTACGAGTGATTTGGAAGCGAAGGTCCTGGCTAATCCGGCTGATCATCAGTCCCGTATTGATCTTGCTGCTGCCTTGGCCGCGAAAGACAATAAGGACTCGGCCGTCGATCATCTGCTTGAAGCGTTCCGTCGCGATCGCAATTGGAACGAGCAGGCGGCGCGCAAGCAACTTGTTCAATTGTTCGAGGCTTGGGGACCAAAGGATGCGGCAACCATCGAGGGTCGTCGGCGCTTGTCATCGCTGCTGTTTTCTTGATTGCCGACCGCGTCCGACAGCGCATCGCGGCGCCGCATTCGTTTCCCTAGATCCACTCGCGGTTTCAGGGCCAACTCGGAGATAACTAAGTGGCTCCCATCGATCGTTACCGCCGCCCGACTGATTTGCCGACAATCATCCCGGTGTTTCCGTTGCGGGGAGTCATTCTTTTACCGCGCGCCAATCTGCCGTTGAATTTGTTCGAGCCGCGCTATCTCGAGATGATTGAGGATGTGATTGCTGGCTCGCGAATACTCGGCATGATCCAACCGGAACGTGCGGCAGGCGATGAGGAGAGCCCGGCGGGCAAGTCCGGTGGATTGCGCCGCGTCGGTTGCGCCGGTCGGGTCACAGCGTATCAAGAACTCGATGATGGCCGCATCGTCGTGACGTTGACCGGTATCGTCAGGTTCGATGTTCTGAGGGAGTTGCCGTCCGTTAAGCCGTACCGAAGCTGCACCATTGATGTCGCCCGTTGGTCGGCCGACTTCGACGGCGACACTGGGGAGGAGTTGGTCAATCGCGAGCAGTTACTGCGGGTTTTAAGGAAGTATCTTGAAACGCACCAATTCCGGGCTGACTGGAAAGCGATCGCCAACGCTCCAAGCGAGCATCTCGTTAATTCGCTGTCGATTATCAGTCCCTACGGCACCGAAGAAAAACAAGCCTTGCTCGAGGCGCCAGATCTTAAGACACGGGCGGAGGTTTTGGTGGCATTGGCTGAAATGGAAATGGCCTCAGGCGATGGTGGAGCGGGTACGACCTTGCAATAGACCATTGCCCACGTGTGGTTGGAGCAACTCAAGAGTGGTCGACAATGTCTGATACGCCCGGTGCGCAACCCTCGGTAGAGACGTCGTCTTCGGTGCCCGTTGGGCCTGATCCGCGCCTGTTGGAGCTTTTGGTCTGTCCGGTGACAAAAACCACTCTTCACTATGATGCAGCGCGGCAGGAATTGGTGAGCAAGGCGGCTCGGTTGGCTTTTCCAATACGTAGCGGCGTTCCGTTGATGTCGGCCGAATCGGCGCGGCACCTCGACGAGGATTGAGCTTACACAGCGGGCAGTGTTGTGGGCCGCACTGGTAAATTGTGAGGCCTGTGTCTATGTCACATCCATAACACACGTTGGATTAGGGCGCCGATCAGCGATCCCCAGCACCGACATCGGATACGACGAGGCCCAATACAATGACTGATCGCAACCTATGGCAGCACGCAACGGCGCCAACGCTCAAAGACTTCGAAAAGCTTGCGGCAGCAGCCTGGCAGAGGTTGCCTGGTGAGTTCAGACAAACATGCGGCGATCTCGTCATCCGGATCGAGGATTTTGCAACGGATGAAGTTCTGGATGACATGGCGATTGACAACCCGCTGGATCTAATGGGCCTGTATCAGGGTGTCAGCATCGACAAAAAGAGTGTGTCTGATTCGGCGCAAGAGCCGGACATGGTGTTTCTCTACCGGCGTGCGATCCTGGATTATTGGGCCGATAGCGACGAAGAACTGGGACATCTGGTAACGCACGTGCTGGTACATGAAATCGGTCATCATTTCGGCTTTTCCGATGCCGATATTGAGCAGCTCGAAGATTCGGCTGACCGTTGATTGTTTTGGGGCAACATCGGCTGCGCTTTGCTGCGGCAGTGCGGCTTGCCGGTCATTGCAATCGATGGTGGTTCACGCGATGGTCCGTGATGCGTCACTTTGTGAAGCGGACCAGGGCGGTCCAATTGGGGCATGGCGGGCAAACGATGACCTGGTGGGGCGCAATTCGCGAACGTGCTGCGGCGGTTGCCATGACAGTATGCGTTGTGGCTGCGGGAGGTCTGACGGTTAGCGGGCCCGTGCGTGCAGAGGGTCCGCCCACGCCGGAAGAGTATATTGCTCATGTCGGCGGTGATGCCAAGCTGCTCGCACCAGGTGAACTGACGTTCGACAAAAAGCGCCGACTTTTTTGTGGCCAGCGTCCAATTGTGTTGGATAACCAACTCGACGACTACGGTGCGGCCTATCCAGGCTTCCTGATCCTTAATCCGCGGTTGATGGCGAAGGTTTCGATGCCGGTCAAAATGTGGATTTTTGCGCACGAGTGCGGTCACCAATTTCGTGGACCCGACGAGGAGACCGCAGATTGTTTTGCCGTCCAGCGCGGCCGCCGCGAAGGTTGGCTGACGGCGGAGGGCCTCGAGGAGGTTTGTAAATTTATCGCACCGGCCAAAGGCGACAGTATGCATTTTGCGGGTTCGCACCGCTGCGCTTACATGCGCACCTGTTACGTCGACCCCAGTGTGCGCTGACATATATCGGAGCTGCTGGTTAGCTTGACGTACCGCCTGTGGTGCGGCTTATAGCGGTTTGGCTGTGATTGTCATACTTGCCGTGTCCTCAGGTGCCTCATGCAAAAATTCACAAAGTTGACCGGCGTTGCAGCACCGCTGCCGATGATCAATATCGATACCGATAAGATCATTCCGAAAAACTACCTTAAAACCATCAAGCGTACCGGTTTGGGCAAGGCACTGTTCGCGGAGATACGCTACGATGAAGCCGGCAACGAAAAGCCCGATTTCGTGTTGAACAAGCCTGCGTATCGCAAGGCGGAAATTCTGGTAGCTGGTGAGAATTTCGGCTGTGGCTCAAGCCGCGAGCACGCGCCGTGGGCGCTTCTTGATTTCGGCATCCGCTGTGTGATTTCGACCGGCTTTGCCGATATCTTTTACAACAACTGCTTCAAGAACGGCATCTTGCCGATCAAGGTCACTCCGGAAGAACTTGAAAAGCTATTGGATGATGCTGGTCGCGGTGCCAACGCCACGCTGACCGTCGATCTTGAGAATCAAAAGATCAACGGCCCGGATGGCGGCACCATCTCGTTCGACATCGATCCGCATCGCAAGCAATGCCTGATCGAGGGCTTGGACGACATCGGCTTGACGATGCAGAAAGACAAAAGCATAGCTGATTTCGAAGCCAAGGCCGCAATGTCGCGCCCCTGGGCTTGAGCCTTGCTGGATTGGGATTGGATCGGTCTCACGTAGCAGACTTTCTACCTGCCCGCGCGCAGCACCCAGGTGCCGCCACTGTCGCGCATGTCCAGTCCCTGTGACGCGAGGCTGTCCGCCAATTGGGTGCCGCCACCGGGAAACCGTAGCGCGACATCGGCCATACGGCTCGACTGACCGCCGAACTGCAAGTCTTCGACGCCGGGTGTCTCGGTCACCTGACGGCGCAGTGCCTGCAATTCCTGCAGTGAGCGGAATTCGATGGTCATTTGCACTGGCATCAGGGGATTGGACCCGGCGAGCCCACCGCCTACGGACGGCCGCGCCTTCAATGCCTTCCAGCGACCTTCCAGTGTGCCGAGCGCCACCAGTGCCGCCAATTCCGTGGAATAGGCGAAATCGTCAGCTTGAAATTTATAGCTGCGTTTCAGCGCGAATTGGCCAACGGCGTCGCGCCCCATCAAAGTCACGTTAAGCTTTCTGGACCCGAGATCCGGTTCCGCCAATGCGATCAGCACGAGCTCGGCTGAATATTCAGCGGTCGCGACACGCAGGCCACCTCCATCACCATCCATGGTCATCATCTGCAGGGTGTCGCGATGAAGGCCGGATTTTAGCGCCTGAAGCTTGACCGGCGCGAGTGCATGTTCAAGATCGAGACCAGCCCAGGCGTCTGTCCACACTTTTTGACCCGCCGCCTGCGCTAATGCTGCTGGTGCTGAACCTTGTGCGGCCGGTGATGCTTGGTAGACCGGCACAACGATCACGGTTGGTGCCGCCAGATCAACGAATGGCACACCCTCGCGGCGAAGCAGTTCGCGAACAGCCTTAGGCTGAAACGCAAAATCTAGGCTGGCAATGTATTTGGTCGACGAGTTGCGCTCGGATTTTACCGATACGCCATCGACGAGCATCTCGGCTTTGACGATCGTCAGTCGGTCGAGTCGCTTGTATGATGTAACTGGAACGAGGCGCTTCAAGAGCGCGCGGAAAGCTGCCTGCTGTCCGTCCGCCAACGCCTTTTCCTTGGCTGCAACGGCGGTCGTAGCTGTTGCCTCCACGGGATAGTTGCCGATCGTAAACGGCTTGTCAGCAGGGGCGGAGATGGCATTTGTGATCATGCCTGCTGACAATGCATAGCCGGCAAGTAGTGCGGCAATGCGCTGGGCTGAGGACTTCGTTGACATGCGACCCACTTGGCTCCCCACCCGTTCAAGTGCTTCGGGAAACGGTGACGCGTTTCCTCAAAAAGAAGCACGAATAATCAATGTTCTACAGGCCGCTGCGCTAACCTTCACAGTGGCCGGACCCCAGTTGCAGCCCGACTGTATAGTCTGCTAACACGCACCAGCTTTCATCCGCCAATGGGGCGGAAATCCGGACCGGCCCAACGCAATAGCCGCTCGGTGACAAATCCCGGTTTTTTGGATCCACGCGATGATCGATGAACCCGTCAACCCGCCTAAGCGTCTGAACGCGCCTATTACGTATCGTGATTCTGGCGTCGATATCGATATCGGTAACGCACTGGTACAGGCAATCAAGCCCCTGGTGAAGGCCACACGTCGGCCAGGTGCTGACGCGGACCTCGGAGGGTTCGGTGGCCTGTTTGATTTGAAGGCTGCCGGATTCAAAGACCCGATCCTGGTCGCGGCCAACGATGGCGTCGGCACCAAGTTGATGATCGCCATCGAAACTGGGCTGCATCGCACTATCGGCATCGATCTCGTGGCTATGTGCGTCAACGATCTGGTGGTGCAGGGGGCGGAACCGCTGTTCTTTTTAGACTACTTCGCCACCGGCAAGCTGGAATTGGAGGTCGGCCGTACCGTCGTTTCGGGCATCGCCGATGGGTGCCGGGAAGCCGGTTGCGCGTTGATTGGCGGCGAAACCGCCGAGATGCCCGGCATGTACAAGGCAAAGGACTATGATCTCGCTGGTTTCTGTGTCGGCGCCGTCGAGCGCGATGAACTGTTACCGCGTGCTGACATCGCGATCGGCGATGTGTTGATCGGCTTGCCGTCGTCCGGTGTGCATTCGAATGGTTATTCACTGGTCCGGCGCCTTGTGGTCGAAGAAAATCTCGATTGGCACAGTCCGGCACCCTGGCAGAGCGGCTCAACCGTTGGTGAGGCGCTGATTACGCCGACGCGGATCTACGTAAAATCGGTGTTGGCGGCCATCCGCGCGACAGGGGGCGGCGGTGATAAAGGCGCAATCAAGGGGTTGAGCCATATCACCGGCGGCGGGCTGTCGGAGAATATTCCCCGCGTCATGCCGTTGGGTCTTGCAGCACATGTCGATCTTTCAGCGATTGCCATGCCGCCCGTGTTCGGTTGGCTGGCACGTGCTGGCCGCCTCGACAGCACTGAGATGCTGCGCACCTTCAACTGCGGCGTCGGCATGGTGGTGATCGCTGCCAAGGGACGCGTTTACGAAGTCTTGGCGGCTCTGCGATCAGCTGGTGAAAGGCCCGCCATTCTGGGGCAGGTCGAGGCTGGTCGCGGCGTAAAGTCGAGCGCCAAGGGCAAGGGCGAAGCTGAAGCGGTGCGATACACGGGGCAACGCGATACGGGCTAAGCCGCTACATTTCCTGGCGCGGACACGCCAAGTCTATTGACCGTTTTTTCCGTCGAGTTTAGCCGCCATAATAGCGATCGTCTTGGCGTAAACCTCGGCCTTGTTCCATTCCTGGATCACCGCGTAATTCGGTGTCCCGGGCTGCCAGGGCTGGCCGGTGACCCACCCTTTCGATTTGAAGTAATTGGCGGTCGACGCCAGCATGTCGGGAATGGAGCGGATCAGATCCTTGCGGCCATCGCCGTCGAAATCGACCGAATACTTGACGTAGGACGAGGGCAGGAACTGCATCGGACCGATCTCACCGGCCCAGCCCCCGCGTAGTTGATCGGGGGTCATGTCGCGTCGATCGATGATGCGCATGGCGTTGACCATCTCGTTTTGGAAGAACTCGCTCCTACGACAGTCATAGGCCAAAGTTGAAAGCGAACTCAGGATCGGCTTGCCGCCATTACCGTCGGCGCCGTAGTTGGTCTCGAGGCCCCATATTGCAACCAATATGCCGCTCGGCACGCCATATCGTTTCTCGATATTGGCGAGCACTTGCGCGTGGGTCTGCATCTGCCGCAGCCCGCGATTGATCAGCGAGGTCGACACGCGTTTGGCGTAAAATTGCTCGAACGTCAGCTTGAACGAACGCTGCGAACGGTCGAGCCGAATGACATTGGGGTCGTAGGTCACGCTCGCCATGGCCGACGCTGCGGTTGCCGCCGATATGCCTTGCGCGACGGCCTTGCTCTTGAACTGGCTAGTCCAGGCTTCGAAGCCGCTGGCATCGTTGCCACAAGCCGCTGTGCCCGTTTGCGCCACGGCCGGGCTCAGCGCCCCGGTGACAATCGCGAGCGCACATGCTGCAGCGCTTAGCCACAACGATTTCGGCGATGGAAATGGCAAACTACGTGTCACACTGATACTCCGGTCGGGCTGTTGCAGGCGCCGCCACCCTCAAGGTTTTTGCAATACGTCGCGGTATTGGGTGGGTAAGGTCAAGCCTCAAAGTAGGCTTTGATATGATCGACGCTTAACAACGGTTAATTCACGGCCCCGCTTTGGTGTGCTAAGCGCACGGCCATGATGAACAAGGGCATGACAAAGAAACGCGTTGGAATTTTGATCTCGGGTCGCGGCTCGAACATGATGTCGCTGATCGAGGCTGCCAAGGCTGCGGACTATCCGGCCGATATCGCAGTTGTCGTATCCAATCGACCGGAAGCGCCAGGGTTGGAGCGGGCCGCAGAGCTTGGGGTTCGCACCGTTGTGATTGACCATAAGCTGTTCGCATCACGGGTGCCGTTCGAAATGAAGCTGCACCAGGCGCTGCTCGATCATGGTGTCGATTTGATCTGCAATGCCGGATTTATGCGGCTTTTGACGGGTGGCTTCGTCGATCGCTGGCGGGACCGGCAACTTAATGTTCATCCATCCTTACTGCCGGCATTACCTGGGCTGGATACTCACGCGCGCGCCATCGATCAGGGTCTCATGATCCACGGCTGCACGGTGCATTTTGTCCGGCTGGAAATGGACACGGGACCAATTGTCGCGCAGGCCGCCGTCGGGGTGTGCGCCGATGACACACCTGAAACACTTGGTGCACGGGTGTTGGCCATGGAGCACGTCATTTACCCGCATGCGTTGCGGCTGGTTGCGAGCGGGCACGTCCGCGTTGACCAGGAACGCGCCATCGTTACAGCGCCGATTAACCATGTGGCGCCGCTGATCGTGCCGCCGCTATAGGCCACAGGGAAACTTCGCAACGACATGGGGTATGATTGATTGCGGCCCGGTTCTTGAATGACAAGGCGCGCGCGCCACCCAAGCGCCTCGACGGTTTCGGAGTTATTGCTATGAACGCTGCCACCACCGTGGTTCCCTCGGCCCCGTCCCACGCCCAGCAGCTCGGCGAGGAGAACTCGATCTGGTTCCAGCTGATGCCGCTGATGAAGGGCGGCACGAACCCGATGAACACGCTCATTCAGATGGGCGAGCGTTATGGCGGGGTCATTCCTGTCAATATGGGCGGCCAACGCGTCGTGCTATTGACGGCGCCGGAGCATTTCAAGCGCGTGCTGGTAACCAAGGTCGACGACTATATCAAGTATTTCGACGGCCTGAAGCCGATCTTCGGCAAGTCGATGATCACGCACGATGGCCTGCTTTGGCAGAAGATCCGCATGCCGCAGCAGCCAGCGTTCCATCCCGATATGTTTGCCGAGTACATTCCGTATTTCCTCGCCGCCATCGATTCCAAGATGGACCTATGGCGCGGACTGGCAAAGTCGGGTGAGCCATTTGAAATGGTCGAGCAGACCTGGACGCTTGCCGCCGACATGATCTGCAAGGCCCTGTTCGACCGCGACATGCCATTCAACCCACACTTTGTATTCAAGTGTGTCAAAACCTATACCGACGTGATGAACCACAAGTCGATCCGCCTCAAAAAGGTCGCAGGCGAGACGTTCGAGATCACCGAGGAGGACGCTGCCAAGGCGATGGACGTATGGGCCGGAGTTCCGCCCGAGGTGTTCACTGCCAACCCGCGGGAAGATCGCGAGCGCACCCTGCTTAAAATGATTGAGCGTGCGGTCGCTGATCCGTCGATCCCGGAGTTCGACCAGCAGCAGGCGATCGATGAACTGAAGCAGTATCTGTGGGCTGGCACCGAGACGACGGCGCTTACCCTTGCCTGGGCGATGTATCTGACGTCGCGACACCCGGAAACGGCCGAACGGATCCGAGCAGAAGGTGCTGAGGTCTACGGTGATCGCGCGCCAACTGCCGCCGACTACTCGTCGCTGGTCTACACCCGGGCCGTCATCCAGGAGACGATGCGGCTGTACCCGCCGATTTGGGGATTGATACGGACTGCTTCCAAGCCCGATGAAATCGATGGCAAGGAGATCAAGGTCGGCGACCGCATCGTGATGTTCTGCTACGGCGTCCACCACAATCCGAAATACTGGGACGAGCCGGAAGAGTTCCGGCCCGAGCGCTTCATCGGCAGCCAGAAGCGCGTGCCCTACACCTACATTCCGTTTGGTGGCGGTAAACGCTCGTGCATCGGCGGCGCCATGAGCCAAGTCGAAAATACCCTCGCCCTCTCGATCCTGCTGCGCAAGTTCCGGCCTGAGTACGTCGGCACAGAACCGCCCGGGATCAACGCTACTGTGACGCTGACGCCCAAGGGCGGCTTGATGTTCAAGGTCCACGAGTTGACCTGACGGGCGCGCTCCGCCGTCAATGGCGTGCGGCATTGTCCGGATGATGACTGCCGTGGCGAGCGCGGCAGTTATGCGCGTTTACCCTTGCCGTGCAGACGGCGTTGGGCTTTATCAGGGGTCTCGAACCCACAACACGCTCAATTCAGGTCAGGAAACGCCATGTATGAAGCGATTCAACACTATATCGACGGTAAGTGGACCAAAGGCACGTCGGACAAGAAACAGGACGTGATGAACCCGTCAACCAACGCGGTGCTGGGCTCTCTGCCGCACGCTTCGAAGGCAGATCTCGATGCTGCACTGGCCGCTGCACAGAAGGGCTTCAATACCTGGCGCAAGGTCTCGGCATTCGAACGCTCGAAAATCCTGCGCAAAGCCGGTGAACTGATCCGTGCTCGCGCCGATGCGATCGCCACTTTGCTCACCATGGAGCAGGGCAAGGTTCTCGCCGAAGCCAAAATGGAAGTCATGGGTTCCGCTGACATCACCGAATGGTTTGCAGAGGAAGGCCGCCGCGCCTATGGCCGCATCATTCCTGCCCGCGCCGATGGCATCCGCAACATGGTGATCCTTGAGCCGGTTGGCCCGGTTGCCGGCTTTTCGCCATGGAATTTTCCCGTGACGCAGGCCGTGCGCAAGATTTCGGCAGCACTTGCCGCCGGTTGCTCGATCATCATCAAGTGCCCGGAAGAAACACCGGCCTCGCCGATCGCGATGCTGAAATGCTTCATCGATGCGGGCGTTCCCGCTGGCGTGATCAATCTTGTCTACGGCGTGCCATCTGAGATTTCGGAATACCTCGTGCCGTCGCCGATCATCCGCAAGATCTCGTTCACGGGCTCGGTGCCGGTCGGCAAGCATTTGGCGGCGTTGGCTGGTCTGCACATGAAGCGTGCGACCATGGAGCTTGGTGGCCATGCGCCTGTTCTCGTGTTCGACGATGTCGATGCCGAGGCGGTTGCCAATCTGACGACGGGGCTCAAGTATCGCAACGCCGGTCAGGTTTGCATCTCACCGACGCGCTTCTTCGTGCACGAGAAGGTCTATGACAAGTTCGTCGCGAAGTTCACCGCCAACGCCAAGGGGCTGAAGGTCGGTGATGGCCTCGACCCGTCAAGCACGATGGGTGCGCTCGCCAACCCGCGCCGGATCGCCGCCATGCAGTCGATCATGCAGGATGCCCAGGAAAAGGGTGCCAAGGTTGCAACCGGCGGCAAGCGCATCGGCAACCAAGGTAACTTCTTCGAACCGACCGTGTTGACCGATGTGCCGGCGAACGCCAACATCATGACGCAGGAGCCGTTTGGTCCGGTCGCGATCATGATGCGCTTCAAGGACACCGACACGATGTTGACAGAGGCTAACAGCCTGCCATTCGGTTTGGCGAGCTACGCCTTTACCAAGGACGTCAAGACCGCCGCCAAGGTTGCCGACGTGCTCGACCACGGCATGGTCACGATCAATCATCAGGGCTTGGCGCTGCCCGAGACACCATTCGGCGGGGTCAAGGACTCGGGCTACGGCCATGAAGGCGGCATCGAAGGCCTCAATGCCTACATGTCGACCAAGTTCGTCAGCCAGATGGGTTGATGACGGTCGGGCACATCCCCGGATCGAAAGAAGAGCAAGCCGGAGCCCAAGTGGCTCCGGCTTTTTTGTTTCGGGCAGGGCGAAAACTCGTCACAATCGCGTGCTGTTGTTAGAGCGGCGGGTTTGGCTGTTGGATGGGGCATCTTTTATGCGCAGACGTCTGTCATTGATGCTGCTGGTCTTGACCGTTTCGACGGTAGCTGCCGAGCAGCGCGATCCGATCTGGATGGCGGACGATGAGATCAAGGCGGTGTTTGGCGGGCGCACCATCGAAGGGAACTATGCTAACGGCATGACGTTCACCGAATCGTATCTCGCCAGCGGTCGCATCACCTATGTCGATCCACTCAAATCGATGGGCGGGCGTTGGTCGGTGGTGAATCGATCATTTTGCACTCTGTATGATTCATTTTCGACTGGTGGCTGTTTCCGTGTCACCAAGGTCAGCGCCAACTGCTTCGAATTCTATTTCCTCACTGGCAGCGAACGTGAGGCGGCTCAACCCAATCCTGGAAAGCCAAGTTGGACCGCCCGCGGTTGGCATCAAGGCGCACCCGCGACGTGTGACGAAAAGCCAGCGGTTTAGCCGACAATGCGTCCGAAAAATACTGTTGCGACCTCGACGATACTGCCGGTTTTAACAACGCCGTTGATGGCGTCGGGGTCCGCCAGAATATCGAACGTCTGTTCGGCGCAACGCACCAGCAGCCACCGGAAGGCCGCACCGGTTTCCTCGTTGATGAGTTCCGAGCAGTCGATGACCTCGCCGGTCAAAAGCGCGCTGGACGATGGTGCCGCCACCTCTCCGTCCTGATCCTTGGCTGTGAACAGGCCGATTGCCATGAACGATCGCGCGGTGGAACCGGCCTTGGCGGATGCTGTGCCATCGTCATCGGTCAGCACACGCACATCACGCGCGAATCCAGCCAGTTTGGCACGCGCCAGAAAAGGCATTTGGCGGTCACAGTGAGCTGCAAAATCGACGGCATCGAATACAATCGGATGCACGCCGGTGCCGGTCTCTTCGTCGGGATCGACCCAGGCGTGGAACGCGCCTTCGAACTCGTTCTCGCCAGGCCTTGCAATCGCTTCGGTCACCTCGATGGCGACATCGCTTAAACCCTCAAAAAATGGGGTCAGACCAATGATCTCGTGGTCCTTGAGGTGGCCGTCGCCGCCACGGTCGCCAGTGACGTGGAACCACACCTCGGCGCCCGTCCGCGAGCGCCATATGGCATAGTCGCCCGGGCCGCACGCCAGCCGTTCGAACGCACCGGAAGAAAGGCGCTGCATCGTGTCGGTGAAGCCTGCATCATCGGCAAAGGCGAAGCCGATTGTCGATAAATTGCTTACCACGTTCTCGATCCCCTACGGCCAAAACGTGCTGCGCTGAGTTCGACCGCACGGCACTGCATAACACTTTGGGAAACCCGGTTCACACACTCTTTGCACTATTTTTTCGAACGGATGCGCTGCAGATGCCGGAGTGATTGCTCTATTGACGGCAAGTTGCGATACGGCGGTACTATGTGGGCCGCTGAAAGGAACCGCTCACCATGACTGCGCCCCCGCTCGACACACTTCTGCAATCACTCGCCGGATCGGCGCGCATGCCGCTTGGTCAGGCGACCGCCATGCATCCGGGACTCTACCGTTCGCACGAGATTCTGGAACTTGAAAATTCGGAGATCTTCGCCAAGGAATGGCTGTGCCTCGGCCGCACTGCTGATATCCCAAAGCCCGGCGACTATCTGACGTTTGCGATCGGCGACCAGCCGGTCGTTGCGTTTCGAACGGCTGATGGTTCGATCAAGACGCACGCTAACGTTTGTCTGCACCGAATGATGCGCCTGCTTGACGGTTGCGGCCATGCCAAGCGCATCGTCTGCCCCTATCATGCCTGGACCTACGATATCGACGGCCGTTTGATCGGCGCGCCGCACATGACAGGACGCGAGAACGGTCAGTCGAGTGGCTTCAAGGCGCGCGATCACAAGCTGCCGGAAATTCGTACCGAAATCTGGCAGGGCTGGATTTATGTGACGCTCAACGCAGCCGCGCCAACAGTCGCGGCCATGTTGGAGCCGCTGGCCCAGATCACCGATCGTTACGCGCCGGAGCACTATGTCCCCATCGCCCGCGAGGACTATGTCTGGGATACCAATTGGAAGCTCCTCACCGAAAACTTCATGGAGAGCTACCATTTGCCGGTCGCTCACAGGGCGACGGTCGGCGCCTGGTTTCCAGTCGATACCAACGGTTTTCCGGAACAGACCTTCGACCACTTCACCTATCAGACGTTCACCAAGAACGAGGACGCAGTGTATGGCCTCGCGCACGAAACCAACACAAGGCTGGAGGGTGCCTGGCGGCATACGTCGGTGATGCCAACGGTGTTCCCAACCCATATGTACGTGCTGGCTCCGGATCATCTTTGGTATTTATCGCTGAGACCACGCGGGACAGGGCACGTCGACGTGCGGTTCGGCGTGGCCGTGGCGCCAGAGCGATATGCCGCGATCGACGACAAGGAAACGTTTGTACGTGACACGATCGCCTTCTTCGACAAGGTAAATGCCGAGGATAAGCTGGTTGTGCAGGGCATCTACCAAGGGGCGAAAGCACCGCTGTCGACGCCCGGGCCGCTGTCGTGGATGGAGAGGGAAATCCACGATTTTATCGGCTATCTGGCGCGCCGGTTGATACCGTCGCACAGGTCGACGACCAAAAAATATACGAAATAGTCGGCCTCTGATGTTTTACTCAACTCAAAGCGTGCGCTTTCCTTTTGGCGATTGAGACGGGTATTCATGGTGTGAACAGGGGACTGATTCTGCCATGACGCGCCTTGCCCGATCGCTCGACCATGTGAAGCCCAACTACGATGTCATCGTTATCGGGTCGGGTTACGGTGGTGGCGTTGCGGCTTCCCGGCTCGCCCGCGCAGGCAAACGCGTTGCCGTGCTGGAGCGCGGTCGTGAATTCCCAACTGGCACGTTTCCGTCAAAATTCCCCGAACTGCGGTCGGAGCTGCAAGTCACCGGTCGGCGTGTGCGCACTGGATCGGAAACAGCGCTGTACGACATCCGACTGGGCGATGACATGCACGTGCTGGTGGGCTGCGGTTTAGGCGGCGGCTCGCTGGTCAATGCCGGCGTCGCACTTCGCCCTGATGCACGGGTGTTCGCCGATAAAATCTGGCCGGGTCAGATTGCGCAGGACGGGTTGCTCGATGAAGGCTACCGCCGAGCTGAGCGCTGGCTGCGTCCAATCAGCGATCCGGAGGCGGCCAGCCACGCCAAGTTCAAAGCGCTTGCTGCCGCGGGTAAAGCTGTTGGCGGGGTGCCGGTTGCGCCGCGTGTGGCTGTGAATTTTGAAGACACGATCAATCAGGCCGGTGTCCATCAACCGGCCTGCACACGCTGTGGCGATTGCTGTGGCGGTTGCAATGTTGGCGCCAAGAACACCGTGGCGCTGACGTATCTGCCCGATGCTGCCAATCACGGTGCGGAGATATACACACAGGCCAAAGTGCGACACGTCTCGAAGGCCTCCGATGGGAGTTGGCGGGTTCACGTCACAAGGCTTGATGCCGCGACAGTCGTGCAGTCCAATCTCGTACTGACGGCAGCTATTGTTGTGGTCTCGGCCGGTACCCTCGGCTCTAGTGAACTATTGCTACGGTCGATGGTGGAAGGGCTCGGGCTTTCGGATCGGGTCGGTCAGCGGTTCTCCGCCAACGGTGACATTATCGCCTTCGGTTACGGGGCGAAAATACCGGTGAACGCCATCGGTGTCGGCCATCCGGCCAAGGTCGAAATGGCGCCAATTGGCACCAGCGTATCCGGGCAGATCGAGATTCGTGATCCAGACCGTCTCGAAATGGAAATGTGCATTCAGGAAGGTGCGATGCCGTCGGCGTTCGCACCTGCACTGCCGGTCATGTTCGTGCCCAACGGTCGGCTGCTCGGCGCGTTACAGAGTCTCGTGTCGGGTGTCTACAAAGGACCGTTCGCGAGTCTGCAGACGTTCTTTGCCGTCAGTCACGATTCGGCGTCGGGACGGTTCACGCTCGATGCAGACCGACTGGCGCTGAGCTGGCCGAATGCAAAGGACGAGGCGGTCTACAAACGTCTCGACGAGATGCTCGGGCGGCTGGTGACGAGTGTCGGCGGCAGCTATGTCAAAAACCCGCTCGCTGGCACGGTCATGGGCCATCAGCCGGCAACGGCGCATCCCCTGGGGGGGTGCGCGATGGGGCGGGAGGCTGGCGACGGCGTGGTCAATCACAAGGGCGAGGTGTTCGCGCGTGGCAATGGATTGGGCCCGACGGCCATCCATAAAGGGCTCTATGTGGTCGATGGTTCGGTGATCCCGCGCTCGCTTGGTGTCAACCCGTTGTTGACCATTACAGCACTTGCCGAGCGCACTCTTGCGCATATGGCAGCCGACCACGGTTTGAGCTTTGCTGCGTGACGATTATTTCTGTTCGTCCCGATCTGGTGTCAAACCGTAAGGCTTAACCAGCGCCCAAACATGCGCCGGAATCATGCTTTTCATACGTTGGGGGTGTTCGCGGCGCAGGTGGATCACAGTTTCGACGGCTTTCATCTCGACGCGGGCACGGGCAAACTCCAATCCACGCGGTCCGATGCGCGGCATCAGCCAACCGACGATGGGGCGCAGCCACTCCGGCATCCGGCGAAGCGGCAGGCCACCGGCGGATCGCTCGACATTGGCCAGGAAGCCCTTCACCGGTCCAGCGCGTTTGCCAGCGCTGCGCGGTTCGGTGGTGCGAACCTCATCGCCGAGCATGCCCAGAAGTTCTTCGCCGCGTTGGTTGCGCACCAGCAACCATTGCTCGCCCTCGCCCCCCATGTAGCCGACTGTGATGTCTGACAGCACATTGGTGTAGTCGACGCAGGTGCGGCAGGTGAGCGGGAAGAAGTCGCCCGGTAGCTTCGAGATCGGCAACTGTAGGAACGGGATCGTCTTGGTGCGGCCATCGGTGAAGCGCAGTTCTACGTGGTAGTCAGCACGGAACTCAAGATACGTGATGGTGTCAGGATCGTCCGCCAGCAGCGCCAGAAATTCGTGGAAGCGTTCCGTCGTGGTGTTGTCGGAGCATGGCGTGCCGATGACGAATAATCGCTCGAAACCCAATTCCTTTTCCAATGCCCGCAAGGCGTAGACCTGACATGGGATGCCTATAACGGCGAGACGCTTATATCCCTTGTCGCGTGCGGGTTCGAGCAAAGCCAAGAGCGGCGCATACCCCATTCGCATACCGCGCGCTTGGCTCATTCCGGCAGCGCTGGTGATCAAAACCGGTATCGGTTTCCATTTGTCGGCAGGGTCCGGCGCCATGGTAAGGACGGCATCGACGGCGCCGGTTTCGAGCAGCCGTTCGGCAATTCGAGTGGTGATTCCGGTCCATTGCGCGCCATCACGCGGCGACACCAGCGACGCCCGCAACATGCGACGGAAGGGTCCGAAAAACTGTTCGTCGGCGCGAGATGGGTCGCGTGCGCGGCCGTGTACGTGCGTTTCAAGGCTCGTATAGTCCGGCTTGATGAACTGGCAAGCGCTGCCACAGCGCTTGGGCGCGCTCGACCTTGAAATGCCACAGTCGGTGCACAGGTCGCGCGCCGCCGCAGGACCGACGGGACCGGCCCATACGGGCGGATTTTCAAGCACACGTGTCGGTGTCATTCAGATTACCTGCAGCATTGCTCAAAGACCTGGCTCGATCCAACAATGAGCAATGCCGCAGTTACGTCAAGCGTATCTCAATCCATCTAAACCGCGATCTTGCCGCCGCCTTTCTTAGTGATGGCAACAATCGAGGGACGTGGAGGGATGCCGTCCTTGAAGTCCGGCCAGCGGGTCGACGGGTTCTCGAATGTGGCAGGCGCGGCCTTTGGGTCTTCTTCGTCGGCTTCGCCCGGATGCTGCACGGCGACGAAGAATGTTTCCATGTCGGGTGTTGGCTCGGGCCCGCAGAGTTCGGCGCCATTGGGGCAGCGGTAGAACAGCTTGGACGTGGCGCGTGCTGCACCCTCGGTCTCGACCGCCCATAGGCCGTCTGCACGGCCGGTCTTCGTCGGCGATTGACCATCGGTGCCAATCCACAGTCGACCCATGGCATCGATCGCGATCTGATCAGGCATACCGAACCACCCGTCCTTCGTAGTTGCCGGGTTGAACGAGGCACCGACTGCGGCAATCGACGGATCGCCACACTTCAATAGGATCTCCCACTTGAATTTGGTGGCCGCATGGTCGCCACCCTCAGGCATCATTTCGATGATGTGGCCGAACCGGTTGTCACCGCGCGGGTTGGCGGCATCAACCTGGTCCGCCTTGCGGCGGCTATTGTTGGTCAACGCCACGTAGACCTTGTTGGTCTTCGGGTTGGCTTCCACGTCCTCAGGGCGATCCATTTTGGTGGCGCCGAGTACGTCCGCGGCAAGGCGTGCGAAGACGACCACGTCGCCCTGGTCTTTGAAACCGGTCTCGACCGTCAGTTTGCCCTGGCCATGAACCATCGGCAGCCATTCGCCCGAGCCGTCCGCATTATATCTCGCAACAAACAGCGTGCCTTTGTCGAGGATATCACGGTTCGCTGCCCGGTTCGCCGGATCGACCTTGGCTTCGGTGACGAACTTGTAAACATAATCGAAGCGCTCGTCGTCGCCCTGGTAGATGACGAAGCGGCCGTCGGCATTAATGATATTGGCAGCGCCTTCGTGCTTGAACCGGCCCAGTGCCGTGCGTTTGACCGGCGTCGAGGTTGGGTCCATCGGATCAATTTCAACGACCCAGCCGAAGCGGTTCGGCTCGTTCGGCTCTTTCGCGACGTCGAAGCGGTCGTGCCACTTGCCCCAGGCATACCACTCGCCTGGGATGCCGTAGCGCTTGAGGGCCTTGGCGTCGGGGTGGGTTTCTGCCGCCGTTTTGTTCCAGAAATAGCCGTTGATATTTTCTTCGCAGGTTAGCCATGTGCCCCACGGGGTCGTGGCACCGGCACAGTTGTTGAGCATGCCTTTGACTTTGGTGCCGGATGTATCGGCGACCGTTTGCATGCGGGCGTGGCCAGCGGCTGGACCCGCAATGCGCATTTCAGTCTCCGCCGTGATCCGGCGCGCGAATTTGCTATCTGTGACGACCGCCCACTTGCCGTTGGTTTTCTTGACTTCCAGCACCGATCCGCCGTGTGCCATCATTTCGACTTCGGCAATATCCTTGGTCATGCCGGCGAACTTCTGGTCGCGATCCTGACGGCCCAACCCCGGGAACATAAGTTCCTCGCTCGAGTATTCGTGGTTCACAACCAGGATCCCGTGATCCGATTTACCATCGAGCGGGATGTAGCCGAGATAATCGTTGTTGTAGCCGAATTGCCTAGCCTGGGCGGCGGCCGTCTGTTTGGTTGGATCGAATTCAGGCGCGTCCTTGGCCACCTTATCGCCCCAACGGATCAGGATGTCGGCATCGTATCCTTCGGCGACATAGTGCTTCTCGTCAGAACCTGCCAGGACTTCCTTGAAGTTGAACGACGGCGTGGTGTTGGCTGCTTGCGCGTTCGCGCGCTCGGCGGCGATGATGGCTAATGGCGATACGGTTGCGGTGATCGCAGAAACAGCGAGAAGGCCTTTCATCAAGTCACGCCGCGAGGTACGCGCGGCAATGATGTCGCCTAACGTCGGGTTGGTGCTCGGGTTCGAGCCATCGTTCTCCGACTCTTCATACTGTGCGGAAATTGGCAACTTAGAATTGCTTGTCATGGATGTCCCCAGTAACAAAGTTCGATTTTCAGAGCGTTATTAAAGGGTAGCTAGAGTGGCCGCGTGAAAGTTCTGTGACGGTTCGGACAGTGCGGTGGCGATCAGCGGTTGGTCGCGATTGTATTTCGCCGAGTGCGAATGGCTGGAAGCATTGCCAACGCGCCGAGCAAGGGTAAAACGGCGAATAGCCCGAATGTTGCGGCGATGCTGCCGTTCCAGTTTGACACAACGCCAAACGTCGCAGGGGCGATAATAACCCCCGAAAAGTTGAACATCAGCACGCCACCTGTTGCCACGCCGGTGTCGCGGGGTCCGCTGACTCGTGCTGTCTCGGCCATGTAGATGCCGTTCCAGCCGATGAGACAACTGCCGAACGCTGCCAACACGACCAGGATCGCAGCCGTAGGCCATGACGGTTGCATACCGCTGGTGATCAGGGCGAAGCCCACCATTGCGAGCCCCAACGCCGATAACATGATGAGACCGTGACCAAAGCGGTCGGCGATCAGGCTCCACGAAATGCGGCCGACCATGCCGGCCAATTGCATAACCGCGGCAGCAAGTCCCGCATCGACCAGTGACCAGCCGAGTTCGGTCGCCAGCATCGTCATGGCAAATGCGATCAGGCAGACTTGGAATCCGGCGAAGCAAAAGCCAGTCAATGCCAGTGCCCGCAGTACCGGATGACGGAGTATCAGGTTGAGGCCGTCAAGTGCGCCAGCCCGCAGTTTGGTCGTTGAATCGCAATCGTCATCCCAGCTTCGGCGCCGCATCAGCAACGGCACGCTAAGTGCCGCCAACAGCAGGCTGCTGGCAGCGATCGCACCCTGCCACCCGATGGCCTCGCTCAGTCGTGGTAACATGATTGCAGCCAGCATCGCGCCGATGGGTACGCCGGCCTGCTTGATCGCGAAGATCAAGTTGCGGCGCTCGGGCGCCCCGAAACGGGCAAGTAGATGGGCCGCTGCAGGGTTGGTCAGGCCGTAGCCGAGGCCGATGAAAAGCGACGCCAGGCCGGTCACAAAAATATGACCGGATGCCAAGCCCAGCAATCCAGCCACGCAACAGCCCAGTGCCGCGAGGCTCGTCGCACAAGCCCCGAAGCGGCGCACGAATACCCCCGCATAGCCGGACAGACAGGCGGCGGCGATATATATGGCGCTGACTTGATAGCCAATCGCTTGCGGGGCAAGGCCAAACGTGGCGGCGGCCTTGGGCGCCAGCGTCGGCAGCGCGAACACTGAGAACGTCGCTAGGGCCTGCACTCCCGTGACGAGGATCAGCAGTGGCACGATCGGCTCGACGGTTCGGGCAGGCTGCGGGGCTAGGTCAGGTTGCATGGTGCCGATGTGTGTCCCGGATGAACTGTCGTCGTCCAGCAGTCGCGTTGCCATGATGGTATCGAAGGGGTATGGGGAGGATGGCCGATGGGCAAGCATCTGGCGGCGGTTTGCGCGACTGAGGTGCGGTCGCTGCATGGCTCGACAACGCGTTTGGCCTTCGGCTTCGCACTAGGCCATCAGTAAGGATGGGGGAACTCGAATGTCGAACGTATCGTCCGTCCAACAACTGCCGCGACCAGGTCAGATTTTTCTCGATCATGTCGGCTGGATGGCGCCGGATATGGCGACGGCTGCAACGGTATTCGACGGTCTGGGGCTGCCGTTGACGCCACTGTCGGTGCATGGGGTACGCGATCCGGCAAGCGGCCAGAACCGTCCCAGCGGCACCGCCAATCGGTTGGCGATGCTGCCGACGGGCTACCTCGAAATACTCACTCCCCACGGCAATATCGACAATGCCACCGTGCAGCACCTGCGGACTTCTATCGCACGGCATGTCGGCGTACATTTGCTTGCGTTTTCAGTCGCCGATGCCGACCAGGAAAGTCAGCGGTTGCTGTCGGATGGTTTCAAGCTGCAGCCGACCGTTCATTTGCGTCGTACGATCGAGGCTGAGGACGGCCGTGCGGCGGAAGTCGCGTTTACAGTGATACGGACTGGCTATGACGTGTTTCCCGAGGCACGTGCGCAACTGCTGACGCACCATACACCAGAGCACATGTGGCAGCGGCGGTATCTGCCCACCGAAAACTGCATCACCGGGTTGGTTGAGGTCACCCTCGTCGTCGATGATCCGGCAGCAAGCGCCGCTCGGTTTGCCAAGTTTCTGGGACGCCTTCCCATGACGGACCAAAAAGATCGCGTAATCCTGCTCGACCGCGGGCGGCTGCGGTTTATCACCCGAGCCAACGCCTCCAGCAGTTTTGGCGCCCGAACGCTGCCTGCCAACCCGAGCGTGGGTGCAGTCACACTGACATCGTCCGATATCGAACGAACCCGCGATGTCTTTCTATCGAACGGGTTGCATCCAGGATCATTGGGTGAACCGCACCTTTTGATCGATGCGTCCGAAGCCATGGGCGTCCACATTGTCATCGTGCCCGGCTGAGCGGCACATCGGTACATAAGGTTGCTTTGGGGTAGCGTTCTGCCGTGTTCTGCGGCATTCAAAGCAGATGGACCAGCCCTCTATCAATGCCTCGCCTCGGCTTGCAGCACCGTATTTTGATCCGGTCGCTTTGCGGCACGAGTTAACGGCGATCTACAACACGATTTCCAACACCGGTGAGCGGCGCACCTTGGTGGTCGACCGGCTCAAACGGCTTGTCTCGGACGCGCGGTTACACGCTGAAGCACAGTTGCAGGCAGACGGTGATGGCCGCCGCTGTGCCGCGGGCTTGTCACTGTTCCAGGACGAACTGGTGCGCCTCGTGTTCGACTATAAGACGACGCACATCTACCGAGCGCAGAACCCTTCCGATGCCGAGCGCATGGCGGTGGTCGCGACGGGCGGCTATGGTCGCGGGCTGTTGGCGCCCGCCTCCGATATCGATCTGCTGTTTCTGCTGCCCTATAAGCAAACGCCTTGGGGTGAGAGTGTCGCTGAGGCCGTGCTGTATCTGCTGTGGGACTTAGGGTTCAAGGTCGGGCATGCGACTCGCACAGTCGATCAATGCCTGAAGTTTGGCCTCTCCGACATGACGATCCGCACGTCGCTACTCGACGTTCGTCTTGTTCACGGTGATGGCCAGATTTTCGAGGAACTCGTACAACGCTTCCGTACCGAGGTCGTGCGCGGCACGGCGCGGGCCTTTATCGATGCCAAGATGGCGGAGCGCGATCAGCGGCATAAGCGCTCGGGCGAAAGCCGCTATCTCGTTGAGCCTAATGTCAAGGATGGCAAAGGCGGCTTACGCGACCTGCACACCTTGCACTGGCTGGCCACCTACCTCTACGGCGATGCACCGGGAGCCGCCACCGTAGCCGCTGGTGTCTTCACGCCAGAAGAAGTGTCCGTGTTCCGAAAGTGCGAGAACTTTCTGTGGACGGTACGCTGCCATCTGCATTTCCTGACCGGCCGCCCCGAGGAGCGTTTGTCATTCGATGTCCAGACGCAGATGGCACAGCGTCTGGGCTATAAGAACCACGGCGGGTTGAAAGCCGTCGAGCGGTTTATGAAGCACTACTTTCTGATGGCTAAGGACGTCGGTGACCTGACTACGATCCTATGCTCGTCGTTGGAAATGCAGCAGTTGAAAGCGGCGCCCCGACTCAACCAATTGCTCAATCCCTTGAACTGGGCCACGCGCCGTCAGATCCGCGTCAAGACCGATTTCCGGATCGATAACGATCGACTGAATATTGCTGATCCTGATGTGTTCACGAGGGATCCGGTCAATCTGATCCGGTTCTTTGCGCAAGCCGAAAAGACTGGCGCGTTTCTGCATCCATCGGCGATCCGCCAATTGCGCCATGCTGGCCGACTGATCGACGACGCGGTGCGCGACAACGCCGAAGCCAACCGCATCTTCATGGAGTTGTTGACCTCGAAATCGAACCCAGAGATCGCGCTCCGTCGCATGAACGACGCCGGCATCCTAGGACGTTTCGTGCCTGACTTTGGGCGTGTGGTGTCGATGATGCAGTTCAACATGTATCATCACTATACGGTTGATGAGCATTTGTTGCGTACCGTTGGCGAGTTGCGTGCAATCGAGGAAGGTCAGCTCTCCGACACGCTACCGCTGTCGACATTGATCGTTAAATCGATCCAGAGCCGCCGTGCGCTGTACGTTGCAGCGTTCCTGCACGATGTCGGCAAGGGGCGGATTGAGGACCATTCGACCGTCGGCGCCCGCATTGCGCGCGCGTTGTGTCCAAGGTTTGGCTTAACACCGGCGGAAACGGAGACGGTCGCCTGGCTCATTGAGCAGCACCTGACTATGAGCAATATCGCTCAGAGCCGTGATCTCGGTGACCCACGTACGATCCGCGATTTTGCTAACATCGTACAATCGCCGGAGCGACTAAAGCTACTGCTCTTGTTGACTGTCGCCGATATCCGTGCGGTCGGCCCTGGCACCTGGAACGGTTGGAAGGGCCAGCTGCTGCGCCAACTCTACTACGAAACCGAGCCGCTGGTTGCGGGCGGCCACACGTTTACCGGGCGCAAAGAGCGTGGAATGGCTGCGCAAGCAGCGCTGCGCTCGAGCCTTGCCGATTGGCCAGAGAACGAAATCAAGCAGTTCATTGACCGGCAGTATCCAGACTACTGGCTCAAGATCGAGACCCGTAAACAGGTCGAGCATGCGCGGTTGATGCGTCAGGCAGGGCAGCAAGATGCGAAGCTTGCCACGACGTTCACGTCGGACCGCTTCACCTCAATTACGGATTTGTCCGTGATGGCACCGAATCATCCGCGACTGTTGGCGTTGTTTGCGGGCTGCTGCGCGGCGGCCGGTGGCAACATCATCGGCGCCCAGGTCTCCACAACGCGTGACGGCTTTGCGCTCGACACGTTCCTTCTGCAGCGCGAGTTCGCCGATGATGATGATGAAAATCGGCGCATGTCCCGGATTGGCAGTACCATTGAGAAAGTGCTCCGCGGCGAGACACGTTTGTCGACGTTGATGGCGAAGCGCCGTCCACCCGAGCGCCGGATGCAGGCCTTCAACGTCGAACCGGAGGTCGTCATAAACAACGCGCTTTCGGATAGCTTCTCTGTGATCGAAGTGTCCGGGCTTGATCGACCCGGTCTATTGTATGAATTGACCAGTACGCTGTCGGATCTTAATCTCGACATTACGTCTGCGCACATTACGACATACGGCGAAAAGGCGGTCGATGTGTTCTATGTCACTGATCTGACCGGCAAAAAAGTCGACACCGAGGCTCGCCAGAACACAATTCGCAATCGTCTGACCGCCGTCCTCGGCGCAGCAGCTGTTTGAGACGGTTGCTATCCGGCTTTTGTAATCGATCCTGTTGATTCCTGGGGCGAATGAGCTATGTGACAAGCCGCTTCTCCGTTAGTCCGGACGAGCCTGAGCTGGAGTGCCTTGCCATGAGCTATAAAGTCGCCGTTGTCGGTGCCACGGGTAATGTTGGCCGCGCTATGCTGTCGATTCTGGATGAGCGGAAGTTTCCCGTCTCCGAAGTGCACGCCATAGCGTCGCGCCGCTCTGTCGGGAAAGAAGTCAGCTTTGGCGATCGCACGCTCAAATGCGAGGATCTCGAGCGGTTTGATTTCTCGAAGGTCGATTTCGTCGTGATGTCGGCGGGCGGCGCCATATCGAAGGAATGGAGCCCGCGCATCGGCGCGGCTGGCGCCATCGTGATCGATAACTCCTCGGCCTGGCGCTATGACCTCGACGTGCCGTTGGTTGTGCCTGAGGTTAACGGTCATGTGCTCGACGAGTACATGAAGAAGAATAACCGCAAGAACATAATAGCGAATCCGAACTGCTCGACGGCGCAGATGGTGGTGGCGCTGAAGCCCCTCCACGACTTCGCGAAGATTACGCGCGTCGTGGTTTCGACCTATCAGTCCGTTTCCGGTGCAGGCAAGGACGCCATGGATGAGCTGTGGTCACAGACCAAGGGCAACTATGTGCCGGGTCAGGAAGTATCTCCGCGTAAGTTCCCCAAGGAAATCGCATTCAACTGCATTCCGCACATCGACGTCTTCATGGAGGATGGTTTCACGAAAGAAGAATGGAAGATGATGGCGGAAACCAAGAAGATACTCGATCCCAAGATCAAGGTGGTAGCGACTTGCGTGCGCGTCCCGGTGTTTGTTTCGCACTGTGAATCGCTCAACATCGAGTTCGAGAACCCGATCTCGGTCGAGGAAGCCCGCAGCCTGCTACGTGACGCGCCGGGTTGCATGGTGATCGATAAACACGAGCCGGGTGGTTATATTACGCCGAAGGAGGCCGCTGGTGACGACGCGACCTTCATAAGTCGTATCCGCGAGGATGCGACGGTTGAGAATGGCCTCGCGATGTGGGTGGTATCGGACAATCTGCGCAAGGGCGCGGCGCTCAATACCATTCAGATTGCCGAGACCCTGATCAACCGCAACTTGATGAAATCGGCGGCGTGATCCGCCCGGCGACCAGCGCTGACTTGCCAGCGATCACGGCGATCTATCGCCCGGCCGTGACCGCAGGCACGGCCAGCTTCGAGTTGGAGCCGCCGAATGAGCCCGAGATGGCGCGTCGGATGCAAGCGGTGTTGGCCGCCGGGTTCCCGTATGTGGTTGCCGAAATCGACGGTGTCGTCGTCGGTTACGCCTACCTGGGGGCCTACAGGCCACGCCCGGCATACCAGTGGAGCGTCGAAAACTCAATCTATGTTGCGCCAGATGCGCAGCGTGGCGGGGTTGGCCGGGCCTTGCTCGCTCACCTGATCGAAGCGGCGACCGCTAAAGGATACCGCCAGATGATTGCGGTGATCGGTGACAGCGGCCAGCGCGGCTCGATTGGGTTGCATCGGGCGGCAGGCTTCACATTTTGCGGAACGGTCCACGCCGTCGGCTTCAAGAATGGGCGCTGGCTTGATCAAGTCTTAATGCAACTTGGCCTGGGCGCTGGCGATACGTCGCCACCTCTTTGACGCCTTGCGACGCCTCAGTGCTGTGCCAATCGCACGCGTTTGTCCAAAATCTCCAGCACCAGCCGTAAATCGTGTCCCCGTTTCAGAATCAGGCCGTTCGCCGATACCACGCTGAATGCGCCTTGCTTGCGTGCGAGTTTCGGACACTTCTCGATGGTAAAGAGCGGGCACTCGCTGGAGCGGCGAAAGACCGAGAACACGGCTTTTTCGCGTCCGAAATCAATCGCATAGTCACGCCATTCACCTCCCGCGACCTTGCGACCATAGAGATTGAGTATCTGATCGAGCTCTCGCCGGTCAAAACGGGCGACGGCTGTAGTTTGGCTTGGCGCCGACCCTATCAGCGGCTCTGATGCCGTCGTGCGCGGACGAAATGTTATCGGATCAGACGAACTCAACCGCACCTCCTCGCATCAAATTTGTCGCACAAGTGTCGCGCGGAGGCGGGTTTTGTTCAAGCGGGGACTGTTGATTTGACGCCTGTTGGTCTGCGAAATAATACGAAACAATTGTGACCTGTCTACGTTAAAATACCCCAGCTTGGTCCCATTGGCGTCTCAGCTTGGTCGACGAACCGCCGTAAATATTTAGCACGTTGACAACGTTGCAGCACGGCTCTGTCCTGGATACGCGGTCTTAGACATTCAGCCCCCCAGCCCCCTGGGATCGTTATTTGAGATTGGGTCGGCTGCAACGAATACAAATTTGGTCCGCCCCCTCGGGCCAGAATTGGTCTCTCCAGTTGGTAGCGCACGCCCGACTGCCCTGTCGGCGTCAGCGCATCCAGCATGTCCCAGTCGAAAGCCCGGTGTACCCCTCGCCGGGCTTTCGCACGTTCGGGGTGTGGTCCGGTGCTTGATCGAGCGTCTGAGGGCCTGCGCTCAGAGTTGCGCGGCGCCTAAGATGATCCCGTTTTGACTGTCCTGGAGGATCACGACAATGCGCTGATCGGGAGCTCGTTGTCCTGCACTGGCCGGCACTTTAATGGTCGCAGCGGAACCGCTCCAGCTACCGACCGATGACAACTGACGCACGACATTATGATAGGTCAGTTTGCGCCCGCCATTTTCACCGCCGCGCACTGCGACTGTCACCTCGGGCTGGACTACCGCAAACCAAACCGTACTTTCTGTAACCGGCTTCGTAACAGCGGCGCCTAGCTCAATCGATGTGTCGCCCGCGGTTACACTGATTGCAACGGGAACCCACTGCTTAGCGGCCTCGGCATGGGCTACCTTGATGGCGGCATCTACATCACGGACCGAAGATCCGACGACGTGGGCGCGTCCATTTAGGACTGCTTGCGGAGTATAAACTTGACCATCGCCACGTATTATTGCGTAGGCGCGCTGCCGTTTCGTGAACGCTGGACTGGCGAGGGTATCCTTCCAGCCGAGATAATCCCAATAGTCCACCGAAAATGACAGTGCGATGAGATCACGGCGGCCTAAATAGCTCTTGAGTAACGCATCCGCGGCCGGACACGAGGAGCAGCCTTGACTGGTAAAGAGTTCGAGCACGGCAACTGGCGTCGACGTCTGAGCAGCCTGGGCCTGGACCTCGACGGAGGCACACCACACCGATGCGGAGGCCACCACTGCTGACCAGCCTAGTTTGGATTTCGATAGCATGTGATTATTCCGTTACCGCTGCGCCACCGATCAGGCCGCGATGACACTATCGGCGCTTCGACACTCACATGCGAGTCACGAGTGGGTGAGTCGTGGTTGAGAACTGACCAGTAGATAACAGTAGAGATCGCCGCCACGGGACGCCGACCTCCAGTATCATTGCGTTATCAAGCGGCCGCGGCGAGGTTGCGCAACACGTAATGCAGGATGCCGCCGTTGCGATAATACTCGATCTCATCGAGCGTATCGATCCGACAGACCAGTGGTACGGGACGCACGACGCCATCCTCGCCGGTGATCTCGGCGATCATTTTCTGGCGCGGCTTGACGGTGGCTAGGCCCTTGATGGT
>JANNRP010000134.1:0-4201 GCA_031401535.1 Hyphomicrobiaceae bacterium | reverse complement strand
GACAGATTGTATTTCTCATTGGGCGAATGAATGCGGTCGTCATCCAATCCGAAGCCGACCAGCAGGCTGTCCATGCCCAATGTCTCCTTGAAGGCCTGCACAATCGGAATCGATCCGCCCATCCCCAACATTACGGCCGGGCGCTTCCACTCGTCTTCCAGGGCGGCGGCGGCGGCCGCGATGTAGGGCACGCTGGTGTCGAACGACACTGCAGGGCTGCCACGCACGCCGATAAACTCGGCGCGGCAGTCGGTCGGCAGGCGTTCGGTTACGAATTCGCGGAAAGCCCGTGTGACCTTCGCCGGGTCCTGCCCAGCGACGAGTCGGAACGTCAACTTGGCCGATGCCTGCGATGGGATCACGGTTTTGGAGCCAGGCGACTGATAGCCACCGGTTATGCCGTTGACTTCGGCGGTGGGGCGCGCCCAGACCTGTTCAATCACGCTGAAGCCGACTTCTCCGGCCGGTTGCTTGAGGCCGACGCTGCCCAGAAACTCCGCCGGCGCAAAGTCGAGGGCAGCCCATTGGGCACGCTGAGCTTTGGTTGGCGGCTTGACGCCATCGTAGAACCCGGGGATCCGCACCCGACCCTTGGCATCATGCATGTCGCCCAGGATGCGGGTCAGCACGCGGATCGGATTGATGGCAGCGCCACCGTAAAGCCCTGAGTGCAGATCGCGCGACGGGCCATGGATGATGACTTCGGTCGAGGCGAGGCCGCGTAGTTGTGTAGCGATGCCGGGCGTGTCCTTGTCCCATTGCCCCGTGTCGCAGACGAGTGCGAAGTCGCACCGCAGTTCGTTGGCGGTCGTCTTCAGGAACCCGGGCAGGCTAGGCGATCCGCATTCTTCCTCGCCTTCGAGCAGCACGGTGACGGCGATAGGCAGTCCACCTGCCACTGACTTCCAGGCGCGGGCGGCCTCGAAGAACGTCATCAGCTGGCCCTTATTGTCCTCGGCGCCGCGCGCGATGATCACTTTGCCGTTGCCACGCTCTGTCGCAATTCGGGGTTCGAAGGGGGGCGTGGTCCACAACTCGAGCGGATCGACGGGTTGCACATCGTAATGGCCATAGAACAGAACGTGCGGCACACCTTTGGGCAGGGTTTTGAAGTTGTGGCCGACGACCATCGGATGTCCTGTGGTTGGGCGCACGGATGCATCGAAGCCGATGTCGTTCAGAGTTGCTGCACACCAGTCAGCGGCAGCCTTGCAGCGCGTCTTGTAAGCCGGGTCCGTCGAGATGCTGTCGATGCGCAGCAATTCGAACAGGCGCGCTAGCCCGTCTGCTTCCGACTTGTCGAGGGTCTTCAATACCTGGGGCAGGTGATCGCTCATCGGATGCGCTCGCAATTTGGGGGTTGGAGAGACGTTTGTGCTTAGCCCAGCCATCCACCAGATGGAAAGGCCGCAGATGCGACGCTCGCATGAACGAGACGCGTTACCACGTTGCGTTTTTCGGCGACCGCCCGAGGATCTCATCGATGCGTGCGCGTGTGGCGCGGTTTGTCTCGGCGGGCAAGCCTTCCGGTGCGAAGAAGCCCTGCTCGGCAATTTCCGCATTCGGTTTGGGGATATGTGACTGCCGCCACTGGCGCACGACAAACAGCGCCACATGGTCGTTCGGGAATAGTTGGAAGTTGGCATAGACGCCGAACAAATCCGGCGCGGTATCGTATGCGACGCCCGCTTCCTCGGCTAACTCGCGGCGCAGGGCGGCCTCGATCGTCTCATTCTTTTCGACGCCGCCTCCTGGGAAATGCCAACCCGGGCGATAACCGTGCCGGATCAGCAAAAATCGCCCGTGCGCGTCGATGATGGCACCCTGAGCGCCCAGTGTCAGGCCACGCGAGATGCGCCAATAGCGTTGCAAAACTTTGACGACAAGACGCTGGCCAAGCAAATGTCGCGCTCCCGAATCATTACCTCGTTGTCCGACGTGGTGTACACCGTCGCCACCGCGACGAGCATCTATCATCACCCTCAGGGCATTGAGATGACCACAGCCACGACTATTGCTCACCTGTCAGACGTCCATTTGAGCCCGGTTGTCGGCTTCACGCCCGCGTATTGGAACGCCAAGCGGCTGCTGGGATTTGCCAACTGGCGGCGCAAACGGCGGCATGTGCACGTCCGCAGCATCGCCGATAAGCTGGTGGCTGACATCAAAGCCCGCGTGCCTGACCACATTGCGATCACGGGCGATCTAGTGAATATCGGTCTGCCGACCGAATATGAGGCGGCTGCTGCTTGGCTCGCCACCGTTGGTACGCCGAATCAGGTGTCGCTGGTACCGGGCAATCACGATATTTACACCCATCTGGTCCACCATCCGGGCATCGGGCGGTGGCAACCCTATATGACGTCAGATGAGTGGGGCGCTAGCCAAGGCGGGTTGGGCGGTCCAGCAGCGCAGCCAAGATTTCCCTATGTGCGGCGGGTCGGTGCGATCGCGATCATTGGATTGTGCTCGGCAGTGCCGACGCGTCCAGCCGTTGCATCTGGCCATCTTGGCGCGCTGCAGATTTCGAAAGCGCGAGATATTCTGTTAGCGCTCGGCGCCCAGGGGATCTTCCGGCTGGTGATGATCCATCATCCACCTTTGCCGGGGCAAGCGGGCCGCCACCGTGATTTGACCGATGCTGCGACGTTTGCCGAGGTGCTCAAGACCGTCGGTGCAGAACTCGTGCTGCACGGGCACAACCATCGCAATATGCGCACCGAGTTGGCGTCCAGCACAGGCGCAGTACCCGTGATTGGCATAGCATCGGCGTCCGCGAGCCAAGTCCACGGGCACGAGGCACTTGCCCGCTACAATATCTATCAGATATCCGGCATGCCCCGACATTGGGAGATTGCCATGACCGGATTTGGCTTGTCCGAAATTGGCGGGTCGATCGTCGAACTGGAACGGCGAATGTTACCCGTGGGTCGGGTGTCGGTTTAGCACTGACATTTCTTCAACCGAGCCCTCGTAAATCAGCAGGCGACAAATCCGGCACGGTGGGGCTACAACCGACATAGTTCGGGAGATCATGATTCATGAACCAATCAGTCAGCACGCTCAAGCCAGCACGACCCGTCTGGGTCATCATTCTAGGCGCCGGTATCATTGTCGGTATGGCGATGGGTCTGCGGCAGGTTATGGGCCTGTACCTCAAACCCATGACCACGGATCTGGGTGTCGGGCGCGAAGCGTTCTCCACAGCGATGGCGATTGCCAATCTGGTCTGGGGTATAGGCGCGATCTTCTCCGGCGCCATCGCCGACAAGTATGGTGCGGGTCGCGTCATCATTGGCGGTGCACTGGCAACCATGACCGGCCTTTACCTGATGTATGCGGCCCGGACTGGCACTGAACTGCTGATCAGCGGCGTACTATTGGGGCTTGGCGTGAGCGGCACGGGCGTCACAGCGCTCGTCGGCGCGGTCGGCCGCGCGGTGCCGCCCGAAAAGCGCACGCAGGCCATAGCTTCATTGGGAATGGCTGGCGGCATAGGCGGCTTCATTGCATTTCCCTATGCCCATCTGTTGATCGAGGCATATGGCTGGAAGACCAGTTTGATTGTGCTTTTGGGCACGGCGGCCGCCATGGTCCCATTCGCCTACACGCTGGCGGGCACTCCGCAAGCGCCCGCGGGAACCGCCAAACCGCAAACGTTATCGGAAGCGTTCGCAGAAGCCTTTGCGCATCCGAGCTTTTGGCTATTGACCGCCGGTTTCTTCGTGTGCGGTTTTCACGTCGCCTTCTACGGCGTGCATTTGCCCGCGTTCGTTGCCGACAAGGGGCTTGAGCCCTGGGTTGGCGTCTGGGCGTTGATGCTGGTCGGTGCCGCCAATATCGTTGGCACCTATATTGCCGGTCAATCAGGGAAATACGTGGAGAAACGGGTCGGGCTGAGCCTGATCTACTTCGGACGCGTATTCGTGTTCCTGGGGCTGCTTTATCTGCCGATTACGCCGACGACAGTGATCGGCCTCAGCGTGCTGCTCGGCTTCTTCTGGCTGTCGACCGTGCCGCTGACGTCCGGTCTCGTCGGGTTGTTCTTCGGCACAACGTGGATGTCGATGCTCTTTGGCTTTGTTTTCTTCTCGCACCAGCTTGGCAGCTTCGCCGGATTGTGGCTGGCGGGCGTATTGTATGACAGCAGCAAGTCCTATGACATCATGTGGTGGATCTCGATCGCGCTCGGATTGTTTGC
>JANNRP010000133.1:0-2016 GCA_031401535.1 Hyphomicrobiaceae bacterium | reverse complement strand
CTTTCGGGCGCGCGCCATGCCATTCCGTCGCTCTCCGTTACGCTAAGGGCTGCGGCCCCAGCCACCGCCATCATCAATGCCGGTCGGGTTGCCACACGCCACGCTGGCCCTCTCCGTGGTGTCGCCCCCAGGCGCTCAAGGTATCTATAAGACAACCATCCGACCAAGACGGATGCCGCGGCCGCAGCCACCATAGTCAGGCGCGGGTAGTCGACGGACCAAGTCGTGAGGCGCAGCGCCACGATGATTGGCCAGTGCCACAGGTAGACCGAGTACGACCACCGACCCAAACTCTGAAGCCATCGGTGCCGCAGGATGCAATTGCGCTGGTCGTTGGCCCACAGAATCAGCACTGCGCCAAGCACCGGCGCAAAGAGGTAGGCACCCAAACCGACCGGGCGCTGACGCAGCACTGCGATGACCAACGCTGACGACAACACGAGCGCGAGGCCAGCGTATCCAGAGACCCGGCGCCACCGCCCGCGCGACTCAGTTGTCGCGGGCGCAGCCAAGAACACGACCGCGCCGGCCAGCAACTCCCATGCGCGCGCAGACAACAGGAAGAAGCTGCCCTCTGGATCCGTGGATGTCATCAACCACTGCGAACCAAGCGATGTTGCGGCCGCGCAAACAACGGCAATCAACAGCACGCGCTCGAGTCCGGCCTCGGATCGCACGGCTCCCCATCGGCGGGCCAGTGTCACCACCACGATCAGCAAGATTGGGTAGAGGAGATAGAACTGCCACTCGACCGACAGTGACCAGGTATGCAGCAACCACAGGTCGTCGCTGCCCTGCATGTTGTAGCCAGAGTGCTCGCGAAAGTAGTAGTTCGAAAGCAATGGCAGCGCCCAGGCGCCCTGCGCGGCCAACGAACGCATATCAAACGGCGGCAGCAACAGAGCGCCCAACGCGATCAGCACGACGTGCATTGCCGCCAGCGCGGGCCAGATACGCGCAGCCCGTGCAGCGACAAAGCGCCAGACACTGAATCGCTCCTCGGCGAGACCACGCCAGATGATCCGGGTCATCAAGTAGCCCGAGATCACGAAGAAGACATCGACGCCAATGAAACCACCGCCGGCCCCTTTCGCCTGGAGATGGTAGGCCACCACCAGCACCACGCTGATGCCGCGAAGGCCATTGATGTCAGCGCGAAAGTCTGGGCTGTTCACGTGGCAGTTCTAGAGCCGGCGGCGTCGCTTTCAGTGTCCTGATCGGGCCACATGCGGCACTCGAGCACACGAATCAAGCGCTCACGCGCCCCTAAGTGCGTGAACGTGTGGTCTGCGTCGGCCACGAAATCGAGTGTGGCCACACCTCTCGCTTGTAGGCGGGTGATCGTCTGGCCACTCTGCTGGCGCAGGAGCGCAAAACCAGGTGCATCCTCGGCGAAGACGAAGCGCAGTTCGATGGCGTGGCCGGTTGCCGTTGCAAGGTCGCGCGACAGATCCCTGGTCATGGGAAGGCGCAACAGCCTGGCGACCGCAGTCAGCAACGGGGCGGCGACGATCCACAGACGCCGGGCTGCAACCTTGCAGATCAAGCGTATGTCGAGTTCACCTCGAGAGAGCCTACGCCACGGCTCAGAGGTCAGCAACTTGCCGCGGAACTTGGCTGCCAACTCGAGTATTTCGTACTCCTTGATGTCGCTGAGTCGATCGCCGTCCTTCCAGGAGAACGTCAATGGATTGATCATCAGACTCGACGACACCGCCTGGCCCGCCACGGCGGCCTTGAAGGCGTGGTACGCCCCGGAACAGAGTCCCATCAAGTGGCACTCGGTTACGCCGGGCAGGGTACGTACAAAGCGCAACGCCGCGGCAATGTCACCCGCAGCGTGGCGCGAGTACACCACGTTGGGTTCAGCGCCAGGCCTTGGCGGACTGTCGCCGATGCCGGACACGTCGAGTCTGAGCACAGTCACTCCGCGAAGGGTCCAGCGGCGGGCCAAATTCACCCAGAGCCGGTTGGGGCCGATAGCATGCACCGACCCAGAATTGAGCATGAGCAATG
>JANNRP010000132.1:0-30229 GCA_031401535.1 Hyphomicrobiaceae bacterium | reverse complement strand
CCAGATCGGCGGCATCTATCGTGACAAGGCTTTCCTCGCGCTGGCACCGCTATTGGGCGCGACGGCTGGAACGCATATCGCAATTCAAACTCTTTGGGCCGGCCCTTGGCTCAGAGACGTTGCCGGTTACGACCGTGCCGGGGTTGCAAGCACGCTGTTCATGATGGCGACAGCCTTCTTTGTCGGAATTCTCGCCACTGGCGCCATTGCGGATTGGTTTGCTCGACGCCGCGTCGGTGTGATGAAGGTGCTACTCGGCTTTATCCTGCTGTTCCTGTTGGCTGAAGCGCTGATTGTGTTCGGCGGCAAGACCGTAGCAGTGCCGGCCTGGCTGATGTTCGGTAGTGTCGGGCAGGTGGCCATTCTCGCCTACCCGTGGCTGTCGAGTTATTTCGGCGGGGCACTTTCAGGCCGCGCCAACACGGCAATGAACCTGGTCATCTTCTCAGCCGCTTTTGTGATCCAGTACGCGATTGGCGCGCTGATCGACCTGTATCCTAGGACCGCCACCGGCGGCTATCCACCCGAGGCTTACCGATCGGCCTTCGGTGTATTTCTTGCCCTGCAGGTTGTAGCGCTCGGCTGGTACCTTGCCAATCACCGCGCCTTCAGCGACCAGCAGAGTTGAGACTGGCGGATCGGCGCCAAGCGGGCCACCTCAGTAGATCACGACGCCACGGATGCTCTTGCCTTCGTGCATCAGACTAAAGCCCTTGTTGATATCGTCGAGCGGCATCGTGTGCGTGATCATGGGGTCGATCTGAATTTTGCCGCTCATGTACCAGTCGACAATCTTCGGCACGTCGGTGCGGCCACGCGCGCCGCCGAACGCAGTACCGCGCCAGACGCGACCGGTGACGAGTTGGAACGGCCGCGTTTTGATCTCCTTGCCGGCCCCCGCCACGCCGATGATGATGCTCTCACCCCAGCCCTTGTGGGCTGCCTCAAGCGCCACCCGCATCACGTCGACATTGCCGATACACTCGAAGGTGTAGTCGGCACCGCCGTTGGTGAGCGCCACGAGATGAGCCACGAGGTCACCCGAAACGTCCTTCGGATTGACAAAATGCGTCATGCCGAATTTGCGACCCCAAGCCTCACGGTCCGGGTTGAGATCGACGCCGACGATCATGTTGGCGCCGATCATCTTGAGGCCTTGCAGCACGTTGAGGCCGATACCACCGAGACCGAACACGATGGCGTTGCAGCCCGGCTCTGCCTTGGCCGTGTTGATCACCGCGCCGACACCCGTCGTGACGCCGCAACCGATGTAGCAAACCTTGTCAAACGGCGCGTCGGAGCGGATTTTTGCAACTGCGATTTCCGGCATCACCGTGTGATTGGCGAACGTCGAGCAGCCCATGTAGTGATGGATCTTCTGCCCTTTGTAACTGAACCGGCTGGTACCGTCCGGCATCAATCCCGCGCCTTGCGTGGTGCGGATCGACTGGCACAGATTGGTCTTCGGGTTGAGGCAGTAGTCGCACTCGCGGCATTCCGGTGTGTACAGTGGAATGACATGATCGCCGACTTTCAACGATCTAACGCCCGGTCCAACCTCGACCACTATGCCAGCACCTTCGTGTCCCAGAATGACTGGAAACAAGCCCTCCGGGTCCGCGCCCGACAAGGTAAATTCGTCGGTGTGACAGATCCCGCTCGCCTTCATTTCGATCAGAACTTCGCCAGCTTTTGGGCCCTCGAGATCAACGTCGACGATTTCGAGTGGTTTGCCCTTCTGGAAGGCAACGGCGGCGCGGGTCTTCATGGACGTTCGGCTCCAGGAAATGTTTGGGACGGGTATCTCAAGTATGTTCTTTGAGCTTGCGCGGGTACGGCGTCGTGCTCGGCACGATGTCGTCAGGCTTAGCCGAGACGTCGGGACCGGGATCATCCGGCGCACGGGGCGATATGAAAATGTTTGGATCGTTCTTGCGGCGCGGTTGCGACGTGGCCGATTGCGATGGCGTTTGTACAGACGACACGCTCCGCACCGTGCGCAATACGCCGTCCGACAATGCGCTGACTGGCTGCTTGATTGGCCGGTCTGCAGCCATCGCGACGGCAGCGGGCGGGGACGCAGCCTGGGCCTTGCGAGCCGCCGTCGACGCCATTGATGCGGCAACGCCCGTCAAAACGGGCCCCGTATCGTTCGTCGCGACAGGTAAAACTTTCGCTTGAACCGGCGATTGAAACACCGTTGTCGGAGCAGCCGTTACCTTCGGCACTGCTACCGCAACCACTTCGACGATATCGGCCTCGGCAACGGGCTTCTTGGTCACCGGCGGCATCGCTTTAGGCGCAGGTTCAGACTCGACGGAGGCCGTCAGACCAGGCGCACGCGAAATGTCCCGCGCACCGAGCGCCACCAGTTCTTCGAGCTTACTTGCCAGCGCACCTTGGTCAGCGGCTTCCATCGATTCCACAGGCACGCGCCACTGGAAGGCATCCAGTTGACCGGTGACAGGTGACACCGGCGCCCACGTCTCAGCGACAATGCCATCCGCCGTCCACGAAGGATCGCGCGGTGCATTGACGGCGCGCGCAAGCCACTCGCGCACCCGCCCGGCATCGCCATGCTGGCCGCCCTCGATCCGCGCCATCAACGTACAGACGCGCTGCGTCAGACGGCCATCGATAAGCGGTTCGAGAACCTGACGCGCGGCCTCCCACTCCTTGGCGTCGATGGCGACAGTGGCCACCGCAATCGGACTCTCGATCGAGTGCGTGTTGAGCTTCACCAGTTGGCGGATACGTTCGAGCCGGTCGCGCGGACTGTCACCAATGCGCGCGTAAGCGTAGGCAGTCGCGAGATCGGGATGAGGTGCCTTTTTCCAAGTCTTTTGCAACACCGAAGCAGCACGGGCGGTATTGCCCTTGCCAGCAAGTAACCGGCCGGCGATGCCAGCGGCTGGGATCAAATCGGGGCTGAGGCTCTGGGCTTCAATGGCGAGCGCCATCGCCCGATCCGGTTCACTATCCTCGGCGGCCTGAGCCTGCGCCGTCAACAATACGGCGCGGCGGCGATCCGCAAGCGGCTTCTCCACATGGCCGTGACGTTTGGCGATGCTGAGGGTGTTGAGTGCTCCCGCCCAATCCATGGATTTGCACTGCAGTTCAAACAGCGCATCCACTGCCCATCCAAGCTTCGGATTGAGCACAATGGCCCGCTCGGCGTACTGTCGCGCAGCTTCCATTTCCTGCTCGCGTTCAGCTTCCAGGAATAGGCCGCGCAATCCCAGTTGTTCAGTGTCGGGCGCCGCCAGCATTGCGTCGAATATGCGCCGTGACGTGACCCGGTCGCCGGACAATTGGGCGGCTTGCGCTCGTAGCAGATGCGTCAACGGCTCATTCGGCAGCGCCTTGCGCGCCTGAATGGCATAGCGCGTGGCCAGCGCCCGGTCGCCCGCGCCAATGGCGATCATGCCGCCGGACAGCGAGTCCATGCCGCGTTTGCTGCGCTTACGCATGAAATAACTGCCGATATTGGAAGGGCTCTGCCATAACTGTCGAATGATCGACCACAACAGCAGCGTCAATCCGAGCAGGATCGCCAGAACAATGACAGCGTGGAACACTGACAGATTGGCGGTGTAGCCCTGCCAATCGATATGGATGTCACCAGGCCGATCGGCAAGCCAAGCAAGGCCGACGGTCAACGCAGCAACAGCACTCAAGTAGAGGACAACGCGCACCATAACGATCGGACCATCTTTTCAAGTTTAATGGATTGCCACAGTCACTGCGTCGCGCGGCCGCCAAGAGCCACCTTCAACTGGGTTTCGATATCGTTTACGGCGCGGTCGACGCTGGCACGGCCTTCGAGGCGAGACAGCCACGGACCCGCCGCCGCTTTCGCCTTGGGCGACAGCTTCTTGGCCTCGTCCGCCACCTCGGCTAACCGTCCAGCTTTCAGACCGGCTTCGATGCGCGCAGCGATGGCTTCAGCACTGGCGTCGCTCGTATCGGTGCTGGCCTTCCGTACCCGCACCATTGATTTGGCACCCGCCAGTAGCCGGTCAACGACTGACGCATCCGCCACCTCTGCATCGGCGTTGATGATTGCGTAGGCGACCGCCCTGAAATCGGTGGCAAGGCTGGTCACGGTCGGCACACCTTTATCCTTGAAGGCATCCAGCGCCTTCAGATCGAGCTTACCGCGCGCCGCCTTTTGCACCTCGGCCAACTCGGTGGCAAAAACTCCGCCGCGATCAAGCGCGCGCTTGAGGTTGGCAAGTTCGAGTGACAGCACAATGCGCTCGGCGTTAGCCTTGCGGTCTTCCTCGCCCTTCACCATGCCAGCGAGATTCTGCTCGACCGATGACAACTTGGTCGTCAATGGCGCCAGCGCGCTCGAAACGTCCTGTGGTCGCGCCACAGACTTGAGCTGGGCGGTCAGATCGCCGCGCAAGCCTTCAACCGCCGTCTTCAGACCGGCCGTATCTTCCCTTGCGGCCCGCACGGTCTGATCAAGGTTGTCGAGGCGCTGGCCTGCACGCGCATTGTCAGTCTTGATCGCTGCCAAATCACGGTCGAGGCGTTGCACACCTGAGCGCGCGGCTTCGGCGGCTTCTGTGCTCTGACCAAGTCGTGATTCAACGTCTTGCGCGACACTCTTGCGGGCGGCGGCCATTTGATTGCCAAATGCGGCCTCGAGATCAGCGAGCTTCCCCGTGATCTGAGCCAGTTGCGGTATGCGCCCCTTCTGCGTGTCCGCAGTGGCGGCCGCTGCCAGCGTTGTCAGTGTATCCTCGAGGCGGGCGAGCTTTTCCGCGTCTGCGCCGGGCGCTGGTGTCTTGAGCTTCTGATCAAGTTGTTGCGCCGCCGATGCCAGTTTGGCTTGGCTTTCAGTCAACGCCGGGATCGACCGCCCCAGTTCCTCCATCTTGGCGATGCGGGCTTCAGCAGCGGCGAGCTTCTGTGTCAGGTCAGGAGCGGTAGCGGCGGGCTTGACCTTGGCAGCGTCCTCGACCGCAGCAATCCGCCGTTGGAGTTCAACGGTGTTCGGTGACGCGCCGGGCAAACCGATCTGCTGGCCAATCGTGTCGGCACCCAGCAATGCGAGGAAGCCGCCAGCAAGGCCTGCGAACGCATGGGTCGCGATACCAGCAATTCCAACACCTTGGCGCGGCGCGGATGCTGGTTTAGTGGCGGTCGGCTGTGCCTTTGCGGGTGACGGCGACGCAGTCACGCCGGGTTTGTCAGCGGTTTTGCTGGTCGGTGGCACCGATGCACCACCGGCTACACCGGTCGCTGGCTGCTTGATATCAACCTGTGCCGCCGTCACGCCAGACTGGCCAGACTTTGCCGCCGGATCAGTTTGTGGGGGGCGCACCTCAGCCGCCTTCAAGTCAATGATCGCGGACGGTTTTTTGGCGCCTGGAGCATCCGCACCCGGCTTCGCTGGACCTTTGCCCAAGCCATCGTCTTTGTCTGCCATGGTCGGCTAGAACCTCCAAAACGCATACTCAATGGCGCTTCTTGCGCCGCCTTCAGCTGGAGATCAACAGCGAAGGAGTTGTATCGTGTCAGTTGCACGGGCACAGTTGACAAGCGCCATCAATATTCACGTCGCCGATTTTGCCGTGTACCGCTCGATAAGCGCAAGCATTTCTTGAAGATTTGGTACCGCGGCCTGTTCGACCGGCACTGACCCCAGAGCCTGCAGACGCAGTACAACGGCTGATGACAAACAAAAGTGAACGATGTCGCGACAGGCCGCCTCGAGTTTATGCTGGCGAACGAGATCGCAATAAACCTCCGATGTGCGCGGCGACAGCAGGATAACGCCGTCAATGCGTTTGTTGCGCATGCTGGCAACCGTGGGGCTGGCAAATCTGGTCGCCACCTCCGTGGTATAGACGACCGGCTGCGTGACGTAGAACCCGAGCCGCCCCAGTTCATCGGCGAACTGAGGCGCAACCGTGTCGCCCGCAAGGTGCAGCAACCCGCCGCAATTGATGTCGGCATTGGCGACGATGAACGGCACCAGTTCGGCGGCATTCGACGGCCCGGTAATGATCGCCGTGAACCCCATCGCCCGGGCGGTTGATGCCGTGCCCGGCCCAACCGCGAACAACGGCAGCGTCTTGGCGACGTCGAGGTGCGGCGTGTCGGCTAGCGCCCGCAGGCCGTTGCGGCTCGTGGCGATCAGCGCCTGCACGCCTTCCAGCTCAATCGGATCGGTATTGTCCGTCGAAATCTTGAGCAGCGGTTCGATCGTCACATCATGTCCAGCCGCGACTAGGTGAGCCTTGAATGCCACCGAGTCTTCCTCTGGCCGCGTGACGAGTAGACGCATCAGGCTGACCCGTCGAACAATCCCGCAGCCCCACGGCCGAGTAGCTCGTCGCCGACCGCTTCGCCGATGATGATCGCCGACGATGCGGGTCCGCTGAGTGCGGTGTCGAGCACGCGGCAGCCATCGGGCGAGAGCACCTGCCCGCGCAAGGACAAGGCGCCGTTTTCCAACGTGGCGAGGCCGGCAATGGGCGTCCGGCACGAGCCATCGAGCTTGGTCAGGAACGCCCGTTCAGCGGTCACGCAAAGTCGTGACGCCTGATGGTCCAGTGCGGCCAATTGCGTCATAGTGCGCTCGTCATCGGCCAACGCGACAACAGCAATTGCACCTTGCGCGACGGCCGGCAACATAACGCTCGTTTCAATTTTAGCGGTGATGCGGTCCGCCATGTCCAGCCGCTCGAGCCCGGCACAGGCGAGCATCGTCGCATCGGCCACGCCATCGGCCAGTTTTTTCAGGCGGGTCTGCACGTTGCCGCGAAAGCCAACGACATTGAGATCGGGTCGCAGGTTCTTGATCTGCGCCTGACGCCTGAGCGACGAGGTGCCCATTGTGGCGCCATGTGGCAGCTCGTTGAGAGACTGATATTTCAGACTGACGAAGGCATCACGAACGTCATGGCGGGGCAGCACGGCGGCGATGGCAAAGCCGTCCGGCAGTACGGTCGGCAAATCCTTCATGGAATGAACCGCCAGATCAATCGTGCGCGCAATCAATGCCTCGTCGATCTCCTTGGTGAACAGCCCCTTGCCGCCCACCTCGGACAGAGGGCGGTCCTGGATCTGATCGCCCGTGGTCTTGATCACGCAGATCTCGAAATCGGCTTCGTCAAATCCGTGCGCTGCCATCAGCAACCGACGAGTCTCATGCGCCTGCCACAGCGCCAGGGGCGATCCACGCGTGCCGATGCGGATCTTGGTGCCAGTCCGGTTCGCTTGCAATTCGTGTTCCTCGGGTGGTAGCGCTGACTTCGAAATATAGGCAGGGATGCCAATGATCAAGGGCCGTCGACGACATGATCGCACAGGACGGAACAACCACAGCGGCCCGCCTTGTGCTCGGCATCGAGACCAGTTGCGACGAAACTGCGGCAGCGGTCGTCGCATGGCTACCGAGCGGGCCGGGTCGCATCCTGTCCAATGTCGTGCGCTCGCAATGGGAGCAGCATCGGGCGTTCGGCGGCGTCGTGCCCGAGATTGCCGCACGCGCTCACGCTGAATGCCTCGATCAGATCATCGCCGAGGCGCTGACGGTTGCGGGTATTGCCCTCAAAGACGTTGACGCGATTGCAGCAACGGCCGGTCCGGGCTTGATCGGCGGCCTGATCGTCGGCCTGACCACGGCGAAGGCGTTGGCGCTGGTGACTGCTAAGCCGCTGATCGCGGTCAATCATCTCGAAGCCCACGCGCTCACGGTTGGGCTAACCGAGGGTTTGACCCCGCCCTACCTGCTGCTGCTGGTATCGGGCGGGCACACGCAACTGCTGCTGGTGCGCGATGTCGGCGCCTATGTGCGCCTCGGCACGACCATAGACGATGCCTTGGGCGAAGCTTTCGACAAGACCGCGAAACTGTTGGGCCTTGGCCAACCCGGCGGGCCGCATGTCGAACGATGGGCACTGAAGGGCGATCCGGCGCGGTTCGCGTTTCCGCGCCCGTTGACGGGTCGACCCGAACCGCATTTTTCGTTTGCTGGCTTGAAGACCGCCGTGCGGCGCTGCGCGCAAGAGCTGCAGCCCTTGTCGGATCAGGATATTTCCGATGTCTGCGCTAGCTTCGAGCAGGCCGTCGCCGATAGTGTCGCCGATCGCTGCGTGCGCGCCTTCAAGCTCGCGGAAGCCTACCTCGATGCCGGGATACAGCATCATTTCGTGGTGGCCGGTGGTGTTGCGGCCAATCTGCGGCTGCGGTCGCGGCTTGAGATTTTGACAGCGGCGCACGGCTGGCAGCTGCACGTGCCGCCGATCGCGCTGTGCGGCGACAACGGTGCCATGATCGCCTGGGCCGGCGCTGAGCGCCTTGCCCGCGGCTGGATTGATCCGCTGGATGTGGCGCCGCGCACGCGGTGGCCGCTTGATACGTCGGCGGTGCCGATGATCGGCTCGGGCAAAGCAGGGGCAAAAGCATGAGCGGGGCAACCACCATCGGCGTCATTGGTGCAGGCGCCTGGGGCACCGCTCTGGCGCAGGTCGCCGCCATCGCGACCGGTCAGACTGTGCAGCTTTGGATGCGTGACGCAGCGCACGCCATTGCAGTCAATCGCGCACACGCCAACGAAGCAAAATTGCCCGGCGTTACGCTGTCGCCGCTCGTCATCGCCACTGCCGATCCAGCGGATCTGGCCGACTGCGGGATCGTGCTGCTGGCGACACCCGCGCAATCGATGCGCGAGGCCTTATTGCGGTTCCAACCATACCTCGGCAAGGGCACACGCGCCGTCGTCACCGCCAAGGGCATCGAGCGGACGACCGGTAAATTCATGGTCGACTGCCTGCTGGATGTCTGCCCCGACCTCGAACCACTGGTGCTGTCGGGACCGAGCTTTGCCGCCGACGTGGCACGCGGACTGCCAACCGCGGTAACGCTTGCTGGTCGCACTATAGAGTGCGTAAGGCCGGTCGCCGACGCGCTCAGCGTGCCGTCATTTCGACCTTACCTGTCCGATGATCTGATTGGCGTGCAAGTCGGCGGCGCGGTGAAGAATGTGCTGGCGATAGCATGCGGCATAGTGACGGGACGCCAGCTCGGCGACAGCGCGCGTGCAGCGCTGATCGCGCGGTCGTTCGCAGAGTTAACCCGGTTCGGACGCACGTTGGGGGCACGCGCTGAGACCGTCAGCGGCTTGTCGGGGCTCGGCGATCTCGTGCTCAGTTGTTCCTGCATGCAATCGCGCAACTTCAAGCTGGGCGTTGAACTCGGTCGGGGCCGCGCGCTGGCCGATATCTTGGCGGGTCAGCGCGGCATCAGCGAGGGTGCATTCACCGCAGCCGTGATGATCGATTTGGCAGGTCGCCATGGCATCGACGTGCCGATCGCCACCGCAGTTAACGATGTGCTGACCAGCCGCGCGTCGATCGACGATGTGATCGAACGCCTGTTGCAGCGTCCCCTGAAGGAAGAAGATTGAATATTCGGGGATGCATGCGCGGCAGTCAAACCTGCGGCTCAATCAACGATCTGTCCCTGTCCGCCTATCGCGCCGCCTCGGGTAGTTTCAGCGGCAGCTGCCAGGCCGCCAGCAGGATCAGCGTGGCCGCCACCGCCAGCACTTTGAACAGGGCGTCGAACCCCCAGCCCTCATAGATGAATGCGATCAGCGGCAGCGCGGCGGCCAGCACCGTGAAGCTGACGACATAGCGCACGCCGTAGATGCGGGCGCGCATGTCGCCCTGTGCCATGCGACCGATCATATAGTCGTTGATCGGGATCTGTCCGAAGGCTGCCAGCATGAATGCCATGGCGCACGCCAACGCCGCGTGATTGGTCAGGCCCGGCATCAGCGCGAAGAACACGACCTGCAGACCGGCTGCCGTCAGAAATACCGTGCGCGGGCCCACCCGATCCAGAAAGTGGCCGACAACCAGCTGGCCGATTGAAGCCATGGCAAACACTAGGAACGCCAACTGACCAAGCGCGGTCGCCGATAACGACATACCGGCCAACTTCTCCTCGAACACCTTTGGCAAGGCGAACGTCGTGGACTGGAACACGATGCTCGATATGGCCGTCGTCAGGAACACGATGACGGAGACCCGCAGCAGCAGCGCCTTGGCGTCGGCGGACAGTTTGGCAGGCGCGACAGCAGGCTTCGCCACCGGTTTTGGATGCGCAATCTCCGACCATTGCAGTGCCGTATAAGCAAGGCCGATCAGCACCGACACCACGCCTGGTATCAGGAACGCCACGCGCCAACCGCCGTGATCGATGAAATAGCCCGTGATCAGCGCCGCGCTGCCAACACCGAGATTGCCCCACACGCCGTTGACTGCAAGCCGCATACCGGTGCCGCGCCATTTTTCGACGACGATGGCGAGGCCCACGGGATGATAGATGGCGGCAAACATGCCGATCACAAACAGGCCAATTCCGACTTGCAAGGGTGTCACCGCGAACGACGTAACGATCGACGATAGCCCGATGCCGACGAAGAACACCGCGATCATGCCATCGCGGCTCCATTTGTCGGCGAGCCATCCGGCTGGCAGCGCGAACACGCCGAACGCGAAGAAGCCGGGGGCTGCGTATTTCAGCAGATCTGCATAGCCGAGACCCCATTCGCGCGACAGTGCGAGTGCGGCCACGGTCGCAAAGATCAACGTAAACAGATGATCGAGAAAATGCCCGATGTTGAGCAGCAGAAAGTGCATCCGGTCACGCGTCATGTTGCCCGCCCCGTATTCGCGTATCGGTTCTGTCCCGATCCCAACCGTTTGGACATACGCTGCCGTCTCAACCGCCGCTTGGCAACCGGCATCACCCTGGATACAGCCATGCGGCGGCATCGCACCGTTCGAATGACGTGCTGCCGCGGACCGCCAGCAAGGTCTGTCCGGGCTCCCGTTCATGCGATTTCATAGATTGGGTCAGCGCCCCATTTGGCGCGCAACCCAACCAACACACACCCCTCACCCAACCTCCCAAGGGAAGCTGTCGAGCCGGACGCAGCCGGTCTTGGTCAGCAGCACCTGAGTTTCGAGCTTGATGCATTCGGTGCCGCGCTCTTCGCCGATCAGGCTTTCAATGCACACGCACATATTTTCTTCCAGCGTGCCGGAAAACGCGCGGGCGAAATCGACATGCGTCGGCACCGACGGCCACTCGTCGCATAGGCCGACGCCGTGCATGGCGACCGAGTACCGCCGCGCCTGATATTTTTCCGGAATGCGCCAGCTCTTCTCATTGAACTCGGCCATCGTCATGCCGCCACGCACAACGCCGAGGTTGTGGTTGATCTGATCGAGGGCAACTTTGTAAAGCTCGCTCTGTTTCGCCGACATTTTCGTATGGCCGATGGTCCACGAGCGGGACAGGTCGGCACAATAGCCATAGGGCCCGATCAGGTCGGTGTCGAACGACAGCATTTCGCCGTGATTGCAGACATAGTCCGAGCTTTCCTGGAACCATGGATTGGTGCGCGGACCGCAGGCGAGAAGCCGTGTCTCGATCCATTCGCCGCCCGAACGAATATTCTCGAAATGCAGTTCGGCCCAGATCTCGTTCTCGGTCTTGCCAGCCAGCGAATGCTCGTACATGCGCGCCATGCCGGCCTCACAGACGCGGATCGTCCACTTCATCAGTTCGAGTTCGTCGGCGGATTTGATCTTGCGGGCATGCTCGGTCAGTTCTTGGCCCTCGACCAGAATGACGCCGCGCTTACGCAGCGCATCGACGCCCAATGGCTCCAGCTTGTCGACCGCAAGGCGCATGTTCTTGTGGCCACCGCGTTGGCGCACGATGTCAGCAATCTCATCGGCCCAGGCTTCGACACGCTCCTGCAGCCGGTTGCCTGACGAGAAATAGAACCAGGATTTTGCGGTGCGGATCTCGTCGATCGTCTCGATGCCCTGCGCCAAGTGCTCGGATTTGCCATACTCGAAGGCGATGCCGTGCCCATCGGCGCACACGACCGCGTAGTGCGACGGGTTGTGCGTCATCCATAGCTGCATGTTCGAAACGTCGAGCGCGTAACGGATGTTGAGCGGATCGTAGAGCAGGATCGCGGCGCACTCATGCTCGTTGACCTTCTCGACCAGGCGCTGCTTCCGCCAGGCGCGCGCCTTCTTCAGTGTGGCGAGCGGGATTGGGCTCTTCAGCGGTTTGTCCGCTCCTTCCGCGTTCAAGTATTCCTTCTTGCGCGCATCCTTGAAGATTTCGGCCATCGCCACGCCCTCCGATTGTACACAGCACAGTACCGACTAACCGCTGCCCGAGTGTGGACGTGAATTCAGGTCTATGTCGAGTATCGGTAGTTGGCTCGATCTGGCGGGGCTGCCATACTCCGGTGGCATAGGGGAGCGCGACGGCGTGCGGGATGATAAGGCTTCGACGGACCGCGACAGCACGCTAGGCGTGAGCGCCCCTGCATCGGCCCAGTCCGTCATTTTGCTGCTGTTTGCGCTCGTCGGCATCTACCAGCTCGGAACCGGTATGCTGATGGGCGTCGTGCCCGTGCAGCTCAGTCTCAGCGGATTTCCAGCGTCAATCGTCGGTTGGGTCTCGACGGGGCAGTCGATTGGCTTCCTGGTCGGAAGCTTGTTGGCCGCGCCTGTCATTGGTGCCTTGGGCGCACGACCGACGCTGGCGACGTTCGCGATACTCAATGCCATCTTGGCTATCGTCCTGTGGGCCACCTCGGACGCCGTGATCTGGACGATTTCCCGAACCATCGCAGGGTTCTCATCGGCGTGCGTGCTGGTGTTGGTCGAGGCCTGGTTTGCAGCCAAGGTGACGGCCGAGTGGCGAGGCTTGGTGTTCGGCGTCTACATGCTGTTGTCGCGGCTGGCATTCATGATTGCCCAGATCGCAATGGCGGTGGTCGCGCCGATTCTGTCGCTGTTGTTTGTCATTGCTGCGCTCTGTTATCTGCTGGCGCCCTGCGTGTCGCTGGCGATTCCGGGCGAGGCGCCCAGAATTGGCGGCAAGTCGATCGCCGGGATCTGGGAGATGCCGTTGCGGGCTCCTGCCGCCGCTGCTGCCGCTTTTGTTCACGCATTGATCACAACGTCGGCGCTCGGCCTGTTCCCCGTCTATGCGGTCGAGCGCGGCATCCCGGTTCAACAAATTGCATTCCTGCTGGCTGCGACACAGTTCGGCGGTTTAGTACTGCAGTTGCCGCTATCGTTCCTGTCGGATCGGATCGGCCGACGCACGGTGATGACGATAGCCGCCACGATGACGGTGCTGTTTTCGACGGTTCTCTGGAGTGCGGAGGCGCCTGGCGTGTGGCAACTCGCAACCATGGCAGCGCTCTGGGCCGGCGCACCCGCTGCATTGTACTCATTGGCAGTTGCCCATGCGAATGACATCGCGAACGATTCTGAGCGGGTCGCATGGTCGGGCGCCATGTTGTCACTGTGGGGCATTGGTGCTGCGATCGGTCCGCTGATCGCGGCGGTCGTCATGGATCGCTACGGGGCAGCGTCCTTGTTCCTGTTTACAGGTGGACTGAGTGCCGCTCTCGTGATCTTCCTGGTGCTGCGCAAGCTCATAAAAAAACGTCCGAGAGCACCCAAACCAACCGCCGAAACGATTGGACCAGCGCCAGGTACTGGCGGCTGATTATGTTACCAAACCTGCAATCAGCAGCAGAATGCCAATGATGCCAAGACCACCGGCGCCCCACAGCAACGCCGCTATGCCGGTGATAATTGACGCCGACGCCAGCACAATGCCGATTTGGAACGCTCCCGTTGCAAACTCGAACTTGACGTGCTTGGCGCCGTATTTATCGCGGATCAGCTCAGCTTCCTTGGCGCGCCCAACCAGTTCCTTGCGGCCTTCACCCGGCTCGAACTTGCCGGTGTCCTTGCCGGTCTTTGGGTCCTTGATCGCCTTTCCCTGCTCACTCTCATAGCGGTCGGCGGCGGCACGCCATTTGATGACGCGCTCTTGCATTGCCTTCTTCTGGGCCGGGTCGGTTGCGCCCAACTGCAATAGATCGACCTCGTCGGCAAATGACTCGGTCACAGTTTTGCGGATCGTCTTCGCTTGATAGAATGCCCAGAGGTTCGAAGCCGCAATATTGCTTTGCAGGGTTTGGGTCTGCGCTTTCTGGCCGAAAATTTCGGAAACCGCCAGCATCAGCGCCAGAACCGAGATGACGAGCGCCACCGTCTTGTTATTCTCGCCATGCTCGTGTGCTGCGTGACCGCTCATGCGCTTCCCACCATGTTTGAAATTGTCGTCCAAATACACAAAGGCGGACAGCAGGCTATACGCCTATGCCATCCGCCAACGCGCCGTGCCTGACCCATGCCAGGAGGATCGATCAGGCGCAAGCGTAATAATTATCAGCATTTGCGGGTGACAGAGGTATGACGCCACTCGGGCAAGTCTTTAGAACAGGCCCTCGATCTTGCCCGCGTCGTTGAGGTGAATGTGCTCGGACGATGGCACGCGCGGCAGGCCCGGCATGGTCATGATGTCGCCCGTCACCACGACAACGAACTCGGCACCAGCCGACAACCGGAGTTCGCGAACGGGCACAATGTGTCCTGTCGGCGCGCCGCGCTTGTTCGGATCGGTCGAGAACGAGTATTGCGTCTTGGCCATGCACACGGGCAGATGCCCGTAGCCTGCAGCCTCGAGTTCCTTGAAGCGTGTTTCGACCGACGCATCGCACGCGATGTCCGCACCACGGTAGATCTCGGTGACGATGGTCTTGACCTTGTCGCGAAGCGGCATGGCGTCGGGATACAGCGGCTTGAATTTGGCCTCGCCCTTTTCGCAGATGTCGACGACGTGACGGGCGAGGTCTTCAATGCCAGCGCCGCCATCCGCCCAGTGCGTACACAGAAAGGCCTTCGCACCCATGCGTTCGGCAGAGGCCTTGACTGCCGCAATCTCGGCGTCCGTATCGGTGATGAACTTGTTGATGGCAACGATCGGTTTCACACCGAACTTCGCGACATTCTCGATGTGCCGCTCCATGTTGACACAACCTTTGGCGACGGCCTCGACGTTCTCATCCTTGAGCGCGTCTTTGGCGACCCCGCCGTGCATCTTCAGAGCACGCACGGTGGCGACGATGACCGCCGCGGACGGATTAAGACCGGCCTTGCGGCACTTGATGTCGAAGAACTTCTCGGCGCCGAGATCCGCGCCGAAGCCTGCTTCGGTGACGACGTAGTCGCACAGTTTGAGCGCGGTCTTGGTGGCGAGCACCGAATTGCAACCATGTGCGATGTTGGCAAACGGGCCGCCGTGTATGAACACGGGATTGTTTTCCAGGGTCTGGACGAGATTGGGCATCAGCGCGTCCTTGAGCAGCACGGTCATGGCGCCATCGCCCTTCAGATCACGGGCGTAGATCGGCTTTTTATCGCGCGTATAGGCCACCACGATCTTGCCGATGCGGCGTTCGAGATCCTTGAGGTCGGTTGCGAGACAGAAGATCGCCATGATCTCCGACGCCACCGTGATGTCAAAGCCGTCTTCGCGCGGGAAGCCGTTGGCTGTGCCACCGAGCGAGTTGACGATCGACCGCAGTGCACGATCGTTCATGTCCATGACGCGGCGCCAGGCGATACGGCGCTGATCGATGCCGAGGCTGTTGCCCCAATAGATGTGGTTGTCGAGCAGAGCTGAAAGCAGGTTGTGGGCGCTGGTGATGGCATGGAAGTCGCCGGTAAAGTGAAGGTTGATGTCCTCCATCGGCACCACCTGGGCGTAACCGCCGCCGGCTGCACCACCCTTGACGCCGAAGCAGGGGCCGAGCGAAGGCTCGCGCAGGCAGCTCATGGCGCGCTTGCCAATGCGATTGAGGCCGTCGCCGAGGCCCACCGTTGTCGTGGTCTTGCCTTCGCCAGCGGGCGTCGGATTGATCGCCGTCACCAGAATCAGCTTGCCGTCTTTGTTACCCGCTACGGAATTGATGAAATCAAAGGAGATCTTCGCTTTGGTCGGGCCGTAGTTCAGAAGCGCGTCGGCTGGAATTTTGATTTTAGCAGCCACTTCGGCGATCGGCTTCATTTTGGCGTCGCGCGCGATTTCAATGTCGCTGCGGACTTTGGAGGCAGAACTTGCGGCCACTGGTGTTTCTCCCGTTTTTGGTTTCTTTGGTGCTGGCGGTGGTGCCAGCTTGTAGGCATCGAATGTGTCGCCGACTTTCAGGCCGGCGCCGGCTGCATACTCGGCAGCGGTTATTTTCTTGGTGTCGGCAGACTTCATGCGCTTGACCAGAATCGCGCCGCCGCTGGCGGCAATGGTGACGCCTTCGGCACCCAAGGCTATGATCGCACCGGGCTTGCCAGCCCCGACTACCTTCGCCACATCGAAAATCTGAACCTCGGCGCCTTTCAGCATGCCCCAGGCACCGGGTGCGGGATTGGCTGCGCGGATCAGGTTGTAGACATCTGCAACGGGCTTCGTGAAATCGAGTTGCGCCTGCTCGCGCTTGAACCAGCTCTCATATGTTTTCTTCGAATGGTCCTGGGCGACCTTTGGGGCCTTGCCCGCGCGCACGAGATCGACGGATTCCATCATCGCATCGACACCGAGTGGGAACAGCTTCTTGAAATAGACGTCGCCCAATGTTTCGTCGGCGCCAATCTCGACCGTCTTTTGCATCAGGACAGGGCCTTCATCGAGCCCCTCATCCGGCCAGAAGATGGTCAGGCCTGTTTGCTTCGAGCCCCATGCGATCGGCCAGTTGATTGACGATGGCCCGCGATGCAGTGGCAGCAGCGAGGGGTGATACTGGATGGTGCCGTGCGTCGGCGCATCGATGACGGGCTGGGGTACAAACAACGTGACGTATGCCATCACGCACAGATCTGGCTTGAACGACTGCATCAGTGTCAGCGCATCCGGCGTCTTCCAGCTTTTGGGCTGGTGCACGGGCAAGCCCTTCTCGCGTGCGAACGCGGCGCAGGGGTCGAGCGGTCGGCCCTCCTTGTCGGGCGCACAGAACACCGCGATGACGTTTTCCCCGCGCTCGATCAGCTTCTCCAGAACCGCCTTGCCGAACGCTTCCTGGCCATGGACGACGATACGCATGTCTCTGCTCCCGTTTTGATTTTTAGCTATTCATTTGATCGTCAAGCAGCGGTCTTCTTTGGCGGTGGTTCGGTAGCGCCAGAGGCCTTTATGCTGGCGATCTCGTCGGCGCTGTACTTCAGGACCGATGACAAGATTTCGTCGGTATGCTCGCCCAGCAGCGGCGAGCGGACGACGTCCGTGGGAGACGCTGACATTTTGATGGGGTTGCCGACCGACAGATATTTACCGCGGGCCGGGTGATCCACTTCGACGATGGTGCCGGTGGCCCACAGCGATTGATCCTCGGCAATCTCTTTCATCGAAAGGATGGGACCGCAGGGAATGTCATCGCGGTTGAGGATCTCCATCGCCTCGAACTTGGTCATCGACGACGTCCACTGCTCGATGCGCGCAAAGATCTCGTTCAGGCGCGGCAACCGGGCAGCAGGCTTGGCGTAGTCAGGGTGCGTTTTCCAGCCCGGCTCACCGATCGCATCGCAGATCTTTTCCCACACTGGCGCCTGGGTGATAAAATAGATGTAGGCGTTGGGGTCCGTCTCCCAGCCCTTGCATTTCAGGATGCGCCCAGGCTGTCCGCCGCCCGAATCGTTGCCGGCGCGCGGCACGGCGTCACCGAAGGCCACGCCCTCGCCAAACTGGCTGTACTCTTTCAACGGACCATGTGCGAGCCGCTGCTGGTCGCGCAGCTTGACGCGGCACAGGTTGAGCACGCCGTCCTGCATGGCACAGGTCACCTTCTGGCCCTGACCGGTCGTGGTGCGCTGATACAGTGCGGTCACGATACCGAGCGCCAGATGCAGGCCGGTGCCGCTGTCGCCGATCTGCGCGCCGGTCACCAGCGGCAGGCCGTCACGGAAGCCTGTGGTGGAGGCAGCGCCGCCCGTGCATTGCGCCACGTTCTCGTAGACTTTGCAGTCTTCGTAGGGACCTGGACCAAAACCTTTGATCGAGGCGACGATCATGCGCGGGTTGAGCTCGTGGATCGTCTCCCAGGGGAAGCCCATGCGATCGAGCACGCCGGGGCCGAAGTTCTCGACCAGCACGTCGCATTCCTTGATCAGACGTTCGAGTACGCCCTTGCCTGTCTTGTTCTTGGTGTCGAGCGTAATCGAGCGCTTGTTGTGATTTAGCATCGTGAAATAGAGCGCGTCGGCGTTCGGCACATCCATCAGCTGACCGCGGGTGATGTCACCCACGCCGGGGCGCTCGACCTTGATCACGTCGGCGCCGAACCAGGCGAGCAATTGAGTGCACGTCGGTCCCGACTGTACGTGTGTGAAGTCGAGAATGCGAACGCCTGATAGGGCTTTCATTGCATGCTCCTGTTTGGGTTTGAATTCATTTGATCAGGCTAGGCCTTGGAGACCACGCTCTGCGGATTGAGGTTGCCGATGCGGCCCGATTCGGTGCCGGCCTTCTCGTCGATCACGGCATTGACCAGGGTCGGCTTACCGGAATCCATCGCCTCGTTTACCGCACGGGCAAGTTCGTCTGGGCTCGTCGCATGAACACCGACGCCGCCAAACGCTTCCATCATTTTGTCGTAGCGCGCGTTCTTGACGAACACGGTCGTTGCAACGTCCGAGCCACCTGATGGATTGGTGTCGGTACCACGGTAGATTCCACCGTTGTTGAACACGACCACGCAGATCGGGAGATTGTACCGGCAGATGGTCTCGACTTCCATGCCGGAGAACCCAAAGGCGCTGTCGCCTTCAACGGCGAGCACTGGTTTGCCGGTCTCGATCGCGGCCGCAATGGCATAGCCCATACCGATGCCCATGACGCCCCAGGTGCCGACATCCAGGCGCTTGCGCGGCTGGTACATGTCGATGATGCTGCGGGCGAAATCGAGGGTATTAGCGCCTTCGTTGACGAGGATGGCATCCGGCCGCTCCTTGATGATCCGCTTGAGCGCCCCGAGAGCGCCGTGAAAGTCCATCGGTACGTTGTTGTTCTGCAGCCTGGGCGCCATCTTGGCGACGTTGGTCTCGACCTTTTCCCGGATCATGCCGGTCCATGCAACGGGCGCAGCCGGCCATTTGTCGCCCATCCCCTTCAGCAGCGCAGCAACGCAGGACGCGATGTCGCCAACCACGGGTGCCGCGATCTCGATGTTCGAATCCATTTCCTTCGGGTCAATGTCGATCTGGATGAACTTCTGTGAACCCTGAGCGCCCCATGTTTTCCCCTTGCCATGCGATAGCAGCCAGTTCAGGCGTGCACCGATCAGCATGACGACGTCAGCATCCTTCAGCACCAGCGAACGCGCAGCTCCTGCCGATTGCGGGTGGGTGTCCGGCAGCAGACCTTTCGCCATGCTCATCGGCAGATAAGGAATGCCGCTTTTTTCGACCAGGGCGCGGATATCGGCATCGGCTTGCGCGTAGGCTGCGCCCTTGCCGAGAATAATGAGTGGCTTCTTTGCCGTTTTCAGAAGGTCGAGCGCGCGCGCGATCGACGCGGCCGACGGGATGTGAGCCGGCGCCGGATCGATCACCTTCACCAGCGACTTGGACCCCGCAGCTGCGTCCATCGTTTGGGCGAACAGTTTGGCCGGCAGATCGAGGTAAACGCCGCCTGGACGACCCGAGACAGCGGCGCGAATGGCGCGCGCCACGCCGATGCCGATATCTGCGGCGTGTAGCACGCGGTAAGCCGCCTTGCAGTGGGGACGGGCGACGGCGAGCTGATCCATCTCCTCATAATCGCCCTGCTGCAGATCGACGACCTCGCGCTCGGACGAACCGCTGATCAAGATCATCGGGAAACAGTTGGTCGTGGCATTGGCCAGCGCCGTCAAACCGTTGAGGAAGCCAGGCGCTGATACAGTGAGGCAGATGCCCGGCTTTTGCGTCAGGTAGCCGGCAATCGCCGCGGCGTTGCCCGCATGCTGTTCGTGCCGGAACGAGATGACCCGCATACCCTGCGCTTGGGCGATACGACCCAAATCCGTGATCGGAATACCCGGCACACCGTAAATCGTAGTGATGTCGTTCAGCTTGAGCGCGTCGATCAACAGATGGAATCCATCCGTCAGGTTCTGCGGTTGTATATCGGCCGACATTTTCGGAACCTCTCCCATTTCCCTATCGAAAGGGTTGCTGCGTTTTTTTGGCAGTCGTCGCTATAAATGCGTGTTGAATGCGTGGTGCCCATCGGCATCAATTCAGTCGATATCGACGAAATGCTCCACGTGATCGCGAAGCTTTAACGTGTGCTCGCGCACGAGCCGCTCGGCGCGGTCCGTGTCACGAGATTCCAGGGCCGCAACGATTTCCGTGTGATCGGCGATCGATTTCTTCGCGCGATCTTTCTCGACAATCGTGCGTTGGCGGATCGCACGAACGTGAAAAAACAACTTGTCGGTTACTTCTGCCAGCAAGGCGCATTTGGATAGGGCGATAATCGCCTGATGAAAACGAATGTTGGCGTCCGAGTATTCGCCCAATTTCAGAGCGACGGCATCGGAGGAAAATGTATCGACCAAGCCATGCAGATTGGCGATCTCATCATCGCTGGCAACTTTCGTTGCAAGCCGCGCCGCCATGCTCTCAAGCGCTGCCCATACCGTGATCATCTCCAGGATCTCGACCTTGGTTCGCCTGACGATATAGATGCCGCGCCGAGGCACGATCCGAACCAAACCTTCTTGATCGAGCTGCGCCAGTGCCTCGCGCAGCGGCGTCCGGCTGACGCCGAAGTCAGCCGACAACGCCCGTTCGTCGAGCCGCAGCTCAGCCTCGGGAGCGTAGATATTCAGCTCCATGATGGCCGCGCGAAGGGCTTCATAGGCACGAACTTTCAGGCTCTGCGGCTCAGCCAGCGGAGAAATCCTGAGTTGCGTGCTCGCCATTGCGACCGACCAATTATCTGTAGCAGTTTTCAGGTAACCCGAGGCGGCGTTGCGTACCGGCAAACCACCGTGGTTCTTGGCATACCATATGCCAACGCCCGAATGGTTGGCTAGTGCAAATTCGTCATTCTGGTCACACTTCAGGCCGATTTGCGCCTGCCAAACATCAGAAACAGAGAACTAACAAATTGAAAGATATTGCGAAAATAATTACCCAGGCGCGCGCCGAAGATTTATCATTGAAGTCTATTGCTTCACTGACTTCATCAGGCATACGGTATACCAGCGACGAATTGAAGTGGGTGAGGGCTTTTTTGACGTAATCGCTCACATGCGCACAGGGAACCGACCGTAATCCGGCAGGATAGCTGGAGACGCTCGAGCAGGAGACGCCGGTGGAAGAAATAAGCTCGTTGATGCAAGGCTTTGCCATTGCTCTGACGCCGTATAATTTAATACTCATGCTTGTTGGCATCCTGCTCGGGGTGATCATTGGCGTGCTACCCGGTTTGGGAGGCGCCAACGGGGTCGCGATCCTGTTGCCGTTGACCTTCACCATGCCGCCGACGTCGGCCATCATCATGCTGTCGTGCATTTATTGGGGTGCACTATTCGGCGGCGCTATCACATCAATCCTCTTTAACATTCCGGGTGAACCCTGGTCGGTTGCGACCACGTTCGACGGCCACCCCATGGCGCAACAAGGCCGTGCCGATGAAGCACTGACCGCTGCCTTCACCTCGTCGTTCGTCGGTGCGCTGGTCGCCGTTATCCTCATCACATTTCTTGCACCACTCGTTGCAAAATTTGCTCTGAAATTCGGGCCGGCAGAGTTTTTCGCTGTCTTTTTCCTGACCTTCGCCAGCTTCATCGGCATGGGAAAGGGCTCGCCGTTCAAGGTCATCGCGTCGATGTGTCTAGGTTTTGCGCTCGGTGCCGTCGGTCTCGACAAAATGACCGGCACGCTGCGCATGACCTTCGGTCACGACGAAATGCTCAGTGGCTTCGATTTCCTGATCGCCGTGATCGGCTTGTTCGGTATCGGTGAAATCCTATCCTCGATGGAAAGCGGCCTGAAATTCTCGGGTGCGCACGCTACGCTTCGCTTCAATGCGGTGCTGCTGACCTGGAAGAAATTGCCGCGCTACTGGGCAACGTCGATCCGTAGCTGCATCATCGGATGCTGGATGGGCATTACGCCGGGCGGCGCGACCCCGGCATCGTTCATGAGCTATGGCCTCGCCAAGAAATTCTCTAAGAATGGGAATAACTTCGGCAAGGGCGAGATCGAGGGTGTCATTGCGCCCGAGACCGCAGCCCATGCGGCTGGCACCAGCGCCTTGCTGCCGATGCTGACACTCGGCATTCCCGGCTCACCGACCGCTGCCGTGCTGCTAGGTGGTTTGATGATCTGGGGCCTGCAGCCAGGACCAATGCTCTTTCTCGAACAGAAGGAGTTTGTATGGGGCCTGATCGCCTCCATGTATCTGGGCAACATCGTTGGCCTTATCATTGTCTTAACGTGCGTACCTTTGTTTGCCGCCATCCTGCGCGTGCCATTTTCGATCATCGCTCCGGTGATCCTCGTGATCTGCGCAATCGGCGCATTCACGGTGCACAACTCGATGTTCGATGTCTGGCTGATGCTTGTGTTTGGTGTCGTCGGCTACGTGTTCCAGAAGCTAGACTATCCTTTACCACCGCTTGTGTTGGCGATCGTGCTCGGCGACAAGGCTGAGGAGGGCTTTCGCCAGGCATTGCTTGGCAGCCAGGGAAGCCTCACGGTTTTCTGGTCGAACCCACTCGTAGCAACGATCATGAGCCTCGGAATGATCCTTCTATTGTGGCCGCTGTTTACTTGGTTCAAGGGTCTTGTTTCGGCCTCAAAAACAGCGTCAGCGTGAGTGTTGTCATCGCCAATCTGTTTCGACTGTTTACCGCCAAAATCTGACCACGGAAGCGGATCCAAGAGTCAGAACTGACGATAATCCGCAGAGGAACGTCAACCAGGAAGGGTTATTCTAAAATGCTCATACGTCACTTTGCTTCAAAGTCTGCGATCGCCGTAACGTGCGCGGCCGTCGGCCTTGCTACTTTTGCTACTGATGCACTTGCTCAGGCGTGGGAGCCGACCAAGCCCGTAACGTTCGTCATTCCGGCGGGAACTGGCGGTGGCGCCGACCAGATGGCGCGTTTCGTCCAGGGCGTCATTACCAAGAACAACCTCATGAAACAGCCCATGATCGTCGTCAACAAGGGCGGCGGGGCTGGAGCCGAAGGCTTCCTGGAAGTCAAGAAAGGCAGCGGCGACCCTCACACCATTATCATCACACTGTCCAATCTCTTCACTACGCCCTTGGCCACGGGCGTGCCATTTAGCTGGAAAGAGCTGACGCCGGTTGCGATGCTGGCGCTCGACCAATTCATTCTATGGGTCAATACCGAGGCGCCCTACAAGACCGCGAAAGAGTATGTGGACGCGGTGAAGGCTGGCGACGACAAGAAGTACAAGATGGGCGGCACCGGCTCGAAACAGGAAGACCAGATCATCACGGTCGCGCTTGAGAAAGTTACAACCCCTAAGAAACTGGTTTATGTGCCGTATGCTGGCGGCGGTGCGGTCGCGACACAGCTCGTTGGCAAGCACGTCGATTCGACCGTGAACAATCCGATCGAAGCTGCGTCGCAGTGGAAGGCCGGCGCCTTGCGTGCGCTGTGCATCTTCGACGCCAAACGCAGCATCTACCCGAACAAAGTGACCAAGGATCAGGCGTGGTCCGACATCCCGACCTGTAAGGAATCGGGCGTCGACGTGCAGTATCAGATGCTGCGCGGCATCTTCATGTCGCCGGGTGTGAAGCCCGAGCAGGTCGCCTACTATGTCGATTTGTTCAAGAAGGTGATGGCCACTGACGATTGGAAGAAGTTCATGGAAGACGGCGCATTCAACCAAACCTTCATGACAGGTGCCGACTTCACGAAGTGGATCGAGGCCAACGAAAAAGTCCACTACGACCTGATGAAGGAAGCCAACTTTCTGGCGCCGGGCAAATAACGTTTGAGGTGGGATTGATGCAACGAGGGTCTCCATGAGCAGCGGTAACGATATGCAGGACGAGCCCGCGCTCGTCACGACACGGACCCTCGATATAGCGGTGGCGCTGATATTCTTAGGGCTTAGCGCCATCGTCATCTTCGACAGCAACCGGCTTGGCTTCGGTTGGCGCGATGGGGAAGGGCCGGCACCTGGCTACTTCCCCTTCTACATTGCCGTCGTAATGGCGGCGGCAAGCCTCATCAATCTGGTCCGCGCCATAGGTTTGCGCGGAGCTTCCGCCACCCAATCCTTTGTATCCAAGTCAGCGTTCAGCCGCGTGTTGCAGGTGCTGCTTCCGACCATCGTTTATGTCGGATTGATCCAGTACATCGGCATCTATGTGGCGTCCGCAATCTTTATCATGGCCTTCATGATCGTGTTGGGTCGTGAAGGTATTGTCAAAACACTCGGCGTTGGCCTTGGCGTGCCACTGGCCCTGTTCTTCATGTTCGAGCGTTGGTTTCTGGTGCCGTTGCCCAAAGGTCCGCTGGAAGCGTTCTTGGGGTTTGCCTAACCCCCTTTCGCCAGCGGCCCGAGCACCGCGCGACACTCCGGCGGCAGCATGTCCAGCGTCATTGGCGGCGGCGGCGGAGTAGGCTTCACGGGAACCGGTGGCACTGGCTTCGGTGGCGGAGGTGGCCGACTGATCAGCGTCAACCAATCGGTCAACTCCTTGCCGCATCCGTCGTCAGTCAATGGGGCGGCCTGTGCCCGGCAATTCAAGCTGTCGGGCGGGCAACTCATACGAACATGCATATGGTAATGATGCTGCCAATAGGGCCGGACCTTCCATAGCCAGGCACGATCTGGCCCGAGCGCCGCCGCGCCGTCGCAAAGCGCCTTTTTGATCGCTGGATGCACCAGAATGCGTTCGACGTCGGCATAGTTGGCCGCACGCCGGATCAAGCGCGCATGTGCTTCACTCCAGATTTTCGGGTCGACGGTAATCGACCTAACATCAGCACCGGGCAGCATCGATGTCGCGGAAAGATCCTCGCGTTCGGTCGCGCTCAGGCGTCGTTGAGGCATCGGCGTCAGCCAGATGTCGGCATCGAGCCCGATCTGATGGCTGGCATGACCCGTCAACATCGGCCCGCCGCGCGGTTGCGATAGATCGCCGACGAGCAGCCCCGGCCAGCCCTCCAGCGTTTGCACGTCGCGCGCGAAGCGCTCGACCCAAGCGGTCAGCACCGGATGCCCCCAGTTCCGATTGCGCGACAGACGCATCACCTGCCATGCCGGTCCATCGATCGGCACAGCCTTGGCGCCAGCCAGACACCCCTTCGAGTAGAAACCAATGGCTCGGGCTTCAAGCGATGCCGGCGTCTTTGCGGCTCCGAAAAGAATCTTGGCCGGGATCAGCGGCTTCTTCGGCGCCGGCGGCTTGGCGGTAGGCGGTGGTGGAACAGCGGGCACAACCGGCGCCGCGACTGCAGGCGCGACCGGCGGGGCAACAGCAGTCTGGGCACGCGCAGCCGCCGATAGCGCCAGCAGACCAGCCAACACGATACCCAGGCCGTGTGATAGCGACGTCATGCGGAAGCCTCCAGCCCAACACCAATGCTGACCGGATCATAGTAGTCGAACCGCGACCAAAAATTGACCGCTATTTTTTTGCGCGGAAGGGTATCAGCAGGCTCCATGAAAGCGTTGTCGGCGCTTCCGACTGATAGGCACTAAGTCCAATCGTCATGCCGTGATGGCCCTCCTTCGGCTGGTCGATATACGTGCCGAACAGGCGATCCCAGATCGACAGGTTGAAGCCATAATTGCTGTTGTGCTCACGCCCGACGATGGAGTGATGCACCCGATGCATGTCTGGCGTCACGATGGCGCGGCGCAGAACCCGGTCAAGCCCGCTGGGCAGGGCAACGTTGGCGTGATTGAACATGGCGCCAGCGTTCAAGATCACCTCGAACAGCACGACGGCCACGGCCGAGGGACCGAGCACGATCACCCAGACCATCTTATAGACCATCGAAAGCGCGATCTCGACCGGGTGAAACCTGAGGCCCGTCGTCAAATCGATGTCGACGTCGGCGTGATGCACCTGATGTAGGCGCCAGAACACGGGAACCTTGTGCGAGATGACATGCTGCAGCCAAATCGCAAAATCCAGGATGACAACGGCAAGCGCGATCTCAAGCCAACCGGGTAATGCCAACACATTGAACAGGCCAATGCCGCGTCCTTCGGCCCACACGGCGGTTGCGACGGCGGCAATCGGTATGATCGCAACGCCGAGCAGTTGTGGCAGCCATGCCATGATCCGCACGACGAGGCCGTCGATGCCAATGATGCTCAAATTGGTGAACCAGCGTCTCGCCTTCGGGGCGGTCAACTCGCGTTTGGGCAAGCCGACTTCCAACAGCGCCATGATGAGGAAAACAGCAATAAACACCGACAACCGGAGTGTGAGCTCTGTTAGTGTTCCAGACAGTTCCATCACGGGCCTTTACGTTGCACGACACAATGCTTGAACTGCGCGAAACCGGATCACAAGATGCCAGCGTTCGGCTGCTGCTGGCCCATGGAGCCGGAGCCCCGATGGACAGCCCGTTTCTGGACACGTTCGCCAAGCTGCTAGACGGTCGCGGCGTTGCCACGACGCGGTTTGAGTTTCCTTACATGGCCGCCCGGCGCGACGGTGGCAAGAAGCGTCCACCGCCGAAAGCTGAACACCTCGTACAATTCTACGCGACCACGCTGGAATTGGTTCGCGGAACAATGCCACCGGAGAGTCGTCTGTTCATAGGCGGCAAGTCGATGGGTGGCAGAGTTGCCAGCTTGCTGGCGGATGAATGCCACGCCAAGGATTTGATCTGCGGCCTTGTGTGCCTGGGCTACCCCTTCCACCCGCCGCAGAAACCGGATCAATTGCGCACCGCTCACCTGACAGCGCTCAGGTGTCCCGCTTTGATCGTGCAGGGCACCCGTGATCCGTTTGGGTCGCAGTCCGAAGTGGAATCCATGGGTCTGCCGCCAACGATCCGGTTTCATTGGGCAGCCGACGGCGATCACGATTTGGGCCCACGCGGCAATTCAGGTTTCACCCGGCGCGGCAATCTGGAGGTCGCGGCCGATGCGGTGGCAGAGTTTGTACGCAGTTAAGCAATCGTGACGTCGGGATTGTGAGTACGGCACACGTGGCCAGCAACGCACCGTGTTGGCTCAAGCCCGTTTGCGTGATCCGATATATTGCCGCTCCAGATAGGCAGTCGCTGCGCGTACAACCGGCGGCGCATAGAGGATATTGCGGTGACCGAGACCATCGAAAGACTGCAGTTCTGCCCAGCCACAGGCCGATGCAATTTCCTGGGCATCGCCAAAAGGCACATCCGGATCATCCTCGGAGTGCAGCACCAGCGCTGGACAACTGGTTTCCAACAATAAATTGACGCCAGTGAACGCAGCCATCCGACGTGCAGCCAGGCGTTCCAACCGATGCTCGAAGTATCGAAACGCGTGTGGCGACAAGCCCTCGGCGCTGCCGAACCTGGCCGTCACGCCCGCGAACCGGTTCGGCATGGCAACGAGCACGAACGCCTCGAACGGATAGGCATGCGGCATCGGCGGCCCATCGCTGCCAGCGAGCAATGCCGCCATACCGCCGAGCGAATGCCCGATCACGAACCGGATCGGGCCCAATGCCTCCGCCACCTCACGCACCGCGTGTGCGCATTCCATCAGGCTGGTCTGTGTGCCCGCGCTTCGACCGTGTGCGGGTAGATCGAACAGCACCACCCGGAAGCCGCGTCGACGCAGCTGTTCGGCGAAAGCGCACATGAACGATGCTTCGCTGGTCCAGCCATGCACCAGTAGCACACTAGCCTTCGGTTCAATCTTAGTGGCCTGGCTGTGCGGTTCGAACACGTAGGTCTGCAGATCGCCAACACTCGTCATAACCCGCTGGTGCACGGCATTGCGCAGATGAAAGCGGGCCCGCTCCACCAGTCGCTCGTGATCAGGGCTGCGATGCGCTGAAAGCTGCGGTGTGCAGAAACGCCGGAAGGCGGCAGCACCTGAGATCACGGGCGAATTGTAGCCGAAGCGCCGCGGCATCGCATTGCAGATCGGTCGCAAACGTTGAAAAACGGGCGGCATAAGGGGCTCGCAAGCAGTACCTAGCTTGCCTGAAACTACGCCCGGACGGTCATCTGCGCCAGCTTACGCACCAATCTTGGTTACAGTTACCTGACGTTTGCCAAATAACCAGATCCTACAGCCCCAGTACGTCGATCATCGAGTACAGTCCCGGTGTCTTGCCGCGGCCCCAAAGGGCCGCTTTGATCGCACCGCGGGCATAGATGCCACGATCGTCGGCCAGATGCGCAATCTCGATGCGTTCGCCATCGCCCGCGAATACCACGCGGTGGTCGCCGATCACGCTGCCGCCGCGCAGCGCCGCAAATCCGACATCGCCGCGCTGGCGCGCACCTGTGTGGCCGTCGCGCACCCGCACGCTCCGATCAGCAAGCGCGATGCCTCGACCATCGGCAGCAGCCTGCCCCAGCATAAGCGCCGTGCCAGACGGCGCATCAACCTTTTGCCGGTGATGCATCTCGACCACCTCGATGTCGAAATCCTCGTCTAGGGCGGCGGCTATTTTACGAGTCAGTCCGATCAGCAGGTTGACGCCGAGGCTCATGTTGCCAGCCTGGATAATGGTGGCGTGGCGAGCGGCGGCAGCAATCGCCGCCATATGTTCGGATTGCAAGCCGGTGGTGCCGATCACATGCACGATGCGCGCATTGGCGGCCAGCCCAGCGATCTCGACCGATACCGCCGGACTGGTAAAGTCGAGGATGGCATCCGCGCGGGCGATCAACTCCAAGGCATCATCCGTAACGGCAACACCGAGGGCGTCGATACCAGCGATCCGGCCGACATCCTGGCCAACCCACTCGGAGCCTGACCGTTCGATGCCACCGGCGATGATGCAGCCGGGAACACCAGCCAGCGTGCGGACAAGTTCACGCCCCATGCGGCCGGCGGCACCCATTACCGCGATCTTCACTTCGCTCATACCGTCGATGCCTTCTTTCCCCGTTCGATGGCGTCGATGATCAGTTGTTGCGCTTCATCGACATCGCCCCAGTGATGGATCTTGACCCACTTGCCGGGCTCCAGATCTTTGTAGTGCTCGAAGAAATGCTGGATCTGCTGGACGGAAATCTCCGGCAAGTCTTTTAGTGTCTTGATTTTTTCGTAGCGCTTGGTGACTTTGATATCAGGAACGGCAATGATTTTTTCATCCCCGCCCGCGTTGTCCTCCATCATCAGCACGCCGACCGGGCGGCAATTGATCACGGCGCCCGGTACAATCGCCCGCGTATTGCAGACCAGCACATCAATCGGGTCGCCGTCCAACGACAAGGTGTGCGGCACGAACCCATAGTTGCCTGGGTATCGCATGGGCGTATAGAGAAACCGGTCGACGAATAACGTGCCGGACGCCTTGTCCATCTCGTACTTGATCGGCTCACCACCGACCGGCACTTCGATGATGACGTTGACATCATTTGGCGGGTTTTTGCCGATAGGAATTGCATCGATGCGCATTGTGAACCCTTGACGTGATGCTGCAGGTGCAGCCTTTGTGCCGCAGTATTGCGCGAACGACAATCGACAACATGGTAGGGGCCTGCATGAATCAGATCCTACAACCTCGCACCATGCGGCGATGCGTAAACGCTGCCGCCACCATTGCCGTAGGACTACTGACGCTATCGCCCGGAGCGGCGTCGGCCAATCCACTCCGCAGTCGTTTGACGACGATCGAGGTGAAGACGTGCACCATTCTCAATCGGCATCCCGATGGTAACTCCTACCGGTGCCCTGGGCTGAAAGGTTACCCGGTGTATGTCGCGGACGGAGATCTGCGGGCATTTGTGAGCTTCGGGCCATCGCCCGAGAAGCGGCGCGCGGCAACGCAAACGCTCGGTGCGTTCAACACGATCTACGAACCGAAAAGAACGCGCGCGACCGTGGAATGGCGGTTTCGGCGCACGGGTGGCGCCGACTTGCCCTATGCCGCGATCATGCGGGTGTTCACGAGCAATGACACTGCAAAAGGTGAAGTGCTGGTCGTGACACGCATCACACCTGCGGAAACTTGTCACGCGGTCTACATCGATGCAAAGGCCAACCCTGAGGCGATGGCGATGGCCCGTGCCGCAGCCGATCATCTCGCCGACAGTTTCACCTGTGCTAAGGGGCCGCAAGTATTGGGCGCTCGAGGCAAGAGCCCGCTGTAG
>JANNRP010000131.1:0-2240 GCA_031401535.1 Hyphomicrobiaceae bacterium | reverse complement strand
TGGGTTCGAAATCGAAATGCCGACGGTGATCGGCCAGCCGCTGCAGTTCCTGGGGTCGATCTTCACGCCATTGGCGCTTTACACCCTGGGCGCGCAGGTCGCCGCATCCAGAGTATTCAAGATCGAATGGGTGCCGCAGTTTCTGGTGCTGCTGCTGAAGTTCATCGTGGCGCCAGTACTGACGTGGTGGGTGTGCCGGTTCATGGAGTTCCCACGCGATGTGTCAGATGTGCTGGTGGTTGCCGCCGCCACGCCGGTTGGCGTGCTGATCACGATCTTCGCCGCCGAATATAAGAACGAGCCCGAATTCATCTCGACAGCCGTGGTGATCTCAACTGCACTGTCGCCGCTGTTTGTAACCGGATGGATTTTGATCACGCGGATCTATTGAAATGCTGCGACCCAGACCCTCGCATTCAAATGACCCAGCCGACGATCATGAGTATCGTCGAAATCACGACGCTGATCACGTGAAGTAAGTCAGTGAACGCGCGTTGGGCGGGTGGAGAGGAGCCAGGGGAAATGATGCTGTTGAATTTATCTTGTAATAATCATAGTTATCTTGCGGATTAAGAAGCATCGTCCGGCAACCTCTCGATAAGTGGCTCAGGCGGTGGGGTTAAATCCAGCACTGCTTGGGGATCTTCGGGTGGAAGCGGAAGGGATGCTACGCCTCGGGCTGTGATGCCGAGCGAGATGGCGAGCCTCTGAAGTCCGTCATCGTCGCTGTAGATAGTCGTCGCGCGCGTTACGCGGGTTATAGCAACTATTTGATGGTCGAATTTTACTTTGGCGCGGCTATCGAATGCGTCGCCCTTGAGCGTGCCGAGCTTTGCGATGCGTTGGCGCATGAGCTCGGCCGCCTCAACAGCGGCAGTAGAGCCAAATGGGCTAATCTGAAAGAAGCGACTATTGCGCATGATCTCCAGGTATTGTGGCGCGGCTTCGCCTGCTTTGATTAGTGATTCCGAAAGGGCGGGCGTGGGGATGATAATTTTTTCGCGTTGCTTGGTGAGTTGCGCGACCAAGTATTCGATACGGTCTTTGCAGCGGGAAACGGGCTGACCTGTTGCCACATCGTTTGGAGGCGGCGCCTCCGGATTGAGCAGAAGTAGGAGCACAGATGCATCAAATACGATCATCAGTGCACCTGGTCGTCATCGCCGCGCAGGTTGAGCAATTCGCCAATAGGATCGGCGCTATCGGCCCAGCGGTTGCCGGGCACTTTGCGCAGCTTGGCAACAACGTCAACAAGTGGTTCGTCACTGAGGATTTCAAAGCTTCGGACTTTAAAATCCAGCAGCTTCCATGTGCCGTCCTCCAGCCTCAGCCAGCGTCCCGCGCCGTTGACACGAACGTGGTCGAACGTGTGGTGGCGCAACTCTCGAGCCATATCCTCAGTGGTTTCGAGTCCAGAGTATCTGACGGGGCCATCCTGAATGATGAGGTGCTTCGAAGCGTCTTTCCCACCTATGTTGACGAGCTGGCCTTGCAATGTGCCTTCTTCGGAGAAGGGGCCGTAGGTCATCGGCTGTGGCCGATCGCGTCCGGGAAATTCAACTATCTGTGCGGACTTCGGGGGCAGTAGCTTGGCACGTGCCTTGTCCTTCTGAAGCTTGAGATCCAGCGCCTCATAGGCCTTGCGGAGGTCTTCATCTGGCGTTCCCGCTTCAAGTGCGCGGATACGGCTCTGCACCGCAGGGTAAGCGGCGGGTTCGATGGTTTGCACAAGCGCAAGGCTGCTCTCTTCGAGACGGTCGAAGTGAACTTGCGCCTCGGAGCCGAGCAGGCGAGCGAGGTCTGCCATGTACTCGGCGAGTCGAGCCATAGAGATCGTGTCCGGCTTGAACACGTCGATGATAAATTTATACTCGTAACCATCCATGGTTCTTATTTTGTTAAGAAGTGATTAAGAAACTGTTAAGGCACAATCTAGGCCGACGGAAGGCTGTTTTTTGCGAGTTTGGTCGCAACACTGTCAAAGCGGTCGAAGCTTGCAAACTCGCAGGAGCTTCAAGCATGACAATACAAGACCAACGGTCGCATCCCTTCTCGGTTTGACCACCGACCCGCCGGTGTGATGTCGAGGCCGTCAATGTTTCTCGAGGAAGCTGTCTACGACCCGTTTGGCGCCGGCCTTTTCGAAGTTCACTGTCAGCTTGTTGCCGTCGATCTCGGTCACCGAGCCGTAGCCGAATTTTTGATGGAACACGCGTTCACCGAGCATGAAAGTCGTCTGC
>JANNRP010000130.1:0-28408 GCA_031401535.1 Hyphomicrobiaceae bacterium | reverse complement strand
GGGCTAAGGCTGCCCTTCCGATCATTGCCGCCATCGGCGGCATGGCCGTTCCGGCTCTGATCTATCTAGCGTTGAACTGGTCTGACTCAAATGCTGCGCGAGGCTGGGCCATCCCGTCCGCGACCGACATTGCATTTGCCGTCGGCGTCGTGGCGTTACTTGGCTCGCGTGTGCCGCCCGCCTTAAAAGTATTCCTGCTAGCACTCGCCATCATTGACGACCTTGGTGCGATCGTCATCATCGCTCTGTTTTACACGTCGAGCTTGTCGGTGGTGTCGCTGGTATTGGCCAGCATCGGCATTGCAGTGCTCGCAGTGCTCAACTGGCGAGGGGTAGCGCGCCTTGCACCCTATGTCCTGGTTGGAATCTTCATCTGGGTCTGCGTTCTCAAGTCAGGGGTTCATGCAACTTTGGCTGGCGTCGTGGTTGCCCTTGCTATCCCGCTCAAGGTTGAGGGTGCGGCGCCCTATTCACCGCTTGAGCAGGTACAGACCGCCTTGCACCCATGGGTGATGTTGGGGGTAGCGCCACTGTTTGCGTTTGCCAACGCTGGCGTATCGCTCGAAGGTTTCACCATGGGCAAACTGTTCGCGTCGGTGCCGCTGGGCATTATGCTCGGTCTGTTTATTGGCAAGCAGTTGGGTATTTTCGGCTTTTCGTGGTTGGCAGTGCGCTCGGGCCTGTGCCGGTTGCCGGAAGGCGCGACGTGGCGTCAAGTGTATGCAATCTCTATAATCGCAGGCATAGGGTTCACGATGAGCTTGTTCATAGGCATGCTCGCTTTCTCCGATCCGGCACGAGCCGCTGATGTGCGCATCGGTGTTTTGAGTGGGTCGCTGCTGTCGGCGATCGTCGGCTACGTGCTTCTGCGTCGCGCAAGCCCTTCCAAACAGGTGTTTTGATCATGACTCACTTTCCCGAAGTCTTGGTGGACCGGTTCCGGCGCTTCAAGTTCCGTCACTTTGCGCCGAATATGGAGCGCTACGAGGAACTGGCGAACCATGGCCAGAACCCCGAGGTCATGGTCGTATCATGCTGTGACAGCCGCGTTGATCCGGAGACTGTATTCAGTGCCATGCCGGGTGAACTATTTGTTGTACGCAATGTCGCCAACCTGGTGCCTCCCTATGAGACGACAGGCAAATATCATGGTGTCAGCGCGGCTCTGGAATTTGCCGTATTGAACCTCAGAGTGAAGCACATCGTGGTGATCGGACATTCTGGTTGCGGCGGTGTGCGGGCCTGTCTTGAGCACGACGCGACACGGCAAACGGAAGCACAGTTCATTACCAACTGGATGTCAATTTTGGCCGAAGGGCGTAAGCAAGTATTAGAGTCGTTTGCTGGTCAACCGCCACACGTGTTGAGTGCCGCGCTGGAGCGAGAATCCGTGCGGGCATCGCTCGACAATCTCCGCACCTTTCCCTGCGTCAAGACGTTGGAAGCCAAAGGGAGATTGTCGCTCCATGGCGCATATTTCGATATCGCGGCTGGCGACTTGTCAGTGTTCAATCAGGCGACCGGCGAATTCGTGCCACTTTAACCCGCTGCTTTGGCGCGCGCAGCCTCGATTGCCGGGATTATTTTCAAGCGGAGCAATTCTGGCGTGATCGGGCCCACGTGCTTGTAAACGATGTGACCCTTGCCATCGACCACGAACGTCTCTGGCATGCCGTAGACACCCCATTCTATGCCGTCACGTCCAGTCGCATCGACGCCAACCGCATCGAACGGATTGCCAAGACGCTGTAGAAAGCGAAGGCCGCCCGGTGCCGGGTCTTTGTGATTGATGCCGATGAGCCTTACGCCCGTAATATCCTTCAATTGTGTGAGCAACGGATGCTCCTGAACGCATGGCACGCACCACGAGGCAAAAAAGTTTACGACAACTACGTCGCCCCGTTTGAGATCGGCGGTGACAAAACCCGGCACGGGTTGACCGTTGGCTTCGAGGCCAGCCAACGAGGTCAGGTTGATAACGGGCGCCGGTTTGCCGATCAATGCCGATGGTAATTTTGAGGGATCGGCGGTGCTCAGCGAGTAGCCAAACATAATCGTGATACCGATGAACAGCACCACCGGTATGAATACGATCATCGATCGCCGCGGTCGTGGTTCAGGCTGGTAGGGGCTGTCGACTGGCTTTTGCATTAGGGCTCTTATTGTTGATCACTGGCTGCGCCGCGACGCCTAATGCCCCGAGCTTCGAGATCGTCGAGGCGGCTTTGTTGTCGGCGGCCATCCCAAACCAGCCACCCGATGAGCAATATCAGAACCAAAAACGTGACAACGTAAGCTGCAGTGATGTGCCCGATCCATTTCCAAGGGTCTTGGTCCATGGCGCTCCCCCTATGTCGATTGCGTACGCGAGGGCACCGAGCGCCGAACTGACGCAAGCTCCAGCGAGACTGCACGGCGGCGTAACACTTCGGTACGCATCGCTTTCAGGTGCATGGCGACAAGCAACAAACTGAAGCCTGCCGCCATCACTAGCAGCGGCGTCAGTATCGATGAGTGGATGGCGGGCCCTGCTGCTTTCACGACGCTGGCACGCTGATGCAGCGTCTCGAACCAGTCCACCGAGAAGCGAATGATCGGCAACATTACCACGCCGACAAGGCCTAGTACGGCTGCGAGCTTACCAGCCGTCGCCTCGTCTTCGATCGACGATCGGAGCGCGATGAGCCCGAGGTAAAGGAAGAACAGGACGAGCACCGAGGTCAGGCGCGCATCCCAGACCCAATAGGTGTTCCAACCAGGCTTGCCCCACAATGAACCGGTGATCAGCGCCAGCAGCGTAAATGTAGCGCCAATGGGAGCTGCAGCCTTGGCTGACACGTCGGCAAGGGGATGGCGGAAAACAAGCAGCCCGAAACTGGATGCAGCGACGATCAGATAGCCCATCATGCCGAGCCACGCTGCTGGTACATGAACAAACATGATTTTGACCGTGTGGCCGTGCTGGTAGTCCGGCGGTGCCTTGAACCAAGCAAGATAAAGGCCGACACTGATCAATAGTACGGCGAGCCCACTCACCCATGGCAGCACGCGTGCCGAAAGGTCCATGAAACGTGTGGGATTGGCAAGCTTCTGGGTAAGCGTTTGCATGGCAGTCACTTAGTACGTCGACGTTGGATACGCCAGCACCGTTACCAGTGCTGCAACATTGTGACCGTAGTTTTGCGGACATCATAAATCAGCGAGAACCCGCCGACAAACCAACGAGGCCCTGACTTGCATCAGAGCCTCAGGTTCAAAAATTGCATGGAACGGACTGGCGTGCGATCAGGCGACGATGGAGGCCTTGACCCAGTCCTCTAGCTTCTTTTTCTGCACCAGAGCACCGACGTTCTGCGCGGCAACCTTGCCGTTCTTGAAGATCATAAGAGTTGGCATGGCCTGGATGCGGTATTCATTGGTTATCTGCGGGTTCTGATCGACATCTACCTTGACGACCTTGAGTTTGCCCTTCATTTCGGCAGCAACCTGCTCCAATGCTGGTGCCATCGCCTTGCACGGCCCGCACCATTCGGCGAAGAAATCCACAAGCACGGGTTCCGATGACTGCAGGACTTCAGCGGCAAAGGTCTTGTCGGTTACGTTTTGGGCGGACGACATGGGTATTCTCCTCGTTGCGGCGTGACCCGAGAGGGTGCGCCCGCGATCAGATATGGTCGAAACGTAGGGATGCCAGCCTCAGGCGTCAAGGCGAGCGGCATCGAGTTTCCAGAGCTGTCTCTCGTGCTCATCCAACATGGCATCGGGGATAGGCATCAGCCGTGCGCCATCAGTCCAAATGATCGCTGCACGCACTGTCATATCACCAAAAACATGTTGTAAACCAAGGCGATAGGCGGCTAATTGGAATAGATATGCTGCAGGCACATCGGCTACATTCAGTGGCGGCGGGCGGTTTGTCTTGTAGTCGACAATCAAGATTTCGTCACCGTGCCGGACCAATCTGTCGATCTGTCCGGAAATGCGCAACGCTGGACCCCGGCCGCGTGGATTGGCGATCTCCGCGATCAGCGGCACTTCGGGACGACTATCTGGTCCGAACACGGCAGCAAAGGCAGAATCGCGCAATACGGTAAGGCTCTCCGAGGCAATGCTCGCCCTGGTTGCCGCCGAAAGTGCAGCACCACGGGTGGCAGCATACGCTACAGCGGCATTGTCCCATACAGCGGGGTCTAGTGACGGTAGATGCTCCAGCAGCGCGTGGGTTAGCGTGCCGCGCAGGAATCGGTCGCCGGTTGCCTGTACGAGTGGCGACGGCGACGGCAAATCGGCCACGCTGGGACTGTCTGATGCCGGTGGTGCCGCAATATCGATCGGTTCGCCACTGTCATCGGCTTCGAGCGGCGCTAGCCGCGATGGTGCCAGCGGCATCGTCAGGCCGGGCTCGCGTGGAGCTGGGCGCTTGGCCCAGTCTGGCAACGGCGCGGCGGGGCCGTCGTCACGGTCCGCTTGGCGTGAGACTTCATGGGGGGCGGTTTGTTGCGCCTCCAGTCGGCGCACGTGATTGCCGTCCCAGGCATTGGCACCAACGAGCGCCGATCCGAGCCCTTCGGCGATCAAGTCGTACCAACAGCCCTTGGCGCGGCCGGTTTTGGCTTCAAAGCCAGCAATATAGAGACGGTCGCGCGGGCGGGTCAGTGCGACGTAGAGCAAGCGCAGGTGTTCCTCCTGCTCCAGGGCATCCGCTGCGATTTTGGCGTATGCAATCTGATCGATGCGGCCTGCCCCTTTGATCACCCAGGCCAGCAACGGCGGCACACCCTCAGGACGGGCTGCTTCCATGAGTTCAACCAGTTCGCCGGCTTTACGGCGCGTGCCGGATGAACACGTATCGGGCAGGAAGACGATCGGTGCTTCAAGGCCTTTGGCACCATGCACCGTCATCACGCGGACTTCATCGCGCGTCTGCTCCATATCGCGCTTGATCTCGCGGCTGCCAGACTTCAGCCAATCGAGGAATCCCTGCAGCGAGGGTGGCGCACGGTCGTCGTAGGTGAGAGCTAGGTTCACGAGTTCGTCAATCGGATCGGCGGCATCTGGACCAAGTCGCCGCAGCAGGCGGGCACGGCAACCGTCGCGATCGAGCAGGTTCGCAAGGAACTCGAATGGGGGCATGAAGTCGGCTTCGCCGCGCCATTTTTTCAAAGTTTCAGCGGCACTCTTGAAGCGCGAATTGACCTTCGCTGCGTCGATTACGGCACTCCACAGTGTACCCTTGCGGCCCGGCGCAATGGCAATTAGATCATCGTCGTCGAGGTCGAATAGTGGCGATTTCAGCACGGTGGCGAGCGCCAGATCATCCTCTGGCAGGCATAGGAAATCGCACAACGCGATCAGATCCTGCACCGCGATCTGCTGCGTCAAGCTCATCCGGTCAGTGCCGGCGACCGGTATCCCGCGAGCCTTCAAGGCGGCCACCATTGGGTTTGCGAATGGTTGACGCTTGCGCACGAGAATGAGGATATCGCCGGGGCGGACTGGGCGGTTCTGCGACGTCAGTCGCTCGCCTGATTTCAGCCAGTGCGCGATCGTGTCGGCGATGCGTGCGGCCACGCGGATGGCCGGCGAAGTCGTTGTGACTTCGTCTTGAGGCGACCACGGGTCGCTCTCCTCCACCTCGTCCCAAACCAGCGTCGGCCACACTTCGACGAGGCCGGCCTGTCCCGTGCGCAGCGCGACATGCCGTATCGCTACAGCGTCGCTGGTAACGCCCGGCGTGCGTTCCGGCGCCGCAAACACACGATCGACCGCATCCAACACAGGTGCGACGGAGCGGAACGACAACTGCAGCGGCACCGTACGCCACGCCAGATTGGCCGCCGTGGTGATCGCTTGGAAACGTTTGCCGGTTGCTGCAAACATTTTCGGCGCGGCGCCTTGAAAACTGTAGATCGACTGCTTCTCGTCACCGACTGCAAATAGCGTGCGTGCGATGTCGGCCGTGCCGGTACCGGTGAAAAATTCATGCGCTAAAGATTCGATCACGGCCCACTGCACGGGGCTCGTATCTTGCGCCTCGTCAACGAGAATATGGTCGAGGCCGCCATCAAGCTTGAACAGCACCCAGGTCGTCGCGTCGGCACTGCTAAGCAGATTTTTCGTACGTTCGATCAAATCGTCGAAGTCGAGTGCGGCGCGGGCCGCTTTAGCATCCGAATAACGCTGCAGAACGTCCATTGCGAGACGGATCAGCGCCATGTTCGCGGCAAGCAATGTCAGCGCACGACGCGTGCGATCAAGCAACAAGAAGCGGTCTGTGACGCGCTGCACCAGGGGTTCAAGATCAGGGTGGGATTGTTTGACGGCCTTGGTCATCAAGCTGGAACGGGCCAAACCTTCGCCGGTCAGCAAAAGTGATGTTAACGCATCGATTCGTAAGCTCTTCGATGGGGCAGCAAGCACGGCGGCAGCTCGTTCAGCAGCCTTTTGATCGTTCTTGCTGCCGCCATTCAATGCACTGATCAGGCGGTGTAGATCGGCGTCGCTCAATGTATCGGCCAGCGCCTGTTCGGTCGCTTTGGCGTCGGCATCCGGACTGACGTCGAAGGCATTCCGATAGAGCGCCTCGGCGACCGCTAGTTCGTCGTCGTTGGATGTTAGATCAAGTCGTGCCATGGCATCGAGCCACGGACGTTTGGAGATTGCCCGGCCGAGGATTTCGTCGAAGTTATCACCGGTTGCGAACTTAATAACCTCCGCAAGTGCATAGCCGAGTGGCGTCGCGCAATCCGAGGTCGCGGTTCGCAGCATGTCATCGATCGCTTGCCGACGCAGCTTCGCGCCCAGGTCGTCGTCGAGAATCTGGAATCCAGGAGGCACGCCAGCTTCCAGGGGGAAGCGCTGCAACAACCGCTCGCAGAACGCGTGAATAGTTTGCACTTTCAAGCCACCGGGCGTCTCGATGGCAGCGGCAAACAGCCGACGTGCGCGTAACCTTTCGTCATGTTGAGGCACATATCCGAGCAGTTTGGCGAGCACCGCGTCGAGATCGCTGTCCGCGGCCGTCGTCCAAGTCGCGAGGTCTGCGAATACGCGCGCCGACATCTCGGCGGCGGCAGCCTTGGTGTACGTCAGGCAGAGGATGCGCTCGGGTGGGGTGCCGGCAAGCAGGAGCCGCAGGACGCGCATTTTCAGCACGTGCGTCTTGCCGGCCCCGGCATTGGCCGACACCCATGCGGATGCGATAGGGTCGGATGCAGCCGACTGCGCAATTTCTGTTTCAGCGAGCAACGCTTGTGGCGATGTGGTGTTGGCGCTCATGCTTCGCCCTCGCCGTCTGCATCGTCGTTGCCAGACCACTCCGCCACCCGCGCCAGATGCGCGTAGTCATCATAGTCGTAGTTGAAGCGCGCGCGCCGGATCGCTGCATATGGAGTATTTGCATCGTCGAACGAGGTAATCAACCGGGCAAGGCCAGCCTTGGCTGTCGCGCTCAACGCCGCAATGTCATCTGACTTAACATCGACTGCCGAGCCCGCCGGTTCGCCACCCGACGCAGAAATATAACGCAGGCCCGCGACCCGTCCGGCATCGACGTGGGTAAACCCACCGGCGATGGCGATTATGGCCTCCAGCGGCAATTGCGGCGCTTCACCCTTTGCGGCATGCCCGGCCAGGCCCTTCACGTCGCCGCCGGTCTTATAGTCGGTGATTATGATGCCAGTGCTGCCAACGTCGATGCGGTCCGCACGCGCCTTCAAAGTGAATGGACCGGCGGGCGCTGTTAAAATGGTTGCGCCACTGATCTCTGCCAGAGTTCGAGAGATGCCATCGCGGCGGCCCGGCTCGGTCTCAGCGAACCACGTGGCAAATCGGTTGAAGCGCGGGACCCAGAATGCGGCAACGCGTGGGCTTCGCGTGTAGTCGGCGAGCACGGCCTCGGCGAGGCGCAGTAACTCGGCACGGGGATCATCTGGTAAAGACGCTGGAAATCGCTCGGCAAAGCGACCAAGGGCCTGATGCACGATGCTGCCGCGCAGGCTGGCGTCTGGCTGCTGGCCGAGCGGCGGCAGGCAATCGAGACCGAGAATGCGGGAAGCAAAGATGGCGTAGGGGTTGGCCATCATGGTCTCAACTTCGCTGACGCTCAATTGCCGTGGGCGGAGAGACAATGGCGGGCGCGGACGCGGTGCGGCAATCTGAACTGGCTGGCTGATGGCATCGCGTGCCTGCGCCCATGCAGGCCATGGCTGGTCAGTCTTGAGGGCGCTCTTAAGTTCGAGGCCGCTCAGCAAGGCGTTGAGTCGTAACAGCCAGCGCGATGCCACGGTGGGTACGCCGTCGATCTTCTGGGCGCGCGTCAGATATACGCGAGCACCACCCAACAACATCGTCACATCATGAGCGGCATAGCCAATAGCTTCTTCCGGACTCGGCAAACCAAGATGTTTGCGCATGGGTCGATTGAGCCAAGGACCAGGATCAGCTGCCTGCGGCCAGGTGCCTTCGTTGAGCGAACCCAAGATGACGACATCGGGTTGCTGCAAACGTGCTTCGAACGGCCCCCAGATCGACAGGCGCGGATGCACGGGCAATCGTGCCCGCACCGCTTCTTGGGCAACAAGGCTGCGATAGAAATCCGGGTAGTCGGTGGTCGCGATCGCGGGTGCATGTAGATTAGGGTCAAGCAACCCGGTCAGCATCGTCGAGGCGGCGAGGCCGGCTTCGCCACGCCACAGTGTCGGTTCGGGTAACTCTTCGGGTAGACGGCACAGCGCCTCGGCTGTCGTAATATGTGCCCTCACGAGGTCAGCCAGCGCGTGATCGCTCCGGTTTTGGAATACCGCATCAAGCGGCGCGAAAGCGACTTTCAAATGCTGCACCAGTTCGCGGGCGATCTGCCAGTCTTCCGTCCACAGTCGCTTCACCGCACGTTCGCGCCGCGCCCCAGTCTCCACCTCAAGGGCCGCGCGTTCGATGGCTGTTTCGATGCCGTCCATACCATCGCCAAGATAGATCGTGCGGAAGGCTGCGATCTCCAGCGCTCGGGCAGCACGACGGACGTCGAATGCCGGTAGACCGACGCGGGTCAGTGGATGTTTGAGCAGTGCCATAACAGCGGTTGGCTCGTAGCGCCGCGCCACGGTATCGATGACGAGATCCAGGAAGGCGCCAGGAACGGTTTTACCAAACGGGCGGCCAGCGGAATCATCGACGCGAATACCCCAGGCTTCGAGACGCACGGCAACGCGGCGGGCGAGCAGCCGATCCGGTGATACCAGTGCTGCCGTGCGGCCGGGTGTCTCAAGAGCCTCGCGCAGGATCAGCGAGATCATCTCGGCTTCGTCCTGGCCGCTGGCGGTTTCGAGCGCAATGACGCCGTCAAGTGCCGCATTTATGTCAGGCTTCGATGCGGTTTCGGCAAAGTCGCGCCAATGCTCGGTCGTCGAGGCCGGCCGCAACGCTTCAGCCAATAACGTCGCCCGGACAACGGCCACAGGTGTTGGATCGGCACCGTCGAGAATGGCAACGTCATCGCGGGTCTGCCCAAGCGCTGATATGAGCTTTGCGAGGCCGAACTGTGGATGTTCCGGATGATCGGCAATTGCCTTCCAGCCATGCGCATCGAGTGTTTGATCGAGGCCCGGCAGCACGATTGCGCCCTGATCGAGCGCCGCCACCGCGCGCATCAACGCAGCCGATGCCGGGATGCTGCCGGTGACACCAGCAACAATGACTGGCGCCCTTTGCGGCGTCGTTGCATAGCGCTGTGCTTCGGCAAGGATCAATCGGTTGCGTCGGTCGGCAGGCGCGATCCGACCGCACTCCGTCAGGTAGGCTGGCCACCAGTCCAACACAATTTTGAGGAAGTCCAGCGTCGATTTCCAGTGTGCGGAAAATTCTACGGGCACCAGTGTCGCCAGTGTCGACAGACTGACATTTTCGGTTTCGACCATGTCCATCAAGCGGCCGAGTTCGAGGGCGAGCGCAGTCGCTTGTGCAGGAGTTGCGGCTCCAGCCGCCACCACCAGTCCCATGCCGCCATCCGGATCGGCAGATGAGGCATCATCTGTCGTATCCGTGCGCCGCAACGCCTTCGACCACTGCATCACCAGTCGGGTCAACACGAGGCGTCGCTCGATTTCGCTGACCGCCGCGGGCAAATCACCCGTACCCGGCAACAACGTCTCGAGGCCCGCCAATCCCGACAGCAGGCTCTGATCTTCGTCACTCTCCGCTACGGCGCGTACACGTGGCAAAAGCATGGCGTGGCCACGGTCGACCACGCTACCCTTGCGCTCCGCTGAAACCCTGAGGAATGCATCGTTGAAGCCACGCGCTGCGCGGCGCGTGGGCAGCAAAACGGTCCAACTCGACAGCTCTAGCGGATCAGGCGGCCGCCCGCCCTGGCGCGGTAGATTGCCATCGAGGATCGCACGCGCCAAACAATCAAGAAATGGTCGACCTGACGGCACGGAAAAGATGCTGCCTGCCGCCACCGGACGCGACATAGCTGGGTCAGATGCCATCGATGGTGACAATCCGGCGCTCTGCCTCGTCAATCGCATCCGGGGTGCCGATATGCATCCATACGCCATCCATGCGGATGCCGAACAGGCGCTTGTTTTCGATCGCCCGCGTCCAAAGCCGGTTCAACGAGAACGCGCCATCTGGCGCCCCTGCAAACAATCGTCGGTGGGCAATGGAAACGCCAGAAAAAACGAATGGCGCCACTTCCCGTTCAGGTCGCCGCGTCAGCAGCCCATCAGGCGCCATGTTGAAATCACCAAGGCCATCGTAGCCAATGCTGTGCGATGTCAACGCAACCAGCAGCAGGCTGTCCATCCGGTCTGGATCCCAGGCAGCGCAGAGGCGTTTCAAATTGCTGCCAACGCCTTCGCGCCACACTGAATCCGAATTGTGGATGATGAATGGTTCAGGTCCAAGCTTTGGCAGGGCACGCACGATACCGCCTCCTGTATCGAGCAAGGCATCCCGTTCATCGGAAATCAGAACATGCGGTTTGCCGCGTTTGTCGAGGTGGGCTTCGAGTTTATCGGCCTGATAGTGGACATTGACAACAACTCGATTGATTCCCGCGTCGACGATCCGATCAAGCACATGATCGATCAGCGGGCGGCCATCGAACCGGACCAGTGGCTTTGGCACTAGGTCGGTCAAAGGCCGCATACGGGTGCCTAGACCCGCGGCCAGAACCATTGCCGATTGCGGCATCCAGGCGCTGGCAGGAGTCGTCGGCGCTGGCGCGGCAGTTCTGGAACTGGGTTTCATATTGTCATCATGCTCTTGGTTGGCATCTGTCGTTTGTGCTGTCACACACCACTATGGCGCGGTTGCGAACCGTGACCGGCAAATGCGTGTCGTACCAGTCGGCCAGTGGTGCAAGCGCCGGATGCCTTAAATTGCGTTCCAGATAGCGCCAGTTGCGCGGAATATGGGCGAGGTAGTGTGGCTTGTCATCGCGCCGTAGCAGGCGCACGAACAGGCCAAGCAGGCGCGTGGCTCTCAGTGCTCCGTAAGCCGCGTAAGTCAGGCGGAAGTCCTGCTCATTGAAACCGGGTAGTGTGGCTGCGTGTGCGGCATAGCGTGCGAGAAGTTTGGTTTCGAGCGCCTCGGGTACGTCGACCCTGGCGTCTTGCAACAACGACATCACGTCATGCGCCCAGGGACCGGCGAGTGCATCCTGGAAATCGATCACGCCGACGCGTTGGGCGGCCTCGCGTTCAGGTAGCCACAGCAAGTTGGGCGAATGCACGTCACGCAGCAACCAGCCAGTCGGTTGCGTCAAAATATGCGCAATCACAGGCTGCCAAACGGCCTCATAGTGCGCGCGCACAACAGACGGCATGATTGTGCCGTAGATTTCTGGCCAGTACCAGTCGGGCAATAGCGCCACTTCGATGCTGAGGATCGTTGCATCGAGTTGTGGCAATTGGTGCAGCCGGGTTGGCGAGACCTGCATTGTCATCGGTGGGTTCGCGCGGCGCAAGGCCAGCAGCATGTCGATCGCCGCAGTCCATAGGTCGGATTGATGACTGCCGCCGTCGGTCTCGGTGCCGTAGACACGGTCACCCATGTCCTCGATCAGCAGGAAACCAGCATCAAGGTCTTCGGCCAGGATCGTCGGCGCCGATAGACCTGCCGCTCTCAGGGTGCGGTCAACGGCAACGAACGGTCCCACGTCCTCAGCCAGATGCGCGATCCGGCTATAGGGCTTGCCATCTTGAACGATGGGGCCATCGGGCTGGCGTGGTGCATCCATCAGAATGGCGCTGCCTCCGGCACGGCTTAACCGTGTGTATCGCCGTGCCGAAGCGTCGCCTTGCAGAAAGGTCGCGCGAGCATCGTCCCAGCCGACCCGTTTGATGAACGCATTGGCGGCAAGGCACCGCGCTAGACGGGGGGCGAACGCTAGATCGGCTGAAAGCGTCAGTGTGCGTACGTCTGAGATCGGCGTTTCGATGAAGCGGATCGACAGATGCGCCGCGCCTGGAAGGACATTCACGCGCTCCGGCCATTCGACAATGCTGATGGCATCCTCGGCGGCATCGTCAAGGCCGATCTCCGCTGTCTCGCTGGCGTCCCCCAGCCGGTAGAGATCGAAATGCGCAACGTGTCCGCGCGGGCCATCGTAGGTCTGCACCAGGGCAAATGTCGGGCTAGGCACCTCGGCCTCATCGTTTGCCAACAGGCTCCGGATCAGGGCGCGCGCAAACGTAGTTTTCCCGGCGCCAAGTTCGCCCGATAGTGCGAGCACGTCGCCGCGGCGCAGCCAGAGCCCCAGGCGCTCGGCGAAGCGGCCAACGGCGGGCTCGTCGAGATCAGACAATATCCAAGTCTGGTGGGTCATGGTCCCGAAACCCAACAGCTTGGTACCAGCGGCGTCAAGCCCGCAGCGAAATCGCATCCACAACCGAGGTTGACTGCACGCTGGGCTGTTTTATCCCGTTCTCCGGGAACCGAACAGTTACGCGCGTCCCGCGACCGGGCTCGGAGTCGAGGGCCATATCGCCACCATGCAGTTCGACGAGGCTTTTAACGACGGACAGCCCAAGGCCTGCACCACGATGTTTGGAGCCATGACTTTGGCTCTCAAACCGCTCAAAAACGCGTGCCTGCTGCTCCTTCGGTATTCCCACACCCTTGTCCTCGACTGTGAACGTCACCATGCCAGCCTCACGCCAGCACGAGAGCTGTACGGTGTCGTTCGGTCGCGAGAAGCCCACCGCGTTGGACAACAGATTGTAGAGGATTTGCCGCACCCGCGCTTCATCGCCATTGAACACCAGTGCATCGTCGGCGATTGCAATATCGAGTGTCAGACGCGCCCGTCCCGCGCGTTCCCTGACGCCCTCGATCGCCCCGTCGATGACTTGGCGCACGTCCACTGCGGCAAGTTTCAGCTCTAGGCCGCCAGCGTCAATGGTCGCCAAATCGAGAATATCATCGATGATCGACAGCAACGTTTTCGACGAACTGGAAATATCACCCAGGTACTCGCGTTGCTTATCGTTGAGCGTGCCGGTGCGCGGCATTTCGAGCAATTCGCCGTAGCCGATGATGTTGGTTAGCGGGGTACGCAATTCATACGATACATGGCTGATAAACTGGCTCTTCAGGCGATCGGCGGCCACAAGGGCTTCGTTGCGCTCCAGCAGCGCACGTTCATAGCGCTTGGCGTCCGTGACGTCGGCGAAGGTTACGAGCGTGGCTCCGTCGGGTAGTGGTGTCACGGCAAAATCGATGACACTGTTATCAGGGCGAACCATTTGACCTTCGATTGGCTCGCGCTCGTCGGACAATGCCGTTGCCGCGTGCGTAATCTGCAGCCACGTGGTTGGATTGTCATAGAGTGTGCGCGCGTGCCGGATAATTTCGTCGATGTGTGGCTCTGTACTTAATGTAGCGCGTGCCAGCTTCCAGATTTGCACGAATGACGAATTGAACAACTTCAGGCGGCCGTTGGTGCCGAACACAGCCACGCCTTCCTTGAGGCTGTCGAGCGTTTCACGCTGCACGTCGATCAATGCATTGTAGCGGCTTTCGAGGGCGTAGCGCTCCGTCTCGTCATCAAACAAATACGATACACCGCCATCGTTGCGCTGCTCGCCGACAACGTGAATCATGCGCCCATCAGGCAGGTGCCACCAGTCCTCGAACTCGGTGCCGGTCTTGTAGACACTGAGCACCTTGGCTTTCCATGGCCGGTAATCGCCGATTGCGGGTAACTTTGAGGTTTCTCGCAGTTGATCCAGAATTTCCCCGTCGGACGGGCCGGTCTCGAGCCAAGCGGCCTCGAGCTGCCAAAGCATCTTGTAGGCATCATTGAAGAACGTGAGCTTCTGTTCACGGCTAAAGATTGCAACGCCTGTCGCCACCCTGTTGAGGGTTTGATCGTTGGCGGCACTGAGGCGGGCTAATTCGGCTTCGGCCCGTTCGAGTGCGGTTACATCAATGGCGGTTGCAGCTGTGGCGCCGTCGAGCGGCAGGACGATGACATCGTGCGTGCGGCGCTCGCCCCCGACGATCAATGGCAGGCGCTGGGAGCATTGCTGACCGATGGTACTTGCAGACTTTGCAATCGCGCTGCGCTGGCGGGATTCAAGCAACTCGATCTGACGGGTGCGAACCTGTGCTTCGTCGATCGCGTCGACTGCTTTGACGTAGGCCTGATTGATCCATTCGATGCGGCCGTCGGCACCGCGCAGCCATACCGGCATCGGTAGGGCATCGAGCAGGGCGCGCGATGATCGAATATCTCGGGTCAATTGGCGGTGCTTGTCGAGGATCCGCATGAGCTCCCGCTTGTGCCCGGCAACGTCGCGAAGCCGCAGAACGGCCCGTGCCCCTGCCGCCCGGCCATCGGCTTCGAGGTGGCCGCCAGCCATGGTCTTGACGAGCAGATTGAATGGTCGGCCGTCTGCGAACAGGTGATCAAGTCCTAGTTTCATCTCGGCGGCGGAAGCAGAATCGAGCCATTGACCAAACCGAAGCAGCTCAGCCTCGCGCCTCGGCAGGCCTGGTATCGTGACGAGACTATTGGCAATAATCCGCAAGCCCTGTCCCTGCTCCCAGAAGATCAAAACCTGCGGCTCGGCCTTGATCACGGCTTCGCTGGTGGCGAGGGTGCGGCGCAGCACCGCGGACTCGTCGCGACTGCGCTTGAGCAGCGCTGTCGTGGCGTTTGACGTGCGCCATGCGAATGCAGCTGCTGTGCCAATGCCGCCCACGATCAGTGCGATTAGGAGAAGGTGGCGGGCGCGGATACCGGATGTCTCGACGCTCAAGCTATCAAGTAGCACCAGACTGAGCACTACAACGACTGCCAAGCTTGCCAGCAGCAGCATTGCGAGATCCCGCCGGGTGCTTTCGCCCCGTGCCTGATGCTGGAATGCAGCCATCGCGTTTTCGATCGCGTCCTGTAGTGCGGCCTCGCCCGCCAGAAAACGCGATGACTAATGGTGGCGGCACGGCGCATATTGCTCCGAATCGCCTTTGATTATGTGCGTGTTCGGCCTTTGTGGCCAGCGTCGAGACGGCCACGGAGACTGAAAAAGTCTTCGCCCGCTGGAATTTAATCCAGCGGGCGATGGTCGTGGTCGAATGCGCGGCGATCAATAACGATAGGTATCTGGCTTGAACGGACCATTTTCGCCAACGCCGATATAGTCGGACTGCTTCTTGCTGAGCTTTGTCAGCTTGGCGCCAACCTTCTCCAGATGCAGCATCGCAACCTTTTCATCGAGGTGCTTCGGCAACACATAAACCTTGTTCTGGTAGTGACCGGGCTTGGTCCAGAGCTCGATCTGGGCCAGCGTCTGATTGGTGAACGAGGCTGACATCACGAACGAGGGGTGACCCATTGCGTTACCAAGATTCACAAGACGGCCCTCGGACAGCAGCAAAATGCGCTTACCGTCGGGGAACTCGACCTCATCGACTTGCGGCTTGACGTTGTGCCACTTGAAGTTCTTGAGGCCTGCCACCTGGATCTCGCTGTCGAAGTGGCCAATATTGCAGACAATCGCCCGATCCTTCATTTTCCGCATGTGATCGACGGTGATGACGTCGACGTTGCCGGTCGCTGTCACAAAAATGTCGGCGCGGGGCGCTGCATCGTCCATCGTAACGACTTCATAGCCCTCCATCGCCGCTTGCAGCGCGCAGATCGGGTCAACTTCGGATACGATGACGCGGCAACCACCCTGGCGGAGCGACGCCGCTGAGCCTTTACCGACATCGCCATAGCCGGCGACGAAAGCTACCTTGCCAGCCATCATTACGTCGGTGCCGCGGCGGATCGCATCGACGAGGCTTTCACGACAGCCGTACAGGTTATCAAACTTGGACTTTGTCACAGCATCGTTGACGTTGATTGCTGGGAAAAGCAGTTTGCCTTCTTTCTCCATCTGGTAAAGGCGATGCACACCAGTGGTGGTTTCTTCCGATACACCCTTGATATTTTTCGCCAACTCGGCAAACCAGCCAGGCTTTTCCTTCAGAATTTTTTTGATCAACGCGAAGAATACTTCCTCTTCTTCGTTTTCAGCTTTGTCGAGAAACGCTACATCGCCTTTTTCGGCGCGCAACCCATGATGCACGAGCATGGTGGCATCGCCACCGTCATCGAGGATCATATTCGGTGTCCCGCCGTCGCCCCACTCCAGGATGCGGCGGGTATAGTCCCAATAGTCTTTTAGCGACTCACCTTTGACCGCAAATACCGGCGTGCCTGTCGCTGCAATCGCGGCAGCTGCATGGTCCTGCGTTGAGTAAATGTTGCATGACGCCCAGCGGATATCGGCGCCGAGCGCTGCCAATGTCTCGATCAGCACTGCGGTCTGGATCGTCATATGCAACGAGCCGGCGATGCGTGCACCCTTGAGCGGCTGCTGCTTGCCGTATTCCACCCGCGTGGCCATCAGGCCGGGCATTTCGATCTGGGCAATATTGATTTCCTTGCGGCCCCAATCCGCCAAGTTGATGTCCTTGACTACGTAATCAGTGGCTTTCGGCATGTCGACGATCCTTGTGGGTTGAGCTGTGCCGGTTTCGCCGGTTGGCAGCGCTACGATGTCAGTGAAATTTTTTGGGCGGGGTTGACGCACCGTTACGGTTTGTCCCGCCGACCGCTGCCTTGCGTTAGAATATCGGATCTATACCGCTGCTGCGGTGTCAACGCAACAAGATATAAAGATGTCCTTATGTCTTCCAATTTCTAAGATGTGAGCAGTTTTTCTGCGTGAATGGCGGAGTTTTTTGGTAAATTCAAAGCAAAATAAAGCAAAAATGGTAAAAAAAGAAAAAATAGTATCAATGTAATTTGAATAAAATACAATACAATATAGTATAAAATGGTAATTGAAAAACACTGAACTGCTATTTGATCTTAACTTTCACGCAATTGTTTTAAGTCAAAGCTCGTTGCACGAAAAAAATGTGCAGGAGGTGTGCTGTGATCAATACAAATACTGACATGAAGGTGGGCGCTGTGTCGCTCACGTCTCAACGACAATGCGGCGCCGCAGCTCTGGTTGCGTCATCCGTGAGCGGTTCTGTGCTCTCTCGCTTTGCGCGGGCTGAGGGCGGCAACGTGGCGATGCTGTTCTCGCTGATGTCGGTCGTCGTGGTATCGATGGTCGGTGCGGCGGTGGACTACGGGCGTTGGTTGAATGCTCATAACCAGACGCAGAATGCGCTCGACTCGGCGGTTCTTGCTGCTGGCCGGACCTTGCAGACAACGAATGGCAACGCAACGCAGTCCGTTGCAGCGGCCAACTCGTACTATGCGGAAATGAAGTCGAGAATCGCGACCAGCGACACTGTCTCTTTCGTGTCGACCAAGTCGAATACGACGATCGAGGCGCGGGGCAATGCCTACATTAAAACGCCGTTTTTGAGCATCATCGGCATCGACCGGTTGCCTTTGATGTACGATGCGCAATCCAAACAGGCTGAAGCCACCATTGCCCAGGGCGGCAACAATGGATCGAGCATCGAGATCGGGCTGATGCTCGACACAACGGGCTCGATGTCCGGCCAGAAATTGGTCGACCTGAAGCTTGCGGCGAAAGACCTCGTCGACATCGTCGTCTGGGATGATCAGAGCAACTACACGTCGCGCATCGCGTTGGCGCCATTCGCCAATACCGTCAATGTCGGCGATCATTTTCAGGCGGTGACGGGGCTTAGCGCTGCCGCATTGTCGCACACCGAAACCGTGCAGACCGGCTCCACGCCGATCTATACCTATCCAGCGAGCTGCTACAACAATAAGGGCGTTCTGAAAAACAGCTGTAAGAACAAACCGCAGTACATCACCGGCTCCACACCAATCTATGAGACGGTCACCATCGTCGACAGTGTTGCCAAGGCAAAGTGCGTCGTCGAGCGGACTGGCACGAATGAGTTCACTGGCGTGGTGCCGGCGGCTGGCGCCTGGATCAACTCGTGGAACGTCGTAACGGGCTCAACCAGCACAACGTGCCCGGAGTCGTCGCCCATCGTGCCTTTGACCAGCGACAAGACGTTGCTCAAGAATACCATCGACGGCATGGTTGCGTCTGGAGCAACAGCTGGTGCGCTTGGCACCGCCTGGGCCTGGTACTTGATCGAACCGGACTGGGGTACGATCTTCACCGGGTCGTCAAAGCCCGATACCTATGCCAAAATGACGCAGTTGGGTGAGCAAGGTCAGCCGTTACTGCAGAAGATCGCGATCCTGATGACTGACGGTGCGTATAACACTCACCAAGCCGTTCAAAACGGAGATACCTCTTCGGCGGCGATCGCAATCCGTGCCAAGGCAGTTTCCCTGTGCACGGCCATGAAGGCCAAGGGTATCAAGGTCTACACGGTTGGTTTCCAGATCGGTAGCAACACTGACGTCGTCAATACACTGTCGAGCTGCGCAACCGATCCGACCTATTTTTACAACGCATCGAGCGGCGAGGCACTACGTACGGCCTTCCGTGATATTGCCCTCAAGATCTCGAACTTGCGCCTGTCCTACTAAAGCGCAACGTTCCTCCTGCATATAAACTCAAGGGGCGCTCGCAAGGGCGTCCCCTTTTTATGTTTAGAAGCGCTGTAACGCCTCACATGCCGTCGACACACTCCTCACCGAAGCCATCCTTGACGAGCGCAACGAGGGAGCTGAGTGCCTCTCGTGCCTGAGCACCTTCGGCGCGAATGTGCAATAGCGAGCCGGGCCCAGCCGCCAGCATCATCAGCCCCATGATCGACGTGCCACCGACTGTTTCAGCGTGCCCATCGCGCATAACGAACACTTCAGCATCAAATGCTTCGGCACATTTAACGAACTTTGCCGACGCACGGGCATGCAACCCCTTGCGGTTGCGGATGGTCACGACGGCCTCGTGGGGATGCGCGTCGGTCATTGAGCGTAGTCTCCTGCCAACCGCGACACCAAAAGTGCCGCCTGTCAGGTTTCGCCCGCGAGCACCTGACTTGCAACACTGATGTACTTTCGCCCGGCTTCCTTGGCGAGATCAACTGCTTTAGCGAGGTCCGTCTCGGCGCGAACCGTGGCGAGCTTGATCAGCATCGGCAGATTAACGCCCGCGATGACCTCGACATTGGCATCGTCCATGATTGAGATCGACAGATTGGAGGGCGTTCCTCCAAACATATCGGTAAGCAGCACAACGCCGGGGCCGGTATCGGCGCGCCGGACGGCCGCGAGAATATCATTGCGGCGTGCCTCCATGTCGTCGTCTGGGCCGATGGAAACCGTCTCCAACAGCGTTTGTGGACCAACGACATGCTCAAGCGCGGCGCGAAATTCATCGGCGAGGCGGCCATGAGTTACGATGACTAATCCGATCATGTGCGTCGCGTTATTCCTGATCCCCAGGCCGTCCAATGAAGGGTCGATTCGTACTTTGTAGCGACACTGAGGCCGCTGCTCATTCCGCTGCTAGCGTTTAACGCGCGACCACAATCCCAAATCAGGCCGCATGATTGGCAAGGCTTTTCAGACTTCGCAAGAGGAATCGCGCAACAGCCAGCTGGTAACTATGCTGCTTGGTGACTACGTGGCTTAAGTGCCTTGCGGGGCAGATGGGCATGCGATAGGTCCGCCTCCATGAAACTCTATCGTGCTTTTGCGACCGTCGGCGGGCTCACCATGGTGAGCCGGCTGCTCGGTTTTATTCGTGACATCATGATTGCCCGCGTATTGGGGACGGGCCCCGCTGCCGATGCCTTTGTGGTCGCGTTTCAGTTTCCCAACTTATTCCGGCGTTGGTTCGGTGAAGGCGCATTTAACGCAGCATTCGTTCCACTTTTTACGGCGAAACTGACCACCGAGGGTCGTGACGCGGCACGCAATTTTGCCGAGGCGGCGATGGCCGGGCTGCTGTTCACTCTACTGCTGTTGTCCGCCATCGCAATGATCACCATGCCCTGGCTCATGCATGGCATAGCGCCTGGGTTTGTCGATACGCCAGACAAGTTCGATCTCACTGTGCTCATGACGCGGATCACATTTCCCTACCTGATATGCATGTCTTTGGTCGCTCTTTTATCTGGCATTCTCAATGCATTGGGTCGGTTTACGGCGGCCGCCGCTGCGCCGATCCTGCTCAATGTCGTTCTGATCATCGTGCTTGCCGCTGCCGCCTTCGCCGGGGTAACCCGCAGTACCGATGCCGGTGTTATCATAGCGTGGGGGATCTCGGTCGCGGGCTTGGCGCAACTGTTGATGCTGGCGGTTGCCGCCTATCGGGCCGGCATGGGTTTGGGATTTCGCCGCCCGCGGCTGACCGCCGACGTGCGCCAACTCGTGGCGCTGGGCATACCAGGCGTGATTGCCGGAGGTATTACGCAGATCAACTTGCTGATCGGCGGCGTCATTGCGTCTTTCCAGGATGGGGCACGGGCGTTTCTCTATTACGCCGATCGATTGTACCAGTTGCCGCTCGGCGTGATCGGCGTTGCCATTGGCGTCGTGTTATTGCCTGACCTTGTGCGGCGATTGGCGCAAAATGATGAGGTTGCTGCACTCGACAGCCAGAACCGTAGTTTGGAGTTTGCCCTGCTGCTGACGGTGCCGGCCTCCGTTGGGCTGCTGGTGCTGAGCCATCCGGTGATTGCGGTACTGTTCGAACGCGGTGCGTTTACCGCCGCCGATACGCCGCCGACGGCCTGGGCGGCAGCCATTTTCGCGCTCGGGCTGCCGGCATTCGTTGTCCAGAAAGTGTTTCAGCCCGGCTATTTCGCACGCCAGGATACCACGACGCCGATGCGGTACGCTGGCGTTAACTTTGCTATTAACGTCGCCCTTTCGGTTGGATTGTTCTTTGTGCTGCAGCACTACGGGCTTATGCCGCATCTCGGCATTGCAGCGGCAACCGTAGTGGCAGGCTGGGTCAATGCTGTTCAGCTGTGGCGCGGCTTGGCGGCGCGTGGGTACTACGCCAGCGATGCGCGATTGCGACGCAATTTGCCGCTGATCTTTCTCGCAAGTGCTGTCATGGGTGCCGTGTTGTGGCTGCTTCAAAGCGTTGCCGCGCCCTACCTCGATCCACGCCTCAACGTGGCCGTCAAGGTCGGTGCATTAGTCGTGGTGATCAGTGCCGGTATCCTAGTTTACAGCGTAATGATTGTAGCCAGCGGCGCGCTCCGTCTGGGCCAAATCAGGAAAATGCTGTCGCGGGGCCAATAAAGTAGTTCCGATGCGTGGTCATTGGCTTGCGCTGGTACCGTCGATCGCTATAGTCCGCCTCCGCTGGAGAGGTGGCCGAGTGGCTGAAGGCGCACGCTTGGAAAGCGTGTGGGCTCGCAAGGGTCTCGTGGGTTCGAATCCCACCCTCTCCGCCAGCGGCTCGCCGCCAAGGCTGTGGCGGGATGTTCAAGTTTGCAGCCTTCGCAGTTCTTTCCACGGAGTTTCCGTATGTCTGACGTCCTCGCACTTGATCCGCGCATTGTCGCTGCACTCGAAGAGGTCACAACGGCGACGCTCACGACAATCCTCTTGAAGAAGGGCTTGCGCAACGTCTGGATGCGCGGCACGAAGCCGATCCGCAGCGGCCAACCGCGCAAGGTCGGGCGGGCATTCACGCTGCGCTTTGTGCCTGCGCGCGAGGACCTCGCAACTCCGGAAAGCTGGGCGTCCCCAAAATCGACACGGGCCGCCATCGAGGCCATGCCTGCTGGTGTGATCGCCGTCGCCGACAGCATGGGTACGACAGATGCAGGCATCTTTGGCGACATTCTATGCGCCCGTATGGTGAAGCGGCAGGTGGCAGCGCTCATCACCGACGGCGCCGTGCGCGACATGAGCGGCGTGCTATCGACTGGGCTCGACGTGTGGTGCCAGGGTGCTGCCGCTCCGCCGTCCGTCGCAGGTCTCACCTTCGTCGATTGGCAGCAGCCGATTGGATGCGGTGGGGTGGCGGTGTTCCCGAATGACGTGATCGTGGTCGATGAGGATGGTGCCGTCTGCATCCCGCAGGCGTTGCTTGACGATATCGTGCTGCTCGCTATCGATCAGGAGCGCATGGAAGGCTGGATTATGCAGGAAATCGGACGCGGCATCGCGCTGCCTGGGCTCTATCCGATGAATGCCGAAACCAAGGCGCGCTACGACGCTTGGGTCAAAGCAAAGGACTGATCGTTCCAGCGCGCAGCGGATTAGCTTCGCTTCTCAACGGCGGACGTCGACGCACGCAACTCAAGATGGCTTGCGCGCAAAGGCGAGCCATACCCCGGCGCACAACAGTAATGCGCCGCTGCCGGCTTCCATGGTGCGTTGCCAGCGTCCGCTCAACGCAACGCGGGCGCGGGCCACAATGATGGCGTAGCCGATATCTACCAATCCCAGAGTGACGAGAAACACAATAGACAGCAGCGCCAATTGCGGTAGGGCCGGAGCTCCCGGGTTTAGAAACTGCGGCAGAAACGCCCCAAGGAACAGCAGTACTTTCGGGTTCGATACAGCCACGAAGAGGCCCTGCCAATACCAGCGGTTCGATGACTGCTCCGTGGCGGTCGCGATCACGACAGGTCGCCGCAACTTCCACAGAGCCCGTGCGCCGAGGTAAACCAGATATGCCGCGCCGAGCAGACGGATAACGTCGAACCATTCGGCCATGAACAGCATGATCGACGACAGCCCGAACGTGACTGCCGTCAACAGAATGCTGAGGCCAGTCAGGTTACCGGCAATTGTCATCAGTCCAGGCCGCAGGCCGTAGTTGGTGACATTGGCGATTACCAGCGACATCGTGGGTCCGGGTGTCACCGCCAGCAGGAATGACGCGAGGCAGAAGGCGAGCAGTAGTTCAAGTGTCATGCCGTGGTCACCGCCTGGTTGGGTCGAAGTGCTTCTTGATTCCATCCCAGCAATCAACGTAGTCGGTTTGCAACGTTGGAAGCTCGGCTGCGTATTTTGTAACGCGTTGTGCGAACCGGCTCTCGAACATGAAGGCCATTGTGTTCGCTAACTTCATTGGCTTCAGTTCGGTGTTGCTGGCGTGCTCGAAGGCTTGGCCGTCCGGCCCGTGTGGCAACATGCAGTTATGCAAGCTCATGCCGCCGGGAATGAAGCCCTTTGGCTTGGCGTCATACACGCCTTGGATCAGTCCCATGAACTCCGACATGATGTTCATGTGATACCATGGCGGGCGGAACGTATTCTCAGCCACGAGCCAACGATCGGAGAATAGCACGAAGTCGATGTTGGCTGTGCCGGGCACCTCCGATGGCGACGTGAGCACCGTGAAGATTGAGGGGTCGGCATGGTCGAACAGCACTGGTCCAACCGGCGAATAGTGCCGCAAGTCGTATTTGTAGGGCGCGTAGTTGCCATGCCAGGCGACGACATCAAGTGGCGATTGCTGAAGCTGCGTGCGCCATAGCGTGCCACCCCACTTCACAACCAACGTGCTGGGCGCGTCACGATCCTCGTAAGCAGCGACCGGTGTCAGGAAATCGCGTTGGTTCGCCATACAGTTGGCGCCGATCGGCCCGCGCTCCGGCAGCGTGAAGGCGCCACCGTAATTCTCGCAAATGTAGCCGCGCGCTGCGGCGACACCATTGAGCTCAACGCGGATTTTTACACCGCGCGGGATGACGACAATTTCGCACGGCTCTGCGTCGATGATACCGAACTCGGTCGCAATCCGCAGATGGCCCTGCTGCAGCACGAACATCATTTCGGCGTCGGCATTGTAGAAGTACTCGTCCTGCATGGACGCGGTAATGACGTAAACATGCATCGCCATGCCGCATTGAGTGGCCGCATCGCCGGCCGTCGTCATGGTTCGCAGGCCTTGCAGGAATGTGAGCTGTTCGCTTGGGATCGGCGTCGGATCCCAGCGAAGTGGCGCGATGGGCATGTCGACTTCAGTGCTTGGTGCGGTGCGTAGCAGGCCCGCATCCATCCTTTCGAAGCGACCCCAATGCTTTACGGTCGGCCGTATCCGATAGAGCCAAGTGCGCTCGTTCGATGCCCGCGGCGCGGTAAACGGCGAGCCGGATATCTGCTCGGCATAAAGGCCATAGGGGCATTTCTGTGGGCTGTTGCGTCCCACCGGAAGCGCGCCAGGTAGGGCCTCGGTCTCGTAGCCGTTGCCAAAACCCGACATGTAGCCGCGATTTGCGTCAGAGATTGACGTCGCGGCTTCGCGCTGCGGGCGATTTTGGATCGGCTTGGACATGGCTGGCTCCCAAAGTGAGCCTTGAGTAGAACAGGGTAATAGTGACGAACGCAATTAATTTGGTGCTGTTAAAACAGCCGCGCTCCATTCGGAACCGGGAGATCGGGTTTGAACATCACGACGGCGCCGTTCTCGTCGGGAAAGCCGAGGGTCAGCACTTCGGACATGAACTTTCCAATTTGACGTGGTGGAAAATTCACGACTGCTGCCACCTGCCGCCCGACGAGGTCGTCGATCTTGTAGTGGACTGTGATCTGAGCCGACGACCGTTTGATGCCGATGCCAGGGCCAAAATCGATACGGAGTTTGATCGCTGGTTTGCGTGCCTCAGGATAAGGCTCGGCCTCGATGATCGTTCCGATGCGGATGTCGACCCTCATGAAATCGTCGAACGATATGGTCGGCGACGGTGCAGGCGCTTCTGACACGTGTGATCCTCTTGGCGTTTAGATACGTCCCTCGTTCGCGGGCTCGGGCCTTTCTGGCGCAGCACGGCGCGCGCTTTGACCGAACGTATCGAACATGCGTTTGACCGAGCCGCACATCCCGTCGAACGTCTGCAGGGTCTCCTCACCACGCCTTAGGCGCCGGTCCAGAGCAGCCATTGTGCGTGCAAGTCCAGCATCGTCATCGTCCAGCCAGGTGCGGAACACTGATGCGAACACTGACGTCAAACCTAGCACGCGGACGCTGCCGCCCAGGCCGTCGAGCGGTACGCCTGCGGCGTTCAGCATCCAGGCTTGTGAGGAAAACAATCGCTTAGCTAAATCCATATCGAAACCAGTAGCTTGCATGATCGACTTGAGGCCAGTTTTATATGGTTGCATGGCATCAAAGCGGGCCATGATCACTTCAAATATGGCATCGCGCGGTGGAGTGCCGGGCTGCGGTTTGGCAGCTTTTGCCAGCACCACGTCGTCGATCGAACGGATGAAGCTCGCCACAATCATCGTTTTCGAACCGAATTCACGACGCAGGTCCATAAGCGAGATGCCCGCACTCCCGGCGATGTCGAGCATGGCCACCTGATCCCAGGGCCGTTCGACGGCGAGCTGCATGGCGGCTGAAACAATGCGGCCTTTGGGTGTTGTCTGGTCGATCATGGCAGTCTCCTCACGCTAGGGGATCGCAGCCTTATAGCGGAGAACGCCACCAGTTGGATCAGGCGCTGAGCTCCCGGCTGCGTTTGGCCGCAGCGGCGACGGCCTTGGTCATCAACGGCTGGAGTGCCTCAGGCGCCATCAGCACATCGAGCGCTGCCGCGGTCGTGCCATTGGGTGAGGTGACGTTGCGGCGCAGAGTAGCCGGATCGATGCCTGATTGGTGCATGAGTTCGCCGGCGCCGGCGACAGTGGCATCGGCGAGTTGCCGTGCGAGTGCGGCATCGAGTCCAGCTGCACGGCCTGCTTCCGCCAAACACTCAGCCAACAGGAAGACATAAGCTGGACCAGAGCCGGAAACCGCCGTGACCGTGTCAATCAGGTCTTCCTGATCAACCCAGCCGACTTGGCCCACCGCCGACAATAATTGCGTGGCAAGGCTTCGCTGTGCGTCGGTGACGTGGGCGTTGGCGCAGCACACAGTGATCCCACGTCCGACGGCAGCCGGCGTATTCGGGATCGAACGGATCACTGCCGTCTGGGCGGACAAGTGCCTCTCAAAGCTGGCGATGGTGCGGCCGGCAGCAATCGACAGAACGACGGTGCTTGGGCCGACGCGTTTCGCGACGGCTGGGAAAACCTCTTCCATCACCTGCGGTTTGACCGCGATGAGTAATACGCTGGGCTCGGGCATAGCGATGGGGAGCGTTTGATACACAGCAATGCCGTGTCGGCTAAGAAGTGCCGAAACTTCCGGTGGCGGACCTGGATCTTGGACGAATACAAATGCGGGATCCAGGCCACGCTCCAGCCAACCGGCGAGCATCGCTCCGCCCATCTTGCCAGCTCCAACCAGAACCAACGGACCTGGCAAGGCAAAGTGCTGGGCAGAACCCATGGCTGAAACTCTCCGACTGGCTACGCCTGCCCTTCGGTCTGAAACATCGTCGAGACCAGGGCTTCCTTGCTTTCCTTGCCTGCCCAAACCACAAATTGAAAGGCCTGATAGTAGCGTTCACAGGCTTCCAGAGCCGATTTCAGCAACGCTTCGCATTGGCGTGTCGTAGCGGCTGCTCCATTCAGCATCAGCCCATGGCGGAACATGATGAGGCCTTCCTGCGTCCACACATCGAAGTGTCCGAGCCAGAGCTGCTCGTTGATTTGGGCGACGAGGCGGTAGACTTCCTGCAGCCGATTACTCGGCACCTTGAAATCGAAAGCGCACGCAATGTGCATGGATTCAAGGTCATCGCGCCAATTTAGCGAGACATTGTAGTCGGTCCAGTTGCCGGCAACGACCAATGTCAACTCGTCTTCGTTGGTGCGATCGCAGGGCCAATCGTTGTTGGTGGCGACATGCTCGATCAGGTCGACAGGGTTGCCTACGCGCTCAAGTCTCATATTAGCGGATGCCATTGGTGTCCCTCGTCGTTCCGTGACGCTCGCCGCAGTGACCGGTCGCCACTCAGTGACGAACATTCCTATGGCAAATCAACTTGTGCGAGCACAACAGCAGCAAGCACTGGTGTGCAAGTTCGAGTTATTATTGTCCACGGTCAAAGTGGCCACGAAGGGGCACATGTAGCGCAAAATCAGAATCACAAACCAGTTGTACACAGACGTCTAGTTATACTGTGGAAATCTAGTGGAAATACTGGACGGCGCCGCAAATCAGATGGATTGCGCCAGACGAGCCTCCAATGCGGCAATTCGTGCTTCAAGCCGTTCGTTCTCGGCACGTGCTTTCTCTGCCATGGCTTTCACCACCTCGAAATCTTCGCGGCGCACGACGTCCATGCCGTTCAATACGCGCTCGCCCTGCGACTTGACGATGGTTTCAACCTCCCGCTTCACACCTTGCGCTGCTCCAGCCGCATCGGTCATCAGACGTGCGAATTCGTCGAGAAAGCGATTGTTTGTCTGTGACATGGGTGGTTCTCCGGGCGACTGTATGCTTGATATGCGCCGCAGACCGCCGTCAATCAAGTCGTGCACTTTGATCGTTCACGCAAACCTGACCCGAGGCCCACATTGAGCTTTTTGTCGCTGCCATTTCCAGCCATCGATCCGATAGCGATTGCCATCGGTCCTGTGGCCGTCAAGTGGTACGGCCTTGCCTATATGGCGGGACTGTTGCTCGGCTGGCTCTATATCCGCAAACTGCTGGATAGTCCGAAGCTTTGGCCCGCTGGCCAGCCACCGTTCGCCATCAGTCGTTCGGATGACCTTTTGTTATTCATGACAGTCGGTGTGATCCTGGGTGGCCGACTTGGCTCCGTGCTGTTTTACGAGCCAGGCTACTATCTGAAAAATTTATCCGAGATACCGCAAGTCTGGAAAGGTGGCATGGCGTTCCACGGAGCGCTGCTCGGTTGCGGACTGGCAATCTGGGCATTCGCGCGCTGGATCAAGGCTTCGCCCTGGAGTGCGATGGATTTGTGCGCCGCAGCGGTGCCGATCGGCTTGTTCTTTGGGCGGCTAGCAAATTTCATTAACGCGGAGCTTTGGGGGCGGCCCACGAATGTCGCCTGGGGCATGGTGTTTCCCAATGCCGGACCGGCCGTGCGGCACCCGAGCCAGCTTTACGAGGCAGGCCTCGAAGGGCTCGCGCTGTTTGCGGTGCTCTGGGTCCTCGTTCACAAGCGC
>JANNRP010000129.1:0-41853 GCA_031401535.1 Hyphomicrobiaceae bacterium | reverse complement strand
CATCGTTCGGCTTGGTCCGAGAGCGGACTGCGGAATCTGAATCACACTAGAATCAATGCATTGCTAGTGTCCTTATCGTTTGTGAAGTTCGTTCAGCGACCGCCGCAAGTGGTCACGAACTTCGCAAACGGGACACTAGCTAGCGCTTGCAGATTTGGCGGTAAAACCCGAAAAAATGTTGGCTGCGGCCCTGCCCGCTTGTTTATGGGAGGGGCAAAATGAAGGTCGGCTCATCGCTTCAAACTGAACCTGATCGATTGCAGACGCAGAATCGCGAAATTTCCGTCTGTTGTACCGGTGCTGCGATATCACCCACCACAGCACCGCGTTGTTGTGGTCGTATAGTGCTCGGCACCACCGGCCGGGCCTGATCCACGGTCGGGGACGCACGCCAACGCATGGAGGAACCGACCATGACTACCGTCAAGCTACTGACCGACGAGGAAGCCTCGCCAGAGGCACGCGCGGTATTCGATGACATCCGCAAAACGCGAAAATCGGATTTCGTCAACAACGCCTGGCGGGCGCAGGCCAACGATCCGGTCGCGCTCAAACGCACGTGGGACAAGGCGAAGGAGGTGATGGGGCCAGGTACTGCGCTCGACCCGCTGGTGAAGGAATTCATCTACCTGACCGTGTCGATTATGAACAACTGCGAGTACTGCATCCACTCCCACACGTTTTTTGCCAAGCAGAAGGGAATGACGACGGACCAGTACAACGACATGCTGCGCGTCATCGGCCTCGCTACCGAAGGCAACCGCATGATGACGGCGATGCAAGTGCCGCCCGATGAACGTTTCAAGGTTTAGTCGCGCGGGCTAGTCGCAATTCGTGCAGGCACTATGCGACGGCAACCCTGAACTGCTGCCGCGTGCCACCACGCCACAGGTAGATGGCGATCGCCAAGTTGAGCACGTTCCAGCCGATGCCGTGCAGGAACGCCATCTGATAGGATCCGGTAAGGTCATAGATCACGCCGGTGAGCCAGCCGCCCAGCGCCATGCCGACGATGGTCGCCATCAGCACGATGCCGACGCGGGTGCCGGCTTCGCTGGCCGGGAACCGCTCGCGCACGACGATGGCGTAACTCGGCACGATGCCGCCCTGGCTCAGGCCAAACAGCGCCGATACGACATAGAGTGACATCAGGCCATCGAACGGCAAATAGAGCATCAAGGTCAGGCATTGCAGGCCCGATCCCAACAGCAGCGTCTTGACGCCGCCGATGCGATCCGCGATCCAACCCGACGCAACACGGCTGACGACGCCGAGGCCCAGCATGATGGACAGCATTTCGGCGCCTCGTGCCGCACCGAAGCCTAGATCACTGCAGTACGCGACGATATGCACCTGCGGCATTGACATGGCGACGCAGCACGCCAAGCCAGCCACCACGAGCAGTGCTTGCAGCGCACCGGGCGAAAGGGTCTGAGCAATCGCCGCGCTGGCGCCCGCAGGGGCGCTTTCTCTCTCGGCCGCCCCTTGGCCGATCGGCGATGGTCGCCGCAACAGCAGGATCAACGGCAGCATGCCGCAGATGCAAGACACGCCGATGTAAATGCTGGTTTGACGCCAGCCGATGTGTGTGATGCCGGCCTGGAGGATCGGCGGCCAGACCGCACCGGCCAAATAGTTGCCGCTGGCACAGATGGCGACCGCGATGCCGCGGCGGCGGCGAAACCAGTGCGACACGTCGGCGATCAATGGCCCGAACGTCGCCGACGTCCCCACCATGCCGATAACAAGGCCCTGCACCAGGATGAACTCCCACAAGGACGTTGTCAGTGCCGACAGAATAAAACCGCCGCCAAGCGCCAGCGTGCCGATTATCAACGGCTTGACGATGCCGACCCGGTCTGCGAGCCGGCCCATCAGGATGCCGCCAACAGCGATACCCATCATGGTCATCGTGTAGGGTAGTGACGCTGTGCCGCGCTGTACACCGAACTCGGCCTGCACCGTGGGCAGCGCCACCACCACAGACCACAGGCCAATGCCGCCGATGGTGGATAACATGACCGACGCGAGCAGTCGCAACCATGCGGCCCGCCCGTCAATCTCTGCTTCAGTGATTGGATCGATCCTCTCGCTCGCACGCCCATCAGCCATTGGTCGTCACCCGTCCGCGACTTTTTATAATCCCTACCACAACACTTGATCTCAAAGCGGGCAGCGCGCGCAGGAGTGCCATGCGCCACCCTGGTAGTGCCTCAGTTTGAAATCTGACCCTGTTGACATCCATTCGGCAAGCGCCCAACTCCGTGCTATGCTTAGCGCAAAGCAGGAGCGGACGACATGCAGACGGAATTCCACGAGCATCATCTAGAGACCGAATTGCGCGATGGAGTAACACGCACCATTCTTGTTATTACGACTGATATCCCGATCCCTCCCAAGACGCACATCGACATAGATATGCTTCCGGTTATTGTTCAAAAAATTCGCCAAATCTACGTGGACAGCGGTCGACCGTTTGATGACGTCCGATTAGTTCATAGGAGCGCGGACAATGCCTAAAGGCCCCAAAGGCGAATTGCGTCCTGCTGACGTAATAGGGAACGCCGTAAAGGTGATGCGGATCGCTACTGGCGAGGAAGCAGAGGTCAAAACTGAAGACGGCAAGGACAAGGCCGCAGTCAGTCTTGGCCGTCGAGGTGGTAAGGCGCGCGCAGATGCCATGACACCTAAGCAGAGATCAGAGATAGCCAAGAAAGCTGCGCAGAAGCGCTGGCAGAAGTGATGCCTCACTAGTGTCTGCGAGCTATTACCTTTTTCGTTGAGCACGCTTCTGATCTGTCAGCTGTCTAGCCCTGTCGATAATTTCAGATAGCGCAGCTTCTCCCTTTGCTTCCTTCTCTAGCTTGAGGCGAAGTCTGTAGGTTTGGATTTCTCTGGAGACTTTTTCGTTCGCCGCATCGTCGCTCACCTCGCCCCTGTGACCGACGGGGATCATCGGCCTACCGTCGAGTTTTACAATCTCTCGCAGCTTTTCTGTGTACTGCGTCACACTGACAAGTCGTCCTTGTTCAGCTTGGGACTTGAGGAACCGAAGTGCGAGATTTGTGATCATGCTAAGCCGTTTGATTTCGTCTTCCCCAAGGAAGGCCTTGGCCGATCCGCCATCCTTAACTGTGGGCTGATCACCCTTGAAAGAAGTCAAGCCAGCGTATGGCTTGCCAGCGTCAACTCGGTCATGCCTGATTTCAGCGGCTGTGGCTGATGCTACGGCCCAATGCATCGCATTCTGAAACGTGGCAAAGTAGTTCGATTTTTCTTGCTTCGTCATTGCGTGGTAGTCGGAACAGTATGACACTAGATCAAGCACTTGTTTCCAGACGTTGGCCTCAGATGATCTAATTCTTTCAATGATCTCAAGAAGTTCATCGAGGCGATCGTTGCGCTGCGGGTCCTCCATGCGAGGCGCGTCAATCACAAACCCATTCAGCAGATACTGGCGGAGAATTTGACTGGCCCACCTGCGGAACAACATGGCTTCCTTGGACCCCGCGCGATACCCAACGGCCAAGATCACATCTAAGCTGTAGATCGTCACAGGCTTCGATGACCCAGCAATATTCATTTTTTGAATATTGCTCGCTTCATCGACTTCATCTCCGTCAAAAATGTTGCGTATATGCTTAGCGATAGTCGGCTGCTTGATGCCAAACAGGTCGGCCATTTGCTTCTGTGTGGCCCATGGCTCTTCGCCCTGAAATCGCAACTCAAAGGCCATGCTGTCCGGCTTCGTGTAGAGAATAAATCGATCACCGGTCTCAGCATCTTCAATCAGCTCAACGGGCTGAGACCAGCGAGCGTCCGCAGCTTGCTTGGCAATCTCGCTCCGTCTCTCCGGTGGCAGGGCTTCCGCGCGTGCGTGCCCACCTTTGGCCTTCGCGCTTTCTGGTTCATCAGACATCCGGCCCTCCGAGCGGTTATGCTTGCATATTTCATATGGAATCATGTTTAATGCAAGCATATTTTTCAATTATGCCTGCATAAGGCTTGACGGTAAGCATGAAAGTTCATATATTATGAGCATGAACAAGCTGCCTACAGCCAAGCGCGTCCAAATCCTCTCGATGCTCTGCGAAGGGTCGTCCATGCGGTCGATCTCGCGGGTCTGCGACGTAAGCATCAACACGGTTGCCAAGATCCTCGCTGAAGCTGGCAAGGTCTGCATGACCTTCCACGATGAGAAGGTCCGCAACGTTCATTCCAAGCGCGTGCAGGTCGATGAGATTTGGAGCTTCTGTGCGGCCAAGCAGAAGAACGTCGCCAGCATGAAGAAGCCGGTCGATGGTGCTGGTGATGTTTGGACCTGGACCGCGCTTGATGCCGACAGCAAGCTCATCGTCCAGTGGTTCGTTGGCGATCGCAGCGGCGACACAGCGAAGCTGTTCATCGACGATCTGGCCTCGCGCCTCGCCAACCGCGTCCAGCTTACCAGCGACGGGCACAAGGCTTACCTGAATGCCGTTGATGGCGCGTTCGGCGCCGATGTGGACTACGCCATGCTGCAAAAGATTTACGGCGCAACGGTCGAAGGTCAGAAGCGCTACAGCCCAGCCGAATGCATCGGCACACAGACCAACGTGATCGAGGGAGCACCCGATCCGAAGCACATCAGCACTTCATTCGTAGAGCGCTCTAACCTCACGATGCGGATGCACAATCGTCGCTTCACGAGGTTGACCAATGCATTTTCGAAGAAGTTCGAGAGCCACGTCAATATGATCGCGCTCTACACGGTCTGGTACAATTGGATACGCATCCACAAGACACTCAAGGTAACGCCAGCAATGGCAGCAGGATTGACCGGAACGCTGATGAGCATGGAAGATGTGGTTGCACTCATCGACGCGGCGGCGCCGAAGCCAGGTCGTCCCAAGGTTTACAAGAAGCGCGGCGAAGAAATTTCAAACTGAGACACTACCGCCACCCTGCCCCGGTAGACACTCGTGGCCGCTGTGCTACGGTCTTGGCGACTATGGTTAATCGGCGGATCGGCGCGCCCTGAAACTGGACCAAAAGTAACTGATAGATGGACTAAAGGAGACAGAAATGACACGCCTGACAACTCTTTTCGTGGCATGCGCGGTGATGACGTTGAGCTTTGCAGCGCCAACCGTTGCCGCGGCCAAGTGCGTGCTGGCGGGCGGCGAGGCGACGATGGTCACGGAAGACCTCGCAAAGTTCATGGCGGGTGCCGCGTTGAAGAACTCGATCGCCGGCATGGGCGCCAAACCGACCGGTGCGGTCGCGATGAAGTGCACGCCGGGCGCGTTGACCTACTGCATAGCTCGGCAGCGCGCCTGCAAGTGATTGCGGGCCGCGAGGATGCCAGCGGCCCCGCTTTTTTCACAATGTTGGCGTCTGTACTCTCCCGGTGCGGTGCCAATATTGAGAAATGACGACCAGGATCCATGGCCGAACTGACCCCCGACATTCCCAAGGTCGAGTTGGCGATCGTTGAGCTGACGAATGCTTTCCGGGCCGAGCAAAAGCTTGCCCCGGTCAAGATCAACGCCAAACTGACGGCCGTCGCACGCGCCTACGCAACGTTTCTGGCCAAGTCGAACTTGTTTTCACACACAGCGGATGGACGCCAGCATTCCGACCGCGCCAAAAGCGCCGGCTACGTCTACTGCCAAGTATCTGAGAACCTGGCCCTCAATCTCGACAGCCTCGGTTTCGAAACCCGCCAGCTCGCACGCGATGCGGTGGAGGGATGGAAGAACTCTCCTGGCCATCGCAGGAACCTGGTCGCGCCCTATATGACCGAGATCGGTGTTGGCGTCGCCAAAGCGCACGACAAAGCAAAATACCTGTCGGTGCAGCTGTTTGGCCGGCCGGAATCGCTCAAGTACGCGTTCAAGGTTCACAACGGCATCGAAGATGTCGTGGTCTACCGGTTTGGTTCGGAGACGTTTCAGATCAAGCCACGCAGTGTCATAACGCACACGGCGTGCCAGCCCGAGCCGATCGTGTTCGAGCGGGCCGGTTCGCTAGTCACCGGCAAAGCGTTAAAGGGCACCTACGAAGCCCGCAACGGCGATCTGTTCACGATCAAAGGGTCGACAGCACGCGGTATCGTCATCGACGTGTCATCGGCGACGACGGCACCGGTCGTGCGCGGCTCGCTCAATCAGTAGCGGCGGCGGCGCCACGCGTGAGCATTGCCGCCAGCCGCAAGCGAACATCGGGCAGCCGTTGCTGACGGGGAGCAAGGACACGGGCCTCGAGGAAATGGCATGTCAATGCAAGACCATCCAGTACGGCTTCAAGCGTGATCTCAGCTGGCCGTTCGGCAGTAAGAAAGGACGGTAGCACCAGCAGCCGATCCTTGTATGGCTCGCCCGCTACGCCCGACACGGCGCGGCCAGACTTTGGCGAGACATAGATCAGATCGAAGCGGCTGCCGGTGGCTGCACAGGTGGCCAAGTCCAATCCAAATCCCAGTTCGCCCAGCAGTGCGATCTCCCAGCGAACGTACAATGCCGGCCACGCGCTCGGATCATCGAGAAAGCCCAGCACGAATAAGGTGATCTCGTAGAAGTTGGGATGCGGATCGCGCTCAGGCATCAGGCGTGACAGCGCGGTGAGGGAGCTCAGACCGGCCAACGCCAAAGGATCTTGCATTGCGCCCGCAGCATAGCCGCGCCGAAGTTCGATCGTGGCGTGGCCTAGATGTTCGGCCAACCGGCCCTTCCAGGTCACATCAACATGATTGCCAATCTGCAGCGCCGGCCGCAATCGACGGGAACGGCCGCCATGTACCAGGGCCAGGCAACGGCCGTGGGCGCGAGTCAGAAACTCGACGACCGCAGCCGTCTCGCCATGCGCCCTGACCGACAGGATAATGCCTTCGTCCGACCACTCCATGACAGCCAGTATAGTGGAAGCTGGTCAGATGTTGAGTTGCTTTGCGGCTGGCTTCAACACCTTCGGCGCCGCGGGCGGCGATGGCTGGCTGGGGCCGGGCAACGGTTGCCCGGGCACCTGCTGAATTGTGCATGGTGCGGCACGGGCCGCGCACATTACACCGGACTGCGAAGCCGGAGAACAGATCAGCGACTTTGAATTTGCTATTCGCCAACTGCCGAAGCGGTCGCCGTTGAGCTTCGCCGCGTTGAACCAGGCTTCGATGGCAAGCCGCTGAGCCTGGGTCAATGTCGCGGCTCTGACCGGACCACCCGATACCGCCGGCAGACAAACGCGAACAGCCGCCAGCGGGGCACCGCAAGTCACGAGAACAACCACCGCGGGCAACAATACGGCGACAGCCTGAGGCAGTGCTCTACGCATCGCAGCCACTCATTCTTTCGGAAACTCCAAGCCCATTTCCTGGTAACGCTCGGGGTCATTGCCCCAATTGTCGCGCACCTTGACGAACAGGAACAAGTCCACCGTGTGATCCAGTAGCTTGGCCAGTTCAATGCGCGACGCCATCGAGATCTCCTTGACGGTCGCGCCGCCCTTGCCCAGCACGATCTTTTTCTGACTATCGCGCTCAACGAAAATATTCTGCTCGATCCGAACGCCACCATTTCGCAACTTCTTCCACGACAGCGTCTCGACTGTGATGGCATAAGGCAGTTCGTCGTGCAGGCGATGCAGAATCTTCTCGCGGGTGATCTCCGACGCCAGCATCCGCATCGGCAAGTCGGAAATCTCATCTTCGGGGTAGTGCCACGGCCCAGGCGGCACATGCGCGGCCAGATAGTTGGTCAGATCGGCAACGCCGTCGCCGCCGAGAGCTGCGATCATGAAGATGCGATCGAACTTCTGTCGCGCCGTGATCTCGGCCGTCAACTTCAGCAGCCGGTCCTTGTCCTCGAGGCGGTCAATCTTGTTCAGCACCAGCAGTCGCGCGCCATGGGTCCCGCCGATTTTGTCGAGGATACGTGCGACGTCGTCATCGAGGCCTCGTGCGGCGTCCACCATCAAGACAACGATATCCGCATCGCCGGCGCCGCCCCAGGCTGATTTGACCATGGCGCGGTCAAGTCGCCGCTTGGGCTCGAAGATGCCAGGCGTATCGATGAAGATCAGCTGGCTCTGTCCCGCTGTCGCAATGCCGCGGATCGGCATGCGCGTGGTCTGAACCTTGTGACTTACGATCGAGACTTTGGCGCCCACAATGCGATTGACCAAGGTGGACTTGCCGGCATTGGGCGCGCCGATGATCGCGATGAACCCGCAACGCGTATCGGCGCCGGCGGGCGGCATCGTGGCAGGGGCGTTTGCCCCTTTAGATTTACTCATGGCTGAACCTCGCTCCAGACGCCCTGGGCCTTCAGTACGGCCGACGCTGCGGCCTGTTCGGCGTGCCGTTTGGATGGCCCTTCGCCACGGCCGGGTTGGCAACCTGCAATTTGCACTTCGGCAACGAACTTGGGAGCGTGATCCGGCCCCTTACGGCCGACCTCGACATAACGCGGTAAGGCAAGCCCTTGCGCCTGCACCCATTCCTGCAGCGCCGATTTCGGATCGGCCGCCACGACCGGCCGATTGTCGAGCATCGGCCCCCACAGCGCTACGACAATTTTGCGCGCCCGGTCAAATCCAGCTTCGAGGAATACGGCACCTAGCACGGCCTCCATGGCATCCGCCAAAATTGTCTCCTTGTCCCGGCCGCCGTTGTCGGCCTCGCTGCTGCTCAGTACCAACTGTGCGCCAAGACCTATGCGGCGACCTATTTCAGCGCATGTGCCGCCCCGCACAAGTCGATTGAAATTTCGCGCGAGTTCCCCCTCAGAAGCACCGGGCAGCCTGGAATTCAGCATCTCGGCAACCGCCAAGCCCAGCACCCTGTCGCCGAGAAACTCAAGCCGCTCGTTGTCGGTTCGCGGTGCATTGCCGGTGCGCATGCTGGAATGCGTCAGAGACTGCGCAAGCAGGCTGCGGTCCTTGAAGCCATAGCCGATGGCCTTTTCGAGATCGGTCGTCTTGCGGGTTCGCAGCAGGACCATCAGCGCACAAGATTGAAGAATCTCGACCATCGAATATCGAGCGGCCAGCGCCAAGGCGTCAGCAGTCGGAAGGCTTGCGGCTCATCGAAGGCGCCGGAAAAGAATATGATATCCGCCCGGCCAACGAAATTCTCATAAGGCACAAAACCGACGCCGGACGTCGGCTCCCGGCTATCGGCGGAGTTGTCACGGTTGTCACCCATCATGAAATATTTTCCAGCCGGCACCTTGAAGAGCGGTGTGTCGTCGTTGTCGTCTTTCTTTTTCCAGTCCAGCACCTTGTATTTCAGTCCGCCCGGAAGTGTCTCCTCATAGACCTCGATGCCACGGACCGGCCGGCCGCCTTCCCACGTATCAAATGTGCCGACCAGACGCTTTGGCACAGCCTGTCCGTTAATGTGAAGCACGCCACCCTTCATCTGGACTTCATCGCCCGGCAGGCCAATTACCCGCTTGATGTAATCCACCGAGGTGTCTCTCGGCCACTTGAACACCGCCACGTCGCCGCGCTTGGGCATGCTACCGAACAGGCGGCCGTCGAACATCCGCGATCCGAAGATCGTCGTGCCAAATGGCAGCAAGTGGCGGCTGTAGCCGTACGATAACTTGGACACGAAGAGGTAGTCGCCGACGAGCAGCGTATCCTTCATCGAACTCGATGGAATATTGAACGGTTGATAGAAGAATATTCTAATAAAAATAGCCAAGGCCAACGCCTGTGCAACTATCTTTGCCGTCTCCCACCAGCCGTTTTCGTCTTTCTCGTTCGCATCCATATCCGAATTGACCTTGAGGCTCATCGAGCAACTCCTTGAGACCTACGGTTGCCCTGCAGCCACCGGCCCTACCAATGGAGCCTATAGACGTTTCGCCGAAACCGCGCAAATACTGAGGCCCGCCTGGATGGCGCCCTCTGTCGCTGTCGGCCGATCGATAAGGTCAATTGCCGCTGGCAAGTTGCCCGGCAATTCGTCTGATGTAGGCGGCATAGTCGGACTTGCCGAGCCGCAGCAGCCATGGCTCCATGTCCTCAGCACTCAAAAATCCGTAACGCAGCGCAATCTCCTCGGGGCAAGATATCTTCATACCCTGACGGCGCTCGAGGGTGGCAACGAACTGTCCGGCATCGAGAAGTGAGTCATACGTTCCCGTATCGAGCCAGGCAAAGCCCCGCCCCATGCGCTGCACATTCAAGCGACCGGCTTCGAGATAGCATCGATTGACATCGGTAATCTCGAGTTCGCCTCGCGCCGAAGGTTTTATGCCGGCTGCATGCCGCAGCACATCGTTGTCGTAGAAATACAGCCCAGTGACCGCCCAGTTCGATTTAGGTTGCAGCGGCTTTTCCTCAAGGCTGGTGGCTTTACCACCGGCATCGAACGCCACGACGCCATAGCGCTGCGGATCGACAACTTCGTAGGCAAACACTGTTGCGCCGGCTGTCGTGCTTCTGGCGACTTGCAGCATCTGCGGCAGATCGTGGCCGAAGAAGATATTGTCGCCGAGAACCAAAGCGCAGCGATCGCCGCCCACGAATTCGGCGCCGATGATGAACGCCTGTGCGAGCCCCTCGGGCCTTGGCTGCACTGCAAAAGTCAGCGACACTCCGAACTGCGAGCCATCACCCAGGAGCGACTTGAATTGAGCTTGATCGTGCGGCGTGGTGATGATCAGGATTTCCCGGATTCCTGCCAGCATGAGCACCGAAAGCGGATAGTAGATCATCGGCTTGTCGTACACGGGCAGCAGTTGCTTCGACAGACCAAGCGTGATCGGGAAGAGCCGCGTACCGCTGCCACCCGCCAGAATAATCCCCTTCATCGTATCCCCCGCTATTGCAAAGCACTATTCAGGCTTCCTGCCGATCATGCCGTCAAGGCAGCGCTCCATCGCGTCCTGCCAGTGCGGCATTTCGATCCCGTAGACTTTGGCGAGCTTGCCGGTATCGAGCTTGGAGTATGCCGGACGTCGCGCCTTGGTCGGGAAATCAGCAGTAGTGATGGCATGGACCGCCGTTGCCCGCCCGCCGCGCGCTTGCGATTGCGCCAAAATCGATCGCGCAAAGCCACACCACGTCGTTTCGCCGGCCGACACCAGATGAAAAACACCAAATGACCGCGTGCGAGCATTCTTGTCGGCGCAAATACCGGCGATCTTGGAGGTCGCCGCAGCAATATCAGCCGCAAATGTCGGGCTGCCGTGTTGATCATCCACGACTTTCAATTCCGGCCGCTCGGCGGCTAGTCGCAGCATGGTTTTGAGGAAGTTCGCGCCATCAGGGCTGCAAACCCAGGCCGTGCGTAAAATCACATGCCGCGGGTTGGCGTGAGCGACTGCGGCCTCACCGGCGAGTTTGGACGCACCATAGACGCTTTGCGGTCCCGTCGGATCGTCTTCAACATAGGGCCGCGCACTACAGCCATCGAAGACATAGTCGGTCGAGAAATGAATGATCGCGGCGCCGGCTTCAGTTGCCGCCGCAGCGACTTTACCTGCGGCATCGCAGTTGATGGCGAACGCCACACCGGGCTCATCCTCGGCGCGATCAACGGCCGTATAGGCGGCTGGATTGATGACCACGGAGGGTCTGGCAGCGATGATCGCCGCCGCCAATTCATCCGGTCTTACGAGGTCGAAGGCGGGGCGCGCCAAAACAGTTACGTCGAAGCCCGCATCCGGCAAATCACGGGCAAGGCTCGCAGCGATTTGCCCCTTGGCGCCGATCAGTACGACGCGGCCGCGTTCGGTCATGGAGATTTCTCGACCAGGCCAAGGCGCTCGCCGGAATAAATCCCAGCGCGCAATGGCCGCCACCAACTATCGTTTTCCAGATACCAAAGCACCGTCTTTTCGATACCCGTTTCGAATGTCTCCTGCGCCGTCCAGCCAAGCTCACTTTCGATCTTCGAAGGGTCAATCGCGTAGCGCCGGTCGTGCCCCGGCCGGTCCTTCACGAACGTGATCAGCGAGCGGCGTGGACTGGCGGCTGGCCGCAAGCGATCCAGAATATCGCAGATGGTCTCGACGACGCAGAGATTTTGCATCGGCGCGCGGCCTCCGATGTTATAGGTCTGGCCGACGCGGCCGCGCTCGACAGCTAGCGTCAGCGCGCGTGCGTGATCGTCAACATAAAGCCAGTCACGCTCCTGGCGCCCGTCGCCGTAAACCGGCAACGTTTTGCCCTCGAGAGCATTCAAAAGCACCAGCGGTATCAATTTCTCGGGGAAGTGATAGGGCCCGTAGTTGTTCGAGCAGTTTGTGATTACCGTCGGCAGTCCGTAGGTTTCGTGCCAGGCACTGACGAGATGGTCCGATGCTGCTTTGCTGGCCGAGTACGGGGAACGCGGATCATACGGCGTCGTCTCGACAAAGTAACCGTCCGGTCCCAGACTGCCGTAGACCTCGTCGGTTGAAACATGCAGGAAGCGGAACGCAGCGCGACGTGGCTCCGGCAACCTGCTCCAGTAAACGCGCGCGGCTTCCAGTAGCGTATGCGTGCCAACGATGTTGGTGGCGACGAATTCAGCCGACCCCGTGATCGAACGGTCGACATGACTTTCCGCAGCCAGATGCAAAATGGCATCGGGCTGGGTATCGGCAAACACACGGTCCATCGCCGGCCGGTCACAGATATCGGCCCTGACGAAGCGGTATCCGGGACATGCCTCAACTGGCTTCAGTGACGCGAGGTTGGCCGCATACGTCAGCTTGTCGACGTTGGTCACTTGCCAGCCCTTGGTGCCGACCAGATACCGGCACAGCGCCGAGCCGATGAACCCCGCTCCGCCCGTAACAACGACATTCATGGGAGAACTCTCGCTCGATCTTCAGAACAATGGGGGTAGATCGCACAACCGCGGCAGCTTCGCATCCTTGTCGGACAATACCGCCGCAGCGGAACTTACCGGCCAGACAATAGCGAGTTCCGGGTCATTCCACAGCACGCCACCGTCGTGGGTCGGCGCATAGGTACAAGATACCTTATAGACAACTTCGGTGTCGGGCTCGAGCGTGCAGAAGCCATGTGCAAATCCAGCCGGCACCAGAATTTGTGTCCAGTTCTCGGCCGACAGCTCGGCACTGACGTGCTGCCCATAGGTTACCGAAGTACGCCGCAGATCCACCGCCACGTCCAAAATGCGCCCTCGGGTAACCCGAACCAGCTTAGATTGCGCGAATGGCGCGGTCTGGAAGTGCAGCCCGCGAACGGTGCCGGGCTTGGCAGATGATGAGTGATTATCCTGAACAAACTCGACATCGATACCAGCAGCAGCAAAGGCCGGGCGGCTGTAAACCTCTGAAAAGAAGCCGCGTGCATCGCCAAACCGCTTCGGCTGGATCAGCTTTACGTCTGGAATCGCGAGAGATTGAATTTCCATATTGATTCCATCCGCTAAAGCAGCAGCCTTATGCGAGAAGCGTTAAAAAAACGCCCGCTTGCCCCACATCGGCTCAATGCAAATAACAGCAATCCGTTACCCGGTCCGATCGGCAATGAGGGGAATTTCTCGGGCGCCAAATCTTGCCGGTTGCAACGCGGCGGTACCATTGGCGGATAACAGGCGACCGGAGCGCGCTGCTGCCACCATTTAATGGCTGGCGCGTCGAAACATCGTCGATGCCAGCAGTCCAGCGCCAACCGCCACCGCAACCGTGAAAACCCCATAAAAGAACGGATGATCAAATGCAAAGCTGTGCAACACGCGCTCGAGTCCCTCGCGCTCAAGTTTTACCCGCGCAGTGTAAGTCGACAGCAACGCCCCTTCCCGCAAAAGATAGACCCGCGCCGTCAGCGGCCCAACGGGCACGTTAGCCGGCAGCTCAATTGACGCGCGGAACAGGCTACGGCCGATAAAAACAACGCCGTACTGCTCTTCCTTATAGAGCCCATCCTTTTGCTTCAGACGGATCACTGCGGTCTTGAAATCTGCCAGATCCGCTGTGGTAAGCCCCGTTTCCCAACCACGGATCGGCGCCATCCGGACTTGCTCAAAACCGATATCGTTCTCGCGCAGGAGCAGAGGATCGGCCAACTCATCGAGTGGTCGCGTTGATGCTATGGCGTAGTAACTCGGAACGCTCTCAAAAGTCAGCGACTGGGTGTTGATCCAAATTCCCGCAACGTTGCTCTTGCGCCTGGAAACCAGTTTGGTCGGCGTCCCCTCCAGCACGATCACCACATCGTACAACCCTGACTCGGCGCTGGACTGCCGACTGTTATCGACAGCACCGAAAATGACGATTTCCGTTCCCGTGAAGCTAGACGTTATGCCGACACTGCGGGTCGAGACATCCGCTTGTACCGTCTCGCGGGTATCTGTTGTTGTCTTCGGCTCGACTGCAGCTGTCGGAGCAGTCGCCGGCGCCGTTGCCGGCTGCTTAGGATTGGGATTGGGATTGGGCGGCGTGCGCGATTTGCCGCTCGGCTTCGTTTGCTGGGCCTCGCCGATCGCGGGCAACGCCAATGCTGCCACCAGCGCCACGGCGATGATCGCGGCGGTGCAACGGAGCCAGCCGATCAATTTGGCCCACGACCTCATCCATGCCCCCCGATGGCAGCAGCGATCGAGTAGAACTCCGCCGGCGCGGCCACCAGGCTCCAGGCGATCCGCAGACATACCAGTAGAACAAGGGCTGCGAGCAAGAAACGCAACTCCTCGCCTTTCAGTCGCTGACCGGCCACAGCGCCCAGTTGAGCACCGATTACGCCGCCCACCATTAAGATCAGTGCCAGCACGACATCGACGGTCTTGTTTTGTGTGGCGTGCAGTATCGTTGTCGTCGCGGTGACGAACACGATCTGGAACAGCGAAGTGCCGACGACAACATTGGTTGGCACCTTCAACAGATAAATCATTGCCGGAACCATGACAAAGCCGCCACCCACACCCATGATGGCCGCCAGGACGCCTACGAACCCACCAATTAGGAACGGAGGTATTGCGCTGATATACAGCTTCGACCGCTTGAACCTGATCTTCAACGGCAAACGATGTATCCAGGAATGGTGATCACCACTACGAACCGGCGTGCCGCCAACCCGCGACTTCCGCATGGTGTTGATGCTTTCGACCAGCATCAGGGCCCCTATGGCGCCGAGGAAAGTGACATAGCTTACAGCGACAACAAAATCGAATTGGCCAACGGTACGCAGCTCCTTCACGGCCTGCACACCTATGACCGAACCTACAATGCCGCCGGTCAGCAGCACCGTGCCCATCAGGAGATCGATATTGTTGCGGCGCCACTGAGCGATCGCGCCAGACACGGAAGAAGCAACAATCTGAGCAGCCTCTGTGCCCACTGCAACAGCTGGAGGAATACCCGAAAAAATAAGCAGCGGCGTCATCAAGAAGCCACCACCCACGCCGAACATTCCCGATAGGAAACCGACAGCGCCACCCATGCCAAGGAACACGAACACGTTCGCGGACATTTCGGCAATCGGCAGGTAGAAGTTCATGGGCCGAAGGGACTGACTGAACTGACGGGCAATTTCTATTCTGACCCAACAGTCGAAACCGATACCAAAGTCCTGGCGAAGGCTCGTTGCACGATTATTGCGGTGCCGAGCGCTCGCCGTGAACTACCGATGCTGGGGTGAGAGCAACCAGATGTCGTGCGATAAAGCCTGCACTACGAAACTTGGTCAATGCCTATTCTCACTTCGCCGGTCGCAAAGCAGCGAAGTCCTCGTAGTTGTCCCTTCGACGACCAAACCGATGAGCCAATCAGCCTGACTGGCCGACCGACTGGCGACGCTTCCATGCGTCTCCGGCTGCACGAGCGTCGTTCACGATCATTTGCACGGGCTGAGCCTGCCATGACGCAACCACGGCATCGATTTTGTTGGCCTCGGCCTCGTCCAGCTTCATACGAACCGTATCGCGCCGCCGCGCGGCCTCTTTATCGCCGGCGCGGGCTGCCAGCGACAACCAGTGGTAGGCTTGCTTGAAGTCGCGGGGCAGACCCAGACCGCTTTCATGCAAAACGCCCAGGTTGAACTGGCTGTCGGCGAGACCGAGATTTGCCGCCGTAGTGAACCACTGCACCGCAATGGCATAGTCGGGCGCCGACTGGTCGCGGCCGGCGCTGAGGACCGCCAGATTGTGCATCGCCTTGACGTTGCCCTGCTCGGCGGCACGGCCATACCAGACCTTGGCGCGCGCGACGTCAGATTTGGTTCCGATGCCCCGCTCGTAGAGGGTACCGAGACGATACTGCGCCGGCGCGAAGCCGCGTTGCGCTGAGCGCTGATACCAAACCATGGCCTGCTTGAAATCCTGGGCTATGCCACGGCCCTCAGCAAACCTTGCTGCAATCTCGAATTCAGCCGAGGGGTCGCCGTTGGCAGCAGCACTGCGCAATGAAGCCGGCCCAATGCCAGCTGGCGGCATTTCGTTTACAGTGCGGCCTTGGCCTGCGGCAAGACTGCCACCATCAGCACGACTGGCATCCGGCATTAGAGCGGCCGGCACTGCGGCGTGCGCCGGTTGTGCCGCGCCAAGCTGCCCCGATAGGGTCGCCATATGCCGCTGCTGCTGAGCCCGGGCGATCGCCTGAGGCGTCGGCTGGGTTGACGGCTGCATCACGCTTATTCCCAGTGGCATTCCATCAGCGGAGGCCAATGACACGCGGGCGGTGCCTTGGCCGGGAAGCTGGGCTTCCTGCTGGAGCGCGGGCACGACATCAGCAGACCCTTCGCTACCGCTCGTCCCGTTGATTTCGGACGACGGCGCTGCCCCTGTGGCCGTTCCGGCGGTATCATCCTCAAGCGTCAACGCCGTAGCCTTCGAATTGATCACAGCGCGTTCAACGTCGGATACTTTGGCGCTGGCCTTGAACGGCTGGCCGCGATTCATACCCACCGAAGCGGCCAGGATTCCAACCGCTGCCACCAAAGCGACGCCAGCAACCATCAAAGGCATGCGCGATCGGCCAGCGGCGGCAACCGGGGTCGACTGGAGAGCAGCGGCCGGTCTTCCAGCTACGCCCGGAGCCGCCTCAACCACCAGTTCATCAATCGCCTTTTGGCTTGCTGCCGCACGGGCAGCACGGCGGGCCGCGGCCACAAAATCCTGTTTGGTGCTGCCGCTACCGGCGTCCGGCGCCCGATATTGAATCGGACTAGCATCATGCGGATGAGCGTTAGGCGGCAGCGGCACCGACAATTGCTCATGCCGCGGCGCGGCTTGCAGCTGTACCTGCGGAACCTCGGCGGCGGCGAAGGCGGGCGCTACCTCGGTTGGCACCTGATAGCCCGCTGCAGCATGAGCGACTTCGCGCATTGGCGCGGCATGCATGGCGCTTGCCTGCGCGGGACCGACATTTTCCATTGCATCCATCCGATCGAGCAGGCGGATCATCGCCTGCTGCATGGTATCCAGCATGCTCGACGTATGATCGGTGCCATCGCGTTGATCGGCAACGAAGTTTTCTACCAGAAGACGCAGTTCGTCGACGCCGGCGCCGACGTCGGCGTTGCCGACCGGCTGGATCGACTGCTGTATCGCCGACATCTGAACTGCGATACGGTCGGAAACGGCATCCGCGACGGTCGCGATATGCCGGTCCGTGAGTTCTGCCGCGGGGGCGGGCTGATTAACCTGATTGAACAATTCAGCGAAGCGTTCGTCGGACACTTGCGTCAGCACATCGCCCAGTTGCTGCTCGATACCATCGAGGCGGCCCAACTGGCTCTGCGTCTTTTCAAATTGAGCAGCAAGTTCGTTGATATGTGCTTCGACGATGCGCAGACCTTCGACATCGGCGCGCGTTGCAACATCGTCCAACGCCATAGCAAAGCGCTGTTCAAGCTGGTCAAGCCGGCTATCAAGCGCCACAAACGAGCTATCTGGTCGCGCGTCGGCCAGCGACTGCTCAACCCGTTCCGCTATGGCCGCAAAGCGCGCTTCCAGCCAGGCACGATCCGGGCCGCCTGCGCTCACGGCATTGTCAGAAGCCATCGCTGGCGGTTCCGACACAACAAATTGGCCTGACGGCGATTGCGTTGCCTCCGCTTCGATCCTGGCAACCGACCGTCCGACATGTGCTTCACCGGTATCATAGAGCCGAACCAACGCTTCTGCGGCCTGCTTGTCCCAAGGATCGGCAGGATCGGCCAAAACCGTAGACGGCTGCACGGCGGACACGGCGGGTGGATTGGATGCTGCTGGCGCACGCTGTGCAGGGCTGACGTCAGGTCCGCTCGACGGCACGACGGGGGAGGCGACATGCACCGCTTGTGCGCTGGCCGACTCCGCGGTCACCTTGTCCTGCTGGCGTTCGCGGCCCGCCGAGGCAAAGCGGCTTGCCAGGTGCGCAACACCCTCTCTGATGCGTTCGAATGCCGGTGTGTAATGTCCAGACGCCCGCGCACTCGCCGATTCCGCTTCGCGCCCCAGATCATCCAAACGAGACCGCATGTCCTGCAAGATCGCGCCATTGCGCTGATCGGCATCGGCGATCTGCCGTGTCAGCATCTGCAGCACGCCTTTGATGTCGTCAGCGGCGCAAACGAACTCGGCCTTACCGGTCGCAGAGCTAAAGCCATTGGTCTCAGACATCTCGTATCCCCATCGTGCCCGGCCATGCGTGTCATTCGCCATCCGACCGGTCCCAAGGGGTGCGCAATAGGGTGGGCATTCCACCGCGCGTACCGGTCAAAGAGAGAAGGCGGTCCTTGAGCAACGCGGCACGATCAAAAGAACCTCTTGGAGTTGGAGGCTGGCAACAGGCGGTAAATGTTCCGTTAAGCCCTTCATTCATGGGCTCTGCGCCTGGATTTCCGGGTCCATTTGCCATCGCGACCGGCAACGAATCACTTTCGGTGCACGCGGGTTCGCCAGTCATTCTGGCGGCGTTATTGGCCAATAGCGTTCCGATACCCATATTGGCATGGTCGTTGGCATCGACATTGGGAGGCAAAGATGGTCGCGAAGCACCCGGTTCAAGGCCTGGTAATCGGCACGGCGACAGTGCTGTTGTTCGCTGCTGGCGGAGCATCGCTTGTTGCCCAGGAAAAACCATCTCCACCAACCGGCCGTTACACCATGAGCCCGGTCGATGGCGGGTTCGCTCGTCTCGATACCGAGACTGGCGCCATGTCGATCTGCAAATCGAAGGGAGCTGACTGGGCTTGCGAGCCAATGTCCGACTTGAGCGCCGCTCTCAAAGGTCAGGTGGCAAAACTCGAAAATGACAACCAAGACCTTCGAACGGAAATCAAGCGTCTCGAAGACCTGATCGGACTTGGCGACAAGAAGGACGGCACCGAGGGAAAACGGCCCGAGCGGCCCGGAGGCGGATTGACGCTGCCGTCCGAGGAAGACGTCGACAAGGCGCTGTCCTACCTTGAACGGATGGTCAAGAAATTCCAAGACAAAATCAAACAGTTTGAAGGCGGCCACAGCGACCGCAACAAGGGCACGCCGCTATAGCCAATATTTATGCATGCACCAAGCTTTGCATCACGACTTTGTACCTGCCAACAACAAAAACCATAATGGGACAACAACAAATGTAACGCTACGCCAACTAACCTGTAACTTGCTGTGATATCATTATCGTTCAATTCCGTGTTGTACTTTAACAACACTCAAAAGTGCTTAAAATATCACAATTATGGTGCAAGATGGCTTAGCCATCGACACATTTATATTGCGCTGCACAATGGTTTAACTCTTGAAGTCATTCAGGCAAAGTATTTATAATTCGTTATTAGCGTAGTTTCGGCTGCGCAGGCTAACCGCCGGTCAATCGGCAGAGGAGGTAGTGATGCAACCGATAGTGAGCCTTAACCTTTTGGCCGCGATCACATCATTCGGATTCCTCGCTGCAATCGTGTTGGGCATGATCTAACCTGTCGTCCAACGGCGCATTGCACTGGATATCAGTCACAACTAAACAAGGCGCGGGGTTGCCCCCCGCGCCTTTTCGTTTTGGATCGAAGCAGGCCCCACCTCAAGCCGCTTGATCGGCGGCCAACGCCACCGGGTCGTAGTTCAGCACCGGAGCAAGCCAACGCTCACACGCAGCGACGGTCCAGCCCTTGCGCCGCGCGTAATCTTCGACCTGATCGCGTTCGATCCGACCGACGCCAAAGTAATGGCTGTCAGGGTGCGAAAAATACAGACCCGATACCGCCGATCCTGGCCACATCGCATAGCTCTCGGTCAGCGTGATGCCGGCCGCCTTCTCAACATCCATCAGTGACCACAGCGTCGCCTTCTCGGTGTGATCAGGCTGGGCAGGATACCCCGGCGCCGGGCGAATGCCCTGGTATTCCTCGAGAATCAATTGCTCCGGCGTCAGGCGCTCGGATTTGGCATAGCCCCAAAGCTCGGTGCGAACGATCGCGTGCATGCGCTCGGCGAAAGCCTCAGCCAACCGGTCGGCCAGCGCCTTCATCATGATCCGCCCGTAGTCGTCGGTGATCTTGAAGTGACGTTCAAGCGCGGCTTCTTCGCCGATGCCGGTCGTCACGGCAAATCCCCCGACGTAATCAGGTAGCCGGCTATCGACGGGAGCGACGAAATCGGCCAAAGCCGTATGGGCCCGGATTTTCCCACTTGGACCGCGATTGTCGCGCGCGATCTGTTGGCGCAGCGTGTGCAACGTCGTCAACTCGGACTTGCGTGTGTCGTCCGCAAACAGTTTGATGTCGTCGCCGCTGCTATTGGCCGGCCAGAACCCGACGACACCATTCGCCGTCAACCATTTCTCTTTGACCATGCGCTTCAGAATGTCCTGCGCATCGGCGAACAGCTTCTTGGCTTCCACGCCCACCTTGTTGTCGTTGAGGATCGCCGGGTAACGGCCGGCCAACTCCCAGGTCGAAAAGAACGGCGACCAATCAATGTACGGAACCAGTTCGGCAAGGCTGAAGTTCTTGAACGTGCGCGTGCCGGTGAACGTCGGCCTTGGCGGCGTATAGCCGGTCCAGTCGATCTTCATCCGGTTGGCACGGGCCGCCGCAAGGGGAAGCCGCGTCTTGTTGGCTTCGCCACGCAGATAGCCTTCGCGGGTTTTGACGTATTCGGCCTTGATGTCGGCGACATAAGCGGCCTTGTCGGTGTCCGAAAGCAACTTCGACACGACACCGACAGCGCGGCTGGCATCCGTCACGTAGATGGTCTGGCCCTTGGTATAGTTGGGCGATATCTTCACGGCCGTATGGACGCGGCTCGTGGTGGCGCCGCCGATGAGCAACGGCACGTTGAAGCCCTGACGTTCCATCTCGGCGGCCACAAAGCACATCTCGTCGAGCGACGGCGTGATCAATCCCGATAGTCCAATGATATCAGCCTGCTCGCGCTTGGCCGCCTCCAGGATCTTGGCTGCAGGCACCATGACGCCGAGATCGATCACCTCGTAATTGTTGCACTGGAGCACGACGCCGACGATGTTCTTGCCGATGTCGTGCACATCCCCCTTCACCGTCGCCATGATGACCTTGCCAGCGGCAGGCTTTGACGCGAGACCCGACGCGATTTTCTCGGCCTCCAGGAATGGCTGCAGATAGGCGACGGCCTGCTTCATCACGCGCGCCGACTTGACGACCTGCGGCAGGAACATCTTGCCCTGGCCGAACAGATCACCGACGACGTTCATACCCGCCATCAACGGGCCTTCGATGACGTGCAGCGGTTTATCGACTTGTATGCGCGCCGCTTCGGTGTCTTCCTCGATGAAATCGGTAATGCCGTGAATGAGGGCGTGGCTGAGCCGCGCCTCGACCGCAGCCTCTCGCCACTTGAGATCCTTTTCGGTCTTCTTCGCGCCTGCGCCCTTGAATTGCTCGGCAGCCTCCAGCAGGCGGTCCGTGCCATCGGCGCGGCGATTGAGGATCACGTCCTCGCACAAGTCCCTTAGATTGACTGGGATGTCGTCATAGACGGCAAGTTGCCCGGCATTGACGATGCCCATGTCCATGCCGGCCTTGATGGCGTGGTAGAGGAACACCGAGTGCATGGCCTCGCGCACGGGCTCGTTGCCGCGGAACGAGAACGACAGGTTGGAAACACCGCCGGAGATATGCACCAGCGGCATCAGCTCCTTGATCTGCCGTGTCGCCTCGATGAACGCGATGCCGTAACCGTTGTGCTCCTCGATGCCGGTGGCGACCGCAAAGATGTTCGGATCGAAGATGATATCTTCGGGTGGAAAACCGATCTGTTCGGTGAGCAGCTTGTAGGCGCGGCTGCAGATCGAGACCTTGCGCTCGATGGTGTCGGCCTGTCCCACTTCATCGAACGCCATGACGACGACGGCGGCACCATAGCGGCGGACCTTGCGGGCCTGTTCCAGGAACTGCGCCTCGCCCTCCTTCATCGAGATCGAGTTGACGATCGCCTTGCCCTGCACGCACTTCAGGCCGGCCTCGATGACGGTCCATTTCGAGCTGTCGATCATCACCGGCACACGGCTGATATCGGGCTCCGACGCGATCATGTTGAGGAACGTCGTCATCGCCTTCTCGCTGTCGAGCAGGCCTTCGTCCATGTTGACGTCGATGATCTGGGCGCCGGCCTCGACCTGCTGGCGCGCGACGGCAAGCGCTGCCTGATAATCGTTGGCCTCGATCAGCTTGCGAAATTTCGCCGAGCCGGTGACGTTGGTGCGCTCACCGACGTTGATGAACGATTGTGCTGCGCTTGTGGTGGTCATGACTTCGGTCCAAGGTCGAAACGGCGATGATTGAGCGGTCGCAATGCCGCGATTACTTCGAAGTCGCGGTCGTTGTGGAGCAACAAGGCCTGCTCCCCGATGCAGATTTGTGCGATGCAGCAATCGAGCGCGCTGCGAACTGTCTTTCCTGTCTGTCGAAGATCGAAATACAATCGGGCGGCTTCATCCCATACCGTCTCGGTCATCGCCACAAGTTCGAACGCGTCTACGCGCGCCACCATCGAATTCCATTCGGCCTCGCCCTTACACCCTTGCAGTAGTTCGAGACGGATCGGCGGTAGCATGATCACGGCGCTGCCGCGCGCCTCAGCGGCGATGAAGGCAGCCACTTTGCCGCTCGGGTCGCGCAGCATGTCGATCCAAAGCGATGTATCAACGACGATCTTCATCGCAATCACCTGCGCGAACCGCCTTGTAGTCGTAGTCGTCCCTGATTGGGTTGGTCCCGGCCAGCTCGAGCATTCCGCGAATGGCGCTGCGGCTTTTGCGATGCTCGCTCACGTACTCCCGCACGGCGCGCTGAATCGCTTCGCGCTCGTCGCTTGATCCAGTCACTTCCATCGCATCGCGGATGAGATCTTCAGGCACATCGATTGCTTTATCCATTGGTGAAGCTCCTATCGCCATGCTCATCGCCATATCTCTTCAACCACGCCTTCGCTTTGGCTGCTTCGACGAGATCGCCGATCGTAACCGGCGCACGCCGGAGACACCAACGCCAAAGGATTGGCCGGTGCTTCAGGTCCAAAGCGGCGATCGAATTGAAAGGCGCAAAGATCGACTTCGAACTGCCGCGCAAATCGAGAGAACAGCTGCTCTGCATCGACACCGTCGATTCCGAGGTCCCATAGATCCGCAGCGGGGCACAGTCTCGATTTTGCAATGCCAGTCTCAGCGCAGATCATATCGACCACCCTTTGTGCGACTTCTTCGTCTGCCAATCCATTCACCCCGCCACGAACGGCTCGAGCCCGGACAACCGCATCTTCTGCTCAATCATGGGGAGTTGGCGCGGTGCGTACTTCTCCACGTGCTCGCGCACATGCTGAATGTGATCGGGTGTCGAGCCACAGCAGCCGCCGACGATGTTGACCAGACCGTCCTTTGCCCACGGTTCGATCAGGCACGCCATTTCATGCGGGGTCTCGTCATACTCGCCCATGGCATTCGGCAACCCGGCGTTCGGATAGGCCGAGACCAGCGTATCGGCGACGCGGGACAGCTCGGCGAGATACGGCCGCATCGCTTCCGCACCCAACGCGCAATTGAGGCCGATCGCCCAGGGCTTCAGGTGCCGCATCGAATACCAGAACGCTTCCGTGGTCTGCCCCGACAGCGTCCGACCCGATCGGTCGGTTATCGTGCCAGAAATCATCAACGGCAACTCGACCCCCAACTCGTCGTAGGCTTCGAGCACGGCAAAACCAGCAGCCTTGGCATTCAAAGTGTCGAAGATGGTCTCGATCATGATTATGTCCGAGCCACCCTCGATCAATCCGCGCGTCTGTTCCTTGTAGACCCCGCGCAACTCATCGAACGAGGTGTTGCGGTACCCGGGGTCGTTGACGTCTGGCGAGATCGATGCTGTGCGGTTGGTCGGGCCAATGGCGCCGACGACGAACCGCTGTTTGTCAGGCGTCTTCTTGTTCCATTTATCGACAGCGCGGCGCGCCAGCCTTGCCGCCGCCACGTTGATTTCGAACGACAACTCCTCCATGCCGTAGTCGGCCATGGAAATGCGTTGCGCATTGAACGTGTTGGTTTCGATCAGATCGGCGCCGGCCGCAAGGTAATCCTCGTGGATTTGCTGGATGATCGCTGGCTGCGTCAGCACGAGCAGGTCGTTGTTGCCTTGCACATCTCGGCTCCAATCCTTGAAGCGTTTGCCGCGATAACCAGCTTCATCCAACTTGTGCCGCTGGATCATGGTGCCCATGGCGCCATCAATGATCAAGATGCGCTCAGCGGCAGCCTGGTTCAGAGCCTTGTTCGTGCGCGCCCGGCTCATGCGTTGATCGCTTTCTTATGCGCCTGAACGCGTGGCCGCAAACCCAACAGATGGCAGATCGCGTAAACGAGGTCCGCCCGGTTGAGCGTGTAGAAATGCACGTGCCGGATGCCCTGATCGACAAGGTCCATGACCTGCTCGGCGGCGACCGCTGCGGCAACCAGCTGGGTCGTGGCTGGATCATCATCCAGCCCCACGAACCGCCGGGTGAGCCAGGCTGGCATCGTGGTGCCGGTTTTCGAGCCGAAGCTCGAGACCTGCTTGAAATTGTGGATTGGTACAATGCCGGGATGGATCGGGCACCAGATACCGGCAGCCCGTGCCTTTTCGACAAACTTCAGGTAGTGCGCATTGTCGAAAAAAAACTGCGTGATGATGCGGCTGGCACCAGCATCGACCTTTGCCTTGAGATGCTCGATATCAGCCGCGACCGTCGCACTCTCCGGATGCTTTTCCGGATAGCCGCCAACTGAGATCTCGAAATCGCCAATCTTCTTGATGCCGCCGATCAGATCCGCGGTGGTGGCGTAACCGCCAGGGTGCGGCTCGTATCGCGCGCCGACACCGGCCTGCGGATCACCGCGCAAGGCCACAATGTGGCGCACACCCGCTGCCCAATAGCCGCGCACAACCTCATCAACCTCATCGCGCGTGGCGCCGACACAGGTCAGATGGGCCGCTGGCTGCAATGCGCTATCGCTGACAAGCTTCGCCACCGTCTGATGGGTGCGCTCGCGCGTCGAACCGCCCGCACCGTAGGTAACCGACACGAATTCCGGCGCCAGCGGCTCAAGCCGCCGGACTGACGCCCACAAGGCGTCTTCCATCTTCGGGTTCTTGGGTGGAAAAAACTCGAACGAGACGTCGATCTCGCCGGAACCCACGAGGCGTGAACGCCGCTCTGCCGGAGGGGATGCCATGACGACCTACCTTACATTCTCAAAGGGACGACTATGTGTCGATCGCACCTGATTGACGGCGGCTGTTCCCGGCCGACGCGCCAGCCACAGCGAAACCGTGAGCTTGTCGTGGCGCCCCTGGGGAGGTGACGCCATATCGCGCGCCAGAACCGGCTCCAGTCCCGCCTCGCGGACCCACTGCTCAATGGTGCCGCGCGAAAAGCCGAGCCGGTCATGCGCAAAGCGCTCACGCAGGAACTCGAGCTCATGCGGGGCAAAATCAACGATCAGCAGGTCGCCACCAGGACCGAGCACCCGGGCAGCCTCCCGGATCGCGCGTGCAGGATCGCTCAGGAAGTGGAGAACCTGATGCATGACAACCGCACCGGCCGCCCCGTCAGCAAGAGACAGATCATAGAGATCACCGTGGCGAACGTGAGCTGACCCACCGAGCGAACGGTCGAGCCTGGAGCGGGCATAAGCAAGCATCGCATGATTGACATCGATGCCAAGACCGCGCGCATAGCGCCCGGAAAACAGCTCGAGAATCCGACCCGTGCCAGTCCCCAAGTCGACGAACATATCGTACCGGCGTTCGTCGAGGGCCAGCAACATTGCGCCTTCGACCTCGGCTTCCTCGACGTACAGCGACCGAATTTGATCCCATTCTGCGGCATGGACCTCGAAATACGCTTGCGCCGCCTTCTCGCGTTCCAGCTTCAATGAGCCAGCCCGGTCGCGGTCCCGCGCGACGATGCTGTCGCCGTGATCGATGTGTTCGACCAGGGCGCGTGCCAACGCACTGGCGCCTAAGTGAAAGTAGACCCAGCTGCCTTCGCGGCTGCGCTCGATCAGACCGGCCTCAAAAAGCAGTTTCAAATGCCGACTGATGCGCGGCTGACTCTGCCCCAGGATGCGGGTCAAGTCCTTGACGTTGAGCTCGGCCGCTGACAGCAGCAGAAGAATGCGCAGCCGCGTCGGCTCTGCCGCCGCCTTCAGCGCTGCCACTGCATCGTCTGCCCGCAAGACTGTCATCGACAACGGCCACTCCTCTTTCAGTAGCATATAAAGATATGTTTATGTGTCAAGCGTTATCGCGCCGATCCTTGTGGAGCGAAGTCCGACACCATGCTTAACGAACCGCTAACCACAGTCTCGTATCGTTCGCCGATCCCATCCAACACATGAGAGTGCTGATGACGATTGCCGCCGTGAACAGCATCACCCCAGCTGGACCTGTAACCACTCTGCCGATGACGTTGGTGCAGACCACGTGCCGGTCGCGGAAAGTCTTCAAACTACTATTTGTGACCTCGGCCGCTGCTGTTCTACTGGCGCCATTTGGCCTGCTGGCCGCGATCGCTGCGACCGACCCAGTAGCATTTATCACAACCGCCCAGCAGCCAGCCGTCGCCATCCAACTCAGTCTGGCGCTGATGGTCGGCATCGCGTTTGTCGCGCTGCCCCTCCGGCATGTACTGCAACGCTCGGTGCGCGAACGCTCGATTACCATCTCGAATTCGACCGTATCGGTGGTCGAGATTGGTCGGAACAGTCGGACGGAATGGCATGAGCCGCTCTCGACCTACAGCGGTATCGCGCACAACATTCGCACATCATTGTCCGGCGCACGGCACGAAGTGATCCTGGTACATCCCCTCCGCGACAGATCGGTCATGGTGCAAATGGCTGACCGCATCGCGCAAAGCAACATCGACGTGTGGTCTGACTTGACCAGCCTGCCAGAAATTCATGCCCGCGCCATCTATCAATCAGCTACCAGAAAGCCGGTGGTGACACTGTCGTCGCCGCATCTGCAAGCAGCTTGATCCAGCACCTGAACACCCCAGTTGCCTGCACGGCTATGGCGATCGATGGCGCACGCATGGATACGACAAAATGCCACTGCGCTGCCCGATGTGGCCATAAAGCTGCTGCAAGCATGCGCGACGAAGCATAAATGAACGCTTGGTGTTGAAATCTGATCGCGTCCGTGTTGCAGCAGCTCTCAAGCTGGGACATGGATACTATTGACCACTCCCGCGTGGTGTTGCGCACCCTGCATAGTTTGGAGCCATTGGCCATGACGAGTTCGACGACTGCCCCAAAGTTGGGCGCGCTATTGAACCGGATCAAGCGGACCTGCCGCCCGGCGCTTCGCATACCATTTCTTGGCCTGTTGCTGGTCAGTGCTGGGATTGCAGCCATCGCCCCTTCACCGGCCATCGCACAACACGCCGATCCTGCCGTCCGCTACATGGATCAGGTTGCGCGCGAACTGATTGGCGCATCACGAACTCGTTCAGCTGTTATGTTGCAGTCAGTGATTCTGCGCCATGCCGACTTGCCACACATGGGCGGGCAGGCGATTGGCGACTATGGCAACCAACTCGGCGCGGCAGACCGGCCAAGCTATTTGAGCGGAATGGTTCGCTTCATGGCCAAATACGCCGCCAGCGAAGCGCACAAATATCCTGTCAGTCACGTCACATTCCAACCGAGCTCGCGGGCTGCGAAATATGGCCTGATGGTTGATAGCACCATCCACATGCGCGACGGCTCGACTTATGACGTCGCCTTCATGCTGGGCCGCACCAACGGAACCTACAAAGTGCGTGACGCCCAAATCCTTGGCTTTTCGATGACGAGCCAGCTCAATCGACTGTTCACAAACTATATCAGCGAGCAAGGCGGGCAGGTGCGTGCTCTTGTGCTTGCACTCAACAGATAAGCGACGTCTTTTGAGGTCCGACCAATCAGGGTTGGCGAATCTCTGTTGCGAGTTCGGTGCATCAACGGAAAGCCGTCTCGGACAGGGAGCCTTTTGTGCATGCAAAGCTGGCAGGCGATCTTCCTTGGCGCCCTTGAAGGGGCGACCGAGTTCTTGCCCGTGTCATCAACCGGACACCTGCTGCTCGCAGAGTATTTTCTTGGCGTTGCCTCGTCAGGTCGCTCGTTTGAAGTCCTGATTCAGCTGGGCGCTATTCTGGCAATTCTAACCGTATATTTTGGTAAGCTGCTCAATATCTTGATCAACCTTCCGCGCGACGCCCGAACGCAACGCTTTGTGCTATCGGTACTTGCAGCATTTCTGCCGGCAGCCGTGATTGGCGCCACCCTGCACAACTTCATCAAGTCAGTGCTGTTCGAAAGCCCGATGCTGATCTGCGTGGCGCTAATCGTCGGCGGGATCATTTTGCTGGTGGTCGATCGAATGAAATTCGAGACCCGCCAACACGATGTGATGGACATTCCACCACTCATGGCATTGAAGATCGGCCTGTTCCAATGCTTGGCCATGGTGCCCGGCGTTTCGCGTTCGGGCTCATCGATTGTCGGCGCCATGCTCCTGGGTGCCGACAAACGCACCGCGGCAGAATTCTCGTTCTTTCTGGCCATGCCAACCATGGCTGGAGCGTTTGCCTACGATCTCTACAAGAACTGGTCGATCCTCAACCCCGACGACGTGACCAATATTGCCATAGGCTTCCTCGTTGCGTTCGCATCCGGCGTCATCGTTGTGCGTTATCTGCTCGACTATGTCAGCCGCAATGGTTTTGCCGTGTTCGGCTGGTGGCGCATCTTGATCGGTGGCGTCGGCCTCGGCGCACTTCTTATCCTGCGCTGAACCTTTGCCATGCGTCGGGCGGCGCGATGCACTACCGAACAAGGCGTTGACGCAGCCCGCCTCGCCAGCGACACTTGGCGGCAATGAGGCCAATTCAACAAGGCTTCGCGGAGGGCGCCATGGCTGGGATCTCAACTGCAATCGCGGTGCGAGCACTTGCAATTGCATGTGCGGCATTTGCTTTTCTAAACCTGGGTTCTGCGCCGGTCGGCGCCGAAGCAAAAGTCGTTCGTGCGGCCAAGCAGTTCGGTCTTGGCTATGTGCAATACATGATCATGGAAGATCAGCGCCTGATCGAGAAATATGCAGCAGCCGCTGGGCTTGGTGAAATCACAGTAGAATGGGCGACGTTCCGATCATCGGACGTCATGAATGACGCGCTCATTTCAGGTAACGTCGATTTCGTCTCGCTTGGAATTCCGGGGCTTTTGACGATTTGGGATCGCAGCAAAGGACTGATCGACGTCAAGGGCGTGGCAGGTCTCAATGCGCTGCCGCTGGTCATGATGGTGCGCGACGATAGCATCAAGTCCATTGCCGATTTTACCGAGAAACACCGCATCGCCGTTCCCGCCGCCAAAATTTCATTACAGGCCATTCTGCTGCAGATGGCGGCCGAGCAGGCATTCGGCAAAGGCAATCACGGCAAACTCGACCCCATCACCGTAACGATGGCGCACCCTGACGCGACGATCGCGATGATCACCGGCAACAAAGACGTTACGGCGAACTATTCGACGCTGCCATTTCTTGCGCGCCAGGAGAAAACCCCGGGCATCCGGCGTCTTTGGAGCGCCAACGACACGATGGGCGGGCCATTCTCGTTCAACGTCATCGCATCAACGTCGAAGTTCCGAACTGACAATCCAAAGCTGTTCAAGGCTTTCCGCGACGCACTCGAGGAAGCGACGGCATTCGTCAACAAGGACAAACGGGCTGCAGCTGAAGTGTATATCAAGATCGCCAAGGACAAGACGCCCGTTGAGGAACTGATGGCGCTGCTGGATCAACCAGGCAACCAGTTCACAACCAAAGTCATCGCCATTGATCGCATGGTGGACTTTATGATGCGCACCCGTGAGTTCAAGAACAAGCCGACGAGCATCAAGGATTTGCTGTTTCCGGAGGCGCACTAACTTGACGAACACGGCCAGTTTGCAGCCCATCGCTCAGCCCCACCTCACTCCTCTGCTCGAAGTCCGTGGTGTTACGCTACAATACAAGACAACGGAGCATCTCGTCACCGCCACGTACCGCGTATCGTTCGATGTAATGCCGTCTGAGCGTTTCGTTCTGCTGGGTCCTTCGGGTTGCGGAAAATCAACGCTGATGAAAGCCGTCGGCGGCTACATGACCCCGACAGAAGGCTCGATCAAGCTCAAGGGCAAGGCGATCCGTCGTCCCGGCCCCGACCGCATGATGGTGTTCCAGGAATTCGATCAACTGCTACCCTGGAAGACCGTAAAAAAAAACGTGATGTTCGCGCTTGAGGCTTCGGGCACCTTGCGCGGCAAGGCGGCAGAAGAAAAAGCCATGGACGCGATCGCCAAGGTCAACCTCGCAAAGTTCGCCGACAGCTATCCCCACACGTTGTCCGGCGGCATGAAGCAGCGCGTCGCGATTGCCCGGGCCATGGCGATGGAACCCGACATTCTGTTGATGGATGAGCCTTTCGCAGCGCTTGACGCCCTGACACGGCGCAAAATGCAAGATGAGTTGCTGCAGCTCTGGGAAGATACCCGGTTCACGGTGCTGTTCGTGACGCATTCGATCCCCGAGGCCATCCGCGTTGGCGGTCGTATTCTACTGCTATCGCCGCATCCAGGCCAAGTAAAAGCTGAACTCAACAGCGACGGAATCGATCACGACGATCCTGTCACAGGCGAAAAAATGTCCGACAGTATTCATGCCATGTTGTTTGCCGACCCCGTAGAACACGCGACGACCGCCTCGGCTGGAGCACCGGCCCATGATTGACACTGCAATGATCATCAAACCGATACCGCAACCGAGGCCGGAGCTTCGCACCGAAGGCCGGCTGACCACGGACTTCGGCGTGGTCGAGCAGCCGTTGACGGTGATCGAGCGGCTCTGGAACAATGGCGCGCTGCGCAAGACGGTGCTGCTGCTGCTGCTTGCGGCTGGTTGGGAGCTTTATGCCCGCCAGCTCAACAATTCGCTGCTGGTGCCGACATTTGTCGCAACACTTGAAGCCTTCTGGACCGCTATTGCGTCGGGAGAGCTGCCTGGCAAAGGGTTGAATTCGCTGCGTTTGTTGCTGCAGGGATACGCCATAGGCCTGGCTTTGGCGTTGGCCTTTACCGCACTCGCCATGACGACACGCCTCGGCAACGATCTGCTCGAGACGTTGACGTCAATGTTCAATCCGCTGCCGGCAATCGCACTGCTGCCTCTAACGCTTATCTGGTTTGGGCTCGGCGACAAGAGCATCATCTTCGTGCTGGTGCATTCGGTGTTGTGGGCCGTGGCGCTCAATACGCATTCGGGCTTCAAGTCGGTTTCCAATACGCTGCGCATGGTTGGTCGCAACTGCGGGTTGACCGGCATGCCGTTTGTTCTGCAGATCCTTATACCTGCGGCGTTTCCGAGCATTCTGACCGGGTTGAAGATCGGCTGGGCGTTCGCGTGGCGCACATTAATTGCCGCCGAACTGGTGTTCGGTGCAAGCTCAGGCCAAGGCGGCCTTGGTTGGTTTATCTACGAGGCGAAGAATCAGCTCGAAATCCCGTCGGTATTCGCCGGCTTGTTCACGGTGATCCTGATCGGCCTGCTGGTCGAGAACCTGATTTTCCGGAATATCGAGGCTGTCACCGTGCGCCGCTGGGGCATGCAGTCATGACAAACGGTTATGTCGCGACAGGCCGGAAGCAAGCGCACCTCTCAAAAAGCACAAGCTCCGGCAAATCTACTCGCATCTCCACTGCGGAACCTGACGCAATACACCGCTGTGAATAGCCAAGTGACCTGCCGGAGCTTCAGCTCGAATACTCAACACACCACACGCACTACAACAACTTCCGAGCTACCTCTCCCTAGCAGTTGAAGACATTGATGTCCTTCGCAATTTGCGCTGTTACCATTTTATGATGTGGACAAACCTCTTTTTTCGATTGCTGCATTTGCAAAAATTGCAGTGCTCAGAATCAAAATTAGAGGCGCTCACGTTTGCCAGGTTCATGCTTACGTGCCACTCTTGCAGCCATGGCAGCAACTGCACACGGCAGATGGTGGTTCAAGCATGGCATGGCACGCGAGCGCGCCGGGTGGTCAGCGTTGGTTTTGCTGATTTCGGTCATCGTGGCGCTGTTTGCTGATGCACAGCCGACCGCGGCACAGCAGCCTGTCGATCTGGAATTGGTGCTTGCGGTCGACGTCTCCTACTCCATGGACCTCGACGAGCAGCGTCTGCAGCGTGACGGCTATATTGCAGCGTTGCGCGATCCAGCCGTGCTCAAGGCGATTCAGTCGGGGCAACATGGCCGCATTGCCATCACCTATATCGAATGGGCAGGATGGACGGTGCAGCAGACCGTGTTGCCCTGGACGATCATTGAGGATGCAGCGTCTGCGGAAGTTGTCGCAACCGTGCTGGCAGCCGCCCCCATCTCACGCTACCGCCGGACATCAATTACCGGCGCCTTGAAGATCTCAGGTGAGCAATTCGGCAAAGGCGGGTTCGTCGGCCTGCGCCGCGTCATCGACGTGTCGGGCGATGGACCCAACAACTCAGGCCCGCCGATCGGTCCGGTGCGCGACGAGTTGATCAGCCGTGGCATCGTCATCAACGGCCTGCCAATCGTGCTGAAGTCTCCGGCGGGCGGTATCAGCCAGTTCGACATCGACTATCTCGACGATTACTACACCCAATGCGTCATTGGTGGGCCCGGCGCTTTTATGATCCCGATCCGAGAGCGGAGAGAATTCGCGACCGCCACCCGCCAGAAACTGCTGCTCGAAATTGCTGGTGATGCGCCGCCGCCGGGTATCGTTCCGGCTCAATTCGTGCTGCCCCCGCCCGCCACACCGGGTCAACCGTCACGCCCCGCGATCGACTGCCTAGTCGGCGAGCGCATGTGGCAACGCTATTTTGACGACGGCACGCGTCAGTAACGCCCGAATAGCGCCGCAAACCGGCACTGATTGGTGCCGTAAATATCTCGCATGATCCCTCGGTCGGCAGCGTTCGGTTAACGCGCCCTTAACCGAGTTTGCGCAATCCTCGTCCCCGTCATGGTCATCAGTCGCGTACGTGTAGGCGTTTCTCTGGTCGGCGCTGCCCTCCTGGTCTGGGGCTGTAGCGCCCAGCCGAACTTTGTCGCCAAGCACGAGCCCTGGCGCGCCGATGAGGAACAGGCCTGCCTGACCTCCGGATCAATTCGCGAATCCTCCTTCATCCAAAGCCGGTCGGCGCTCGGCGGCCCCAGTGTCTGCGGCGCACAACGTCCGTTTGAGATGTCGGCTGCCGGTAGCGGCCGCGTCACGTTGCGACCGACGGCAACGCTGCGCTGCCCGATGGTGCCAGCCGTGGAACGCTGGGTGCAGATGCACGTCGAGCCGGCCGCGCGCGCCCATCTCGGCTCGCCGATCGTCGAAGTGAAGGTCGCCGCCAGCTATTCGTGCCGGGCAATCAATCATGTCTCGGGTGGCAAACTCTCCGAGCATGGCCACGCCAACGCTCTCGACGTGTCCGAGTTCTGGCTCGCCGATGGCCGCAAGGTTAACGTCAAGTCGGGCTGGTACGGCGATGTGCGCGAACGTGGCTTCCTGCGTGCAGTGCATCGTGGTGCCTGCGGCGAGTTCACCACCGTGCTCGGGCCCGAGGCCGACGCCATGCACCGGGATCATTTTCACATGGACCTTGCACGCCATGGCCGCGATGGCCTGATGCGTATCTGCAAGTAGGTCAACATTCGCTGGACCCGGCTTGAACACTGGCGATCACGATTTGCGCGCTGCTCCGGGCGAACCGCTGTTCGGCTGATTCGACGGGCCGGGTCGCGGTACCGGTCCCGAGCAGCAGCAGTGCCATGGTCAGACAGCCGGTTTTGATGATCCACATGACACTCGGGTCCCGCGACGAAGGCTAAGGGCTTGTTCCTGAGCATTTGTCGCATCGGCTGGCTGCAAGGTTCAGTGCTGCAGAGCACAGCGGCACTTGATCCAACTGCGACCTCTTTCACGAGCCCGCTTCCCGTTGCCGCGTGCGCGTGCTACGTGCGTGTCGAAATCGTCTTGTCGTGTTGTCGTGGACGTGACGGAGCTCTTATCCGCCATCGGCGCCACTGTCGGTTTCAACCCGTCCGAGGAGCCTCGCCATGGCCGCTGCGCCCTCCAATCCCATTTCCAACACCAGATCCAGCTTTGCAGCGCCAGACTTCGCACCACAGGTCGGATTGACATTCGACGATGTCTTGCTGATCCCCCAGGCATCAGACGTCATGCCGGGTCAGGTTTCGGTCGCGTCCCGCGTCACCAAGCAGATCAGCCTCAACATTCCTGTGCTGTCGTCGGCGATGGACACGGTAACCGAAGGCCGCCTCGCCATAGCCATGGCACAGGTCGGCGGGCTGGGCGTCATCCACCGCAACCTGACGCCGGAGCAGCAGGCCAAGGAAGTCGAACGCGTCAAGAAGTTCGAAAGCGGCATGGTCGTTAACCCGGTGACGATCGCACCGACGGCGACCCTGCATGACGCTCTCGAATTGATGAAAGCGCACAGCATATCGGGCGTGCCGGTGGTGGAGCCAGCCAAAGGCCGGGACCGCGGCGGCAAGCTGGTTGGCATTCTAACCAATCGCGACGTCCGTTTTGCCCGCAATCCGCAGACGCCGGTCAGCGAGTTGATGACCAAGGACAAGTTGATCACGGTCAAGACCGGCGTCGATCGTGCCGAGGCGATGAAGCTCTTGCACCAGCACCGCATCGAAAAACTGCTGGTGGTCGATGAAGACTATCGCTGTGTTGGCCTGATCACCGTCAAGGACATTGAAAAGGCCCAAAACTTCCCCAACGCCAGCAAGGACGAGCAAGGACGTCTGCGCGCGGCTGCCGCGACGAGCGTCGGCGAAGATGGGCTTGAGCGCGCCGAGCGTTTGATCGCAGCTGGTTGTGACCTGATCGTGGTCGACACCGCACATGGCCACTCTTCAAAAGTTTTGGAGATTGTCACGCGCATCAAAAAGCTCTCGAACGTGACGCAAGTAATGGCTGGCAACGTCGCCACCGGAGCTGCCACACGTGCCCTGATCGATGCCGGAGCCGATGCGATCAAAGTCGGCATCGGGCCGGGCTCGATCTGCACAACGCGCATCGTGGCCGGCGTTGGCGTACCGCAGTTGACCGCGATTCTCGATTGTGTGGCGGCAGCCCGCGCCGACGGCATCCCGATCATTGCCGATGGTGGTGTCAAGTTCTCAGGCGATGTAACCAAGGCGTTGGCTGCTGGCGCCGACTGCGTCATGATCGGCTCACTGTTGGCTGGCACCGACGAGAGCCCGGGCGAAACCTATCTGTTCCAGGGCCGCACCTATAAGACCTATCGGGGCATGGGTTCGGTCGGCGCCATGGCGCGCGGCTCGGCTGACCGCTACTTCCAGCAGGAGGTGAAGGACACGCTCAAGCTCGTGCCAGAAGGCGTCGAGGGACAGGTGCCGTACAAGGGACCGGTCGCCAATGTGATTCACCAACTGGTGGGCGGTCTGCGCGCCGGCATGGGCTACCTGGGCGCCGCCGACCTCGACGAACTGAAGGCACGCGCGAAATTCATTCGAATTTCGCCAGCCGCCATGCGCGAAAGCCACTCGCACTCGATCGCAATCACGCGCGAAAGCCCGAACTACCCAGGAAACGGTTAGAATAAAATCCAATGAACCAAAACCTCATCATTCTGCCGGTATTTGTCCAGGTGCTGCTTACTATTTGCGTCATGTTTGTTATGGGAAGCCGCCGCCGTGCAGCGTTGGCATCGAAGCAAACGACCATGAACGACATTGCGCTCGGGCAGGACGCATGGCCCGCCGACGCGACCAAGGCGTCGAACAACTTCAAGAACCAATTCGAGACGCCGGTCTTGTTCTTTGCGGCTGCTGCATTCGCGTTGATCACCAAATCGATCGACATTTGGATGCTTAGCCTTGCCTGGGTGTACGTAATCACGCGCATCGGCCACGCCGCGATCCATCTTGGCGGCAATATCGTGATGCAGCGGGCGTCGTTCTACCTTGTCGGCGTGATCGCCGTGCTCGCGATGTGGATCACAATCGTCGTGCGCGCCGTCGGACCGATCCTGTAACATGACCCCCGCCGCACGCATTGCTGGCGCCGTCGCCGTCGTCGACGACGTGTTGCAGCGCCATCGCCCGGTTACGTCCGCACTCTCCGATTGGGGCAAGGCGCATCGGTTTGCTGGTTCAGGCGACCGGGCAGCAATCGGCAATGTCGTCTACGATGTGCTGCGCCGCCGGTCATCACTAGCGGCGCAGATGGGCGCCGATACGTCACGCGCACTGGTGCTCGCCGCAAGCGGACGGGCACTTGGGCTGTCACCGGAGGCGATCATTACCGGCGCCGACGGCAGTTCCCATGCATTAGCGCCGCTGGATGAAGCGGAATGCCAGGGCCTCACCCGCACTCTCGATGAAATGACCGCCCCTCATGTGCGAGGCGACATCCCCGAATGGTTGTTGCCGTCGTTTACCCGCACCTTTGGCGAACGCGCCGTTGCAGAGGGGCAAGCCCTCGCCCGCCGCGCGCCCGTCGACCTGCGCGTCAATTCGATGAAGGCGACGCGCGAAAAAGTCCTTAAGGCGCTGGCACAGTTCAACGCCACCGAAACGGTGCTTGCTCCGCTTGGGGTGCGCTTGGCAGCCCCCGACGGTCCGGGTCGAACACCCAACGTCGAAGCCGATGCTGCCCACGGCAAGGGCTGGTTTGAAGTGCAGGACGAAGGCAGTCAAATCGCTGCCGCACTCAGCACGGCCGGCCCACGCCTGCAGGTGATGGATTTATGTGCAGGCGCCGGCGGTAAGACACTGGCGATGGCGGCTGCCATGCAAAACACTGGGCAGATCTACGCTTATGACTCCGATCGTGGCCAACTCCGCCCGATCTTTGAACGTTTGAAACGCGCCGGTGTGCGCAACGCACAGGTGATGAATGCCGGCGATGTGACTGCTGTCGAAGCGCTCGGGCCACGGTTCGATCGCGTGATGATCGATGCCCCTTGCACCGGCACCGGTACGTGGCGGCGACGACCGGATGCCAAATGGCGCGTGACGCCAGCCAACCTGGACACGCGCCTTGCCGATCAACGCACGGTGCTGGCGCTAGCGCGCGGCCTCGTGAAGCCCGGCGGGCGCTTGATCTACATTACCTGCTCGCTGCTGCCCGAGGAAAACGACGATCAAGTGGCCGCGTTCCTGGAAATGGCGCCGGAGTTCCGGCTCTTACCCTTTGCGGATGTCTGGCAACAGGCATTCGGCACCGCGCCACCCGTTTCCGCCGACGGCGGCACTGGCGCACTTCTCTTGACGCCTTTACGTCATGGTACGGATGGCTTCTTTATCGCGGCGCTCGAACGCGCCCTGTGATGAGTGAAAGCCGCTCACGAACAGAATTTTTCGCGAGCCGTTGTATCTGCCAAAGTTATCCCCAACTTGTTGCTTGCAATGACCATGCAGGCAGCTAAGGATCGCGGCCGTGCGTGGCGAGCTGGCCAATCCGGCTAGCAGCCATGTGCAACCTTTTCGGGGAGGACTTTCGTCCATCATGGCAACCGCGCCTAAGGCGAAAAAGCCAAAACGTCAGCCAGTGCGTTCCTGCCTTGGTCCCGTTGGCGACCTTGAAGCGCATCTGCCAGCCGAATGGTGGCGCAAGCTGTTCAATGCATTGTACGTCAAGACCGACGGCGATGTGGTGGAGAACAACGAAAATACCCGTCGCGAGGTCGATTTCATCATGGCGGCGGCGCCGATCCAGCCGCATAGCACTATTCTCGATCTGTGCTGCGGCCAAGGCCGCCATTGCATCGAGCTTGCCCAGCGCGGGTTCAAGAACGTACACGGCGTCGACCGTTCGCGCTACCTGATCCGGCTGGCGAAGAAGCGCGCCCAGGCAGCGGGGCTGCAGGTGCTGTTCAAGGAAGGCGACGCGCGAAATCCGCGATTGCCTGAAAGCACGTTCGATTGCGTCGCCATCATGGGCAATTCGTTCGGTTACTTCTCCAATAAGAAGGATGACGAGAAGGTGCTGACGATGGTCGGCAAGATCCTGCGCCCGACCGGCCAGATCGTGCTCGACATCACCGATGGCGCGCACATGACCGAGCACTTCGATCGCCGCTCCTGGGAATGGATCGATGAGCACCATTTCGTCTGCCGCGAGCGCTCGCTCAGCCAGGATGGTGACCGGTTGATCAGCCGCGAAGTCATCGTCCACGACGAGAGCGGCGTGATCGCCGACCAATTCTATGCCGAGCGCCTCTACACCAAGGACGGCATCACCCGGCTTTTGGAAAAGTGCGGCTTCCGCAACGTCCGCCACCACGGCATCGCCGAAGCCCAGTCGGACCGCGACCAGGACCTAGGCATGATGGCGCGGCGCATCCTGTTGACCGCAGACGCGCCCAACCTGCCCGCCCGCAAGGTCCGCGGCAAGGTTCAGAAACTCGACGTCACCGTGCTGATGGGCGACCCGCGCTTGCCCGATCAGGTCAAGCGTGGCGGCACTTTCAACCCGGAAGATCTCGATACCGTACGCCGTCTCACGGATGCCTTGTCGGAGTTGCCGAACTACAAATTCCGCTTCCTCGACAATCATGCCACGCTCGAGCGTGACCTCGGCAACCTTCGTACCGATCTCGTGCTCAACTTCTGCGACGAGGGCTGGAACAACGACCCGTTCAAGGAACTGCACGTTCCGGCGCTGCTGGACGTGTTGGGCATTCCATATACCGGTGCGGCGGCTCCAGCCCTTGCGGCGTGTTACGACAAGGGGCTCGTGCGCGCGGTCGCGGCTTCGCTCGATGTGCCAGTGCCGCTCGAAACATATGTCAGGCCCGGTGATCAGGGTGCGACGCTGCCGTCGGTGTTCCCGGCGATCCTGAAGCCGAACTATGGGGATAGTTCGCAGGGCATCACCAAGGACGCTGTGGTCCACAACAAGAGCGGGCTGCTCGACTATCTGGAGCGGCTGCGCACGGAGTTCCCGCGTCGGCCGGTGCTGGTGCAGGAATATCTTCCCGGCGCGGAATACTCGGTCAGCCTGATCGGCAATCCCGACCAGGGCCTCCGGGCGTTGCCGATACTGGAGGTCGATTTCTCCAAGCTCGACCCCAAACTGCCGAAGATCCTCGGCTACGAATCGAAGTGGGAGCCGGATAGTCCCTATTGGACACAGATCAAATATCACGAGGCGCACTTGCCCGATCACATCCAAGCCCAGATGATCGAGCATTCGGCGCGCCTGTTCGAGCGTCTCGGTTGCCGAGAATACGCGCGGTTCGATTTCCGTGCCGACGCCAACGGCGAGGTCAAGCTGCTCGAAGTCAATCCGAATCCAGGCTGGTGCTGGGATGGCAAGCTCAACATCATGGCGGGTTTTGCCGGCATCCGCTATTCGGAGTTGCTGGGCCAGATCCTGGCCAGCGCCGAGGAGCGGCTTGGCATTGTCGCAAAGCCGCAGGTGACTCCGGCGACAACCGCCGCGAACGGCAACGGCGCTCAGCAACTCGTGACGAACTGAGCACTCGATTGTGTGACCGGCCGAATGTCGCGCAGTGCCGGTGTATGCACAGCAAGTCTGTGCAGGTAGCCAGCGCTGCTTTAGGCTCTACGGTGTGAGGTTCATCCATGAGCAACAGGCGACGCTTTGCCAATTTCGTGATTGCAGCGGCGTCACTTCTGGTCGTTAGCGCAATTCCCTGGCAGGGCGATTTAGCCGGTGCGCGCGCGCATTCCTGGTACCCCCATTACTGCTGCAGCGATCAGGACTGCATGAAAGTCGACCGGATCGAATACGTGACGGGCGGCATGTACATGATCACAGGCGAAACGCGGATCTTCGTGCCCGAGTCGATGGAAAAGCGCCCGTCGCTGGATGGCGATGCGCATATCTGCATTCTGCGAACACAGAGCGGCCGATATCGGCTACGCTGTGTCTTTCTGCCCGGCACCGCTTGACCCGCTGCCACCACATCTGAGCGAGACTGACGAGTGAGATCGAGGCCTTATGCGTTACCTGACGCTCGTACCGTTCATTCTGGCCGTGGCGCTCATGTCTGCCACTGGGGCATATTTTCGCCCCGGCTCCTGGTATCTGGCACTCGCCAAGCCTTGGTGGACCCCGCCCGGTTGGTTGTTTGGACCGGCCTGGCTTGTGCTCTATGTATTGATCGCGATTGCCGGCTGGTTGGTGTGGGAACGCGGCGGGTGGAGCGCGGCGTTGGCGGTTTGGTGCGTTCAACTCGGTTTCAATGCGGCCTGGTCGTGGCTGATGTTCGGTCAGCATCAAATCGGCGGCGCAATGCTCGATGTTGCGGCGCTGTGGCTGGCGATCGCAGCCTTTATCGTTCTGGCTTGGCCGCTGAGCCAGACCGCGAGCCTGCTGTTTCTGCCCTATCTAGCCTGGGTGACGTTCGCTGGCGCGCTCAACTTCACGATCTGGCGGTTAAACCCCTGATCACGCTCGCGCTTCGAGACAGCACTTCTTATGCTTTTTGCCCGAACCACAAGGGCACGCGTCATTGCGGCCAACCTTCGGCGTGGCACGCACGAACGTTTCGACGGGGGCCGCGTGATGATGCCCATGGTGGTGCCCATGATCATGACTGTGATCATGACCACAACCGCAGGCGTCGGCTGCAATGCTCTCGGCGGTCGGCGTTTTCGTATTCATGGCATGATATCCGTGGCTTGTTCCGGCAGCCCAATAGCACGCCGCACGATCTAGCAACAGCCTCGTGGCTGCTACTCAGCCACGCCAGATTTGCCGCGCTCGGCCATGCGGCCAACGTGAAAGCGCTGAAAGTTGCGGTCCGTCTCGTAAATCTTGGCGCGCACCCAGACGAACAGATCGTAAAACGTCGCCGCCCCGAAGCCTAAACTCATGCGGGTCACCTCCAGCGATTGCCCCCACTGGTGGCCCTTGAGCGTCAACGGGTCGTCCTTGAAAAACACGACCGTCGGCGTGAACATGACATTCCAGCGCTCGGCGAGTTTGCTCTCGCTCAACTTCTTGCCATCGAAGTCCGTGACTTCGCGCGCACCAAACAGATCAAGCTGCACGATGTTGAAATTCTCCCGCACGTAGTCGTTGATGTAGCGCTGCGACAGAACCTCTTTATGCATCTTCGTGCAGTAGACGCAGCCGCGCTGTTCGAAAATGATGGCAAATCGCCGCCCCTTGGCCTGGGCGTCGGCGAAATCCTCACGCAGATCGAGGAACGAGGCCACTTCCCACGCCTGGTGATACATCCCGTCGTCACTGCGCCGCGGCTCAACACGTGGCTCAAGTGGTCCAGTTACGGGCGGCAGCAGCGTTGCCGTCTGAGCTATGGCACTCAGACCCGAGATTGTCAGCGCGAAGGCAATCAGCAGGGCGCGCATGGGACACTCCATACTTGTCCAAAACATCATA
>JANNRP010000128.1:0-1647 GCA_031401535.1 Hyphomicrobiaceae bacterium | reverse complement strand
AATCTTTACATCATGCTGTACGAAATTCTGCCGAATATGCTGGGTCCGGTACTGGCTGATTTCGGACTGCGTTTCATCTATGTTGTGCTGCTGCTCTCGAGCTTGAGCTTCCTGGGGCTCGGCGTGCAGCCGCCGGAAGCGGACTGGGGATCGCTGGTGCGCGAGAACATCGGCGGGCTGCCCTACGGCGCACCGGCGGTGATCACGCCGGCACTGGCGATCGCCAGCCTGACGATCGCGGTCAATCTCACGATCGACGGATTGTTCGGCGGCCGGAAAGATGGGGCGCATTGAGATGAGCGCGCTCGTCCAAGTCGATGATCTCAGGGTTGCCGCCCGTGGCGGAGATGGGCAGGATATTGAGATCGTCAAGGGTGTCAGCTTCGCGGTCGAGCAGGGCAAAGTGATGGGCCTGATTGGCGAGTCCGGGTCTGGAAAGACGACGATTGCGCTTGCTATCATGGGCTATACGCGGTTTGGCTGCCGCATCTCCGGCGGATCAATCAAGATCGGTGAAACAGACGTTAGGTCTTTGAGTGTGACGGGCCTTGCAGCATTGCGCGGGCATCGCGTCGCTTACATCGCGCAGAGTGCGGCTGCTTCGTTCAACCCGTCGCGCACGATCATGACCCAGGTCATCGAGAGCGCGCTGATTCATGGAACGGCTACGCAAGAAGAAGCGCAAAAAAAAGCCATCGAGCTGTTCCGGGCATTGGCCGTTCCCAATCCGGAATCGATCGGCGCGAGATATCCCCACCAAGTCTCGGGTGGCCAGTTGCAACGACTGATGGCGGCCATGGCGTTGATCACCGACCCGGAAGTCGTCATTTTCGACGAACCGACGACCGCGCTCGACGTCACCACACAGATCGAAGTGCTCAATGCCTTCAAGGCAGCAATACGCGACCGCAACACAACCGGTATTTATGTGACGCATGATCTTGCGGTGATCGCTCAGATCGCCGATGGCATTACCGTGCTCCGTCATGGCAGCGTGCAAGAGATCGGTGAGACAGCCTCGCTGATTTCCAAGCCTGTAAATGCCTACACAGCGAGCCTGATTGCCGCGGCCGAACCTGTCGTGCGGCTCATCCAGGTGGAACCGATAAATGCGCCACCGTTGCTGCGGGTGTCGGGCCTCACAGCCGGATACGGCGGTACCGATATTGAAGGTAATCCCAAAATTCCAGTGTTGCGCGATATTGATCTTGCTCTCGCACCGGGCCGGGCGCTCGGCATTATTGGTGAGTCCGGCAGCGGCAAGTCGACACTGGCGCGCGTGATTGCCGGATTGACGCCGCTTGCACGAGGCTCGGTGCAATTGCGCGGAGAGGTGCTGTCACCTGCGTTGAAACAGCGATCGAAAGATGAATTGCGCCGAATCCAGATTGTGTTCCAGATGGCAGATACCGCGCTCAATCCAAGGGTGTCTGTCGAAGACATCATCGGGCGGCCGCTGAAGTTCTACTTTGATCTTGACGGCACGGCACGAGCCAAGCGCGTGCGTGAACTGCTCGACCTGACGCAATTATCCGTAAGTGTCTTGCAGCGTCGGCCGAGCGACTTGTCGGGCGGACAGAAGCAGCGTGTCAATCTGGCCCGCGCGCTCGCGGCCAACCCTGATGTTCTGTTGTGCGATGAAGTGAC
>JANNRP010000127.1:0-15029 GCA_031401535.1 Hyphomicrobiaceae bacterium | reverse complement strand
GGGATGCGGATCGCGAGCTATAACGTCGAGAACTTGTTTTCGCGCGCCAAAGCCCTCAACCTCGACTCGTGGGCCGATGGTAGAAAAATTCTCGAGATGTACGCAGAACTCAATCTGTTGTTCGAGGAGGCTGTCTACTCCGATACGATGAAGGCGCGAATGCTCGCCATCCTCAAAGCGTTGGGGATCGATAAGAAGAACGACAGCAAGTTTGTGGTGCTACGCGAATCTCGCGGACAGTTCGTCACCTACACGATGTTGGGCGGCACCAAGATCAAGGCCAATGGACGCGGCGACTGGGTTGGTTGGCTGGAGCTCAAAACCGAACTCATCAACGAAGCCGCCACCCGTAACACAGCGCAGGTGGTCCGCGACCTCAACGCGGACGTCATCGGCATTATCGAGTGCGAAGACCGCAAGGCGTTGATGCAGTTCTCCAACGTGCTGTTGCCATCGGTCTCGGCACCGCCCTACGGCCAGGTGATGCTCATCGATGGCAACGACGATCGCGGCATCGACGTCGGCATCATGGCACGCAACAATTACCAGATTGGTTGGATGCGCAGCCACGTCGATGACGTCGATGATCGCGGTGGCCGGATCTTCAGCCGTGATTGCCCAGAGTTCTCGATCTGGGCGCCGTCGGGTGCGGTTATCTGGGTGCTGGTCAATCACTACAAGAGCAAAGGCTATGGCACCAAGGACGGCTCGGATGCGCGCCGATGGCGGCAGGCAGAGGAAACGCGCGTTATCTACGAGCGGTTGAAGAAGGAGGGCGCGACCTATATTGCCGTGATTGGCGATCTCAACGATACGCCTGACAGTCAGCCGCTGAGCCCGTTGATCCGGTCGAGTGACCTGCAGGACATCGCCCAGCATCCATCATTCATGGACGATGGTCATCCTGGCACCTACCAAAATGGCGCCGACCGCGACAAGATCGACTATATCCTGCTGTCACCGGCACTCTATGCGCGGGTGCAGCAAGGCGGCTATTGGCGGAGGGGCGTCTGGGGCCGCAACAAGAAGCCGCTGTGGGAGGTCTACCCGGAAATGACCACGAGTTACCATGCCGCGTCGGATCATGCGGCCGTATGGTGCGACGTAGACGTTTGATGATCAGCCGGCTGCCATCGGATCTTGCTCAACAGACGATTTTCCCGGCGTCGGTGGCAGTGGCCCGACCGGCTTCACCCGGATGGCTGTAATCTTGTTGCGACTCTTGCGCAAAATCTCGAACCGATAACCATGGAACGTGAAGGCTTGGCCGGGTTCCGGTATTGTTTGCGCCTCATGAATCACGAGACCAGCGATAGTGGTCGCCTCCTCGTCGGGTAACTCCCACGCCATCTGCCGGTTCAAGTCGCGGATCGCAACCGTACCATCGACATTGACCGTGCCATCGGCCTGAGGGCGGATTGCCGTATCGCCGGTGTCGTGTTCATCGGCAATCTGTCCAACGATCTCCTCCAGAATATCCTCAAGTGTAATCAAGCCCTGCACTTCGCCATATTCATCGACGACCAGCGCCAACTGCGCCTTGCGTTTCAGGAACTGGTTGAGTTGATCCTTGACGCCCGTTGCATCCGGCACAAACCACGGCGGCAGAGCAAAGCTCATCACGTCGAGCTTGGAGATGTCCCAACCGGCTTTCGCTGTCGCCGCCAGGAGGTCCTTGGTGTGCAGGATGCCGACGATGTTGTCGGGCTCATCGGACCAAATGGGCACGCGCGTGTATTGGCTTTTGAGCACGTCGTCGATAATCTTTGCAGGTGTATCGTCGGCGTTGACCGTCTCCATCTTGGTGCGGTGCACCATGATGTCGAGCACCTGCAAATCACGGAGATCCAGGACGCCGCCCAGCATATTGGCGTCGCCGGTCGCAACCGTACCCTCTTTCTGCGAGAGCTCGATCGTGCCGCGCAGTTCCTCGTGGGCTGCCAGAATGTTTGCCGCGTCATCGATCTTATTGGGTGTCAGTCGCAAAATATTGCGCACAACAATCTGAATGGCCATCGTGAACGGGGTGAGCAGAACGATGGTCGCCCGCATGAAAGGCGCGACCCGCAGCGCGGTATTGTCGGCAGCCGCCAGCGCAAACGTTTTTGGCAGCACCGCCGAGAATATGACGATCAATATCGTCACGATCCCGGTCGCGTAGACGACGCCGGCCGGTCCAAACAGTTCCAACCCCAGGCTCGTCGCCAGCGATGCCGCCAGCACATCGACCAGCGTATTGCCTAGCAACACGGCGCCGATCATTTTTTCCGGCGCTGACAGGATGAGATTGACCAATGTTGCCCGCTTATCACCCTCTTGCTCCAGGGCGTGCATTCGGGCCCGCGACACGGCGGTCAGTGCGGTTTCACTCATATTAAAGAACGCTGACAGAAACAGCAGCAGGATAATCGCTGCGACCGTCAGACTGATTTCAAAGGACATGGCCTTGCGTGACTACCTCTTGAAATACTGAGTATTAGACGGTGTCATAGCATAAACTGCCCACCCACGGCGGGTCATATCATGGGCTCATCATCCGATTGAGAAACGTCTCGACCTGTGGCGCACTGATATCACGGCTGACGAACGTTTCACCGATAGCCCGCGCCAGGATGAACGTCAGGCGGCCATCCGCCACTTTTTTGTCCTGTCCCATCAGCCGCACGAGGGTCACAGCATCTGGGGCATCCCCCGGCACATCACTGATTAGCGTCGGCAAGCCTACCGACTTCAAGTGCGCGGCAACCCGTGCAGCGGTTTGCGGCGGCACAAGTTGCAGCTCCTCCGAAAGTCGGAAGGCAAGACATAGACCGATAGCCACTCCCTCGCCGTGTAGCAGTCGGTCCGAATAGCCGGTAAAGGCTTCGAGAGCGTGTCCAAACGTGTGCCCGAGATTCAGTAGCATCCGGTCGCCAGTTTCGGTCTCGTCGCGAACGACGATCTCTGCTTTCATCTCGACACTACGGGTGACCGCGTGCGCCAGGACAGTTGGTTCAAGCGCGAACAGCCCCGACCAATTGTCCTCCAGCCAATTGAATAAGCGCGCGTCACCTAACAGCCCGTACTTGGCTACCTCAGCGTAGCCCGATCGTAATTGCCGTTTGGAGAGCGTCGCCAGTAAAGTGGTGTCCGCAATCACGAGGCTTGGCTGGTGGAACGCGCCAATCAGATTTTTGCCCTGTCGGGTGTTGATCCCGGTCTTGCCGCCAACCGAACTGTCGACTTGAGCCAGCAGCGACGTCGGGATCTGCACAAAGCGCACGCCGCGACGAAGGATCGCCGATGCAAAGCCAGCCAGATCGCCGATCACGCCGCCACCCAGCGCCACTACCAGATCGCCGCGCTCGACGCCAAGCTCGAGCAGTCGCTCGCAGACGCGGGCTAGATCTTGAAAATTTTTGGTTACCTCGCCTGGCGTCAACACAATGCTGCCGCGCAATCGCACCTGACCATCGAGTGCGGTCTCAAGCGCCGACAGATGATGGCCGGCAACGGTCGCATCGGTCACAATGGCGACAGGTCTTGCACCGAACCTTTGAGCGATCAGCCGCCCCGTGTCGGCAAGCAGACCCGGCCCGATCATTACGTCGTAGGCGCGTGCGCCGAGAGCGACCGGCACCGTTTTCACAAATTGGCAGCCCATCATGGTGCTCTTCCAGTCGCCGCTCCGGCATCTCCGGGCGGCGCGAACGGCCCGCGTAGAAGCCCCGAAAGGACGCGGTTGACCATGTCGTCGTGTGGAACGTCGAGGCTTTGCACCACGAGATCCGCTTCAGCGTAAACAGGATAGCGAACGGCCATCAATTCGCGCATCCGCTCCTCCGGGTTGGAGGTCTGCAACAGTGGACGGTTGTGACGGCGCAGAACGCGCCTCATCAGGATCGGCAATTCAGCCTTCAACCAAATCGAAACACCCGCATCCTTGATGTTGGTACGGGTCACTGGATCCATGAATGCCCCGCCGCCCGTTGCGATCACCTGCGGCCCAGCCCGCAATAAACGCGCGATGACGCGCCGCTCACCGTTTCGGAAATAGGGCTCACCGTGATCGGCAAAAATTTCGGGGATGGTCTTGCCAGCTGCCGTCTCGATCTCGTCATCCGCATCGACAAAGCCGAGATCGAGAACTCCGGCCAGCCGCCGACCGACTGAACTCTTGCCGCACCCCATCAAGCCGACCATCACAAGGGATCGGCGTCCGAGTGCTGTGCGCACGGCTTCGATATCGTTCTCCGCGTAGTGCACTTTTCGTCTGACACCTAATCGAATCATTCGCCAATCGCCACTGATTTTGCCATGCCCCGACGGCTCGTGCGCTTAACTCCGCAAAACTCCCACAGTCTACCGAATCCGACAATACTTGCGCTACACAAGACGTTAGCCGTTGAATTGAAGAAAGTGCTTCATCTCCTCGGAATTACCGTGCTTGGCGCAGCGACATTTCGGGTCATAAAGAAGCCAAGTTGGACGTACAAAACGATGGCACAGCAGGTAATCCGATGCCCAGTCTTATTCGGTTCCTCATGATCGTGGGCACCGCCTCAGTCATCGCGTTTGGCGGTCTTTACGTGCTTGGGACGTATTTTGAACCAGAGCCGAAGGAAGTGTCGAAATCTGTGCCAGGCGTCAAGATCCGTAGATGAGCCATCGTTTGCACCACTCGACTATTTGTTACCCAGTTCGTCGTCGCCCCGCTAGGGCTGGCTCAGCTGTATTGGTGCTGACCTTGGTTATCGTCGCGTCGATCACTACCGGCCACCATGCGGCTGCGGAAGGCGAGTGGAAACCATTCGCTGAGCGCGATGCGGCACCCAAGCGGTCAAGGTCGGCAGTGCCGGGTGATCCCTCTCGTCCCTTATTGGCTCCAATGGGTTCCACCGGCGGCGATGGGGTTGCCACCACGCCAACTGCCGAATTATCTACCGCAAGCCCAAATGGTGCTTATCTGCCGCCAACCTCAGCGAATGCCCCATCGCCATTCAGTGCTAGCGCCAACTCGGTCGAACGTGGCGACCTTGCGCCCGTGATGTCGAACGACGGTTCAGGCTTGCCGCTGGACTTATGGAACGGTTTGGATATCGCATCCATTGAAGGGCAACTGGCGAAACTCGACATTCCACCGCGATCGCCCGCGGTCAACGGATTGTGGCGTCGCCTACTACAATCGGAAGCAGCACCCGCATCTTCAGCCGTGGCCAGGTTCCATGCCTTGCGCGCCGAAGCGTTGCTGCGTTCGGGATTGCTTGCCGAACAATCAGACGCATTATCGAGAGCGGTCAGCACGAGCGAAGCGGACAATGCCGCTGCCGTCTTAGTGGTCATGAAAGCCCGGAGCGACATCGCGCTGGGCAAGCGCGATGTCGGCTGTGCTGCGATCAAGAACGTCGACACCAGCAAAACCGATGTGCCGAAGCGCATCAGGGGTGATATCATCGTTCTGTCTGGCTATTGCGCCGCTGTCGGTGGCAACACCGCCGCAGCCGGACTTGCCGCTGACCTGGCGCGGGAGGAGCGCCATGAGGCCCCGACCGCGATCGCCGCGCTCGACGCCATCGCTCTGGGATCAAAGGCGACGGCAGCAGCGAAAATTATACTGGCAAAACGGCTGGATGCCGTCGACTGGCGCCTACTGGCCCTGAGCGGCCCGCCGGACGCTGGCGGCATCCTGGAGCGCGCCGATCCGTCCCTGCTGGCTGTTCTCGTCACCGATGGCGCGATCGATGCAAAACTGCGACTGGCCGCCGCCGAAGTCGCCGCACGCGTCAACGTCGTGACACCGGACCGCTTGGCGGAGATCTACCGGGCACAATCCTTTACTGCGGCGGATCTGGCTGATCCACTCGCTGGACGGCCTGATCCATTGCTGCGCCGTGCTTTGCTGTTCAAATCTGCCGATGCCGAGCGCACGCCACAAAAGAAAGCGCGTACATTGCGGGCTCTGCTCGATGACGCCCGCCGCAATGGCTTGTATCTGCCGATGCTGCGTGCTTCCGCCACGATGATTGCAGGGATACCACGCGCCGTTGAGATTGGCTGGTTCGCCGAAACCGGTATCGAGGCGATGGTGGCTGCTGAACGTATCGGCGATGCCCGTACCTGGCTCGCGTTTGCACAAACCCTGGATCGGCCGACAGGCGCAACGCCCAGTAACGGTGGGTTGCAGCATTGGGCGGCGTTGATTGATATCGCCGATCCCAATACTAGCGCTCGTCGCGGTGACAGTCTCGCATCCGTTGAGCAAATGGCGCTTGCCGGGCGCTTCAATTCCGACATGCTGCATCGCTTGGCAACGGTGCTGGACGCCCTTGACTATCAGGTGCCAATCCCACTGTGGGAAGCGGCCAGCAAAACACCCCAACCCAGCACCGGACATCTGCCAGAGACTGGCGTGCTGACTGAATTGCAGGACGCTGCAAAAAAGAAGCAGTTCGGCCGTACTGTGCTGCTGACATTACGCGCACTCGGTCCCAATGCCGCGGAAGGCGCGCATATGATCGCACTCGGCGATGCGATCCGCGCCTTGAAACGCGTAGGGCTGGAGCCCGACGCGCGGCGACTGGGCTTCGAGGCGCTGTTTGCCAGTTGGCCACGCAGTGCGAGTAACTGACGGTGACGTCCGCCCACGCCCAGCTCGACGCATTCCTCGACATGCTGGCGTCCGAGCGGGGTGCTGCCCGCAACACACTGGATGCCTATCGTCGCGACCTCACTGATTTCTTGAACGGCATGGCCGCTGCGTGCCTTACCCTTGACGATGTGAAACCCGAGCACGTGACGCTGCATATGCGCCAATTGAGCTTGCAAGCCATGAGCCCGGCATCGCGCGCCCGCAAGCTGTCATCACTGCGCCAGTTCTTTAAGTTCCTCGTCGCCGACGACATCATCGCCGAGGACCCCACTTACGGCATCGCGGGCCCGCGCCAGCAATCGGGCCTGCCGAAAATCTTGTCCGTTGTCGAGGTCGACCTGTTGATTAAAACTGCCCACACAGGGACGATCGGAGCGATGGGCCGCGATCTGGTCCGATCACTCCGCTTACACGCACTGTTGGAATTGCTCTATGCAACCGGCATGCGCGTCAGCGAACTCGTGTCGCTGCCGCGTACGGTGCTGTCGGGAGATGAGCGCGTCATGACCATTCGCGGTAAAGGCGGCCGCGAACGGTTGGTGCCTCTCAATGCACCGGCACGCGCGGCGCTCGACCGCTATCTCAACGTCGGCACTGATCCAGCGGACGGCGTCGCGCCGATGCTGCGCACCAAGTGGCTCTTTCCATCGAAGGCGGCCGATGGTCATCTCACGCGCCAGCGGTTCGCGCAGGAGTTGAAAGAACTGAGCGAGAGGGCAGGTCTCGCGCCCGAACGAGTATCCCCGCATGTGCTGCGCCATGCCTTCGCCAGCCACCTGCTCGATCGCGGCGCCGATCTGAGAGCCGTGCAGCAATTGCTCGGACACGCCGACATATCGACGACGCAGATCTACACCCATGTGCTCGAAGAACGCTTACGACAGCTTGTGCTACAGCATCATCCCCTGGCCAAGCGCTGATATCGGTGTCTTGGCAATGGCCGAGGCAGACACCATTTGCCGGTTGATTGCATTCGATCAAGGATCACCGTTCCATGACGATCATCGCGTATATAGCTTCATTCGCCGCCGTTGCGGTCGTACTTTCGGGGTCAGCCTTCGCCAACCAGATCAATACAGGGGGTGTAACGGGCGCATACCACACGACATTCTGTCCGGCACTCGAAACACAGTTGAGCCGATCGAAGTTCGAGCACAAATGTAGCCCCTCCGATGGCACTGCCGATAACCTCAGTCGGGTGGCAGCCGACCCACGCCAGATCGGCTACGGTCAACTCGATGTTTACGCCCTTGAAGCACCAGCACTGGGCGGCGCAAAATCATTCACGCGGCTGCGCGTCGACGACACCCGCGAGTGCCTATTCGCGATCACCCGCAACAAGGACGTGACGAGCTACGGCGACATCGCAGTCAATGCAGGTCGGCTACGGTTTATCCTGCCGCCGAAGACGTCGGGTAGTGCCGGCACCTTTCGCTACCTGCAACAGATCGATTCCGACGGCATCGGCAAGGCGAAGACCGTCACGCATGCCATCGACCCAGACGATGCAATCAGGCTGGCGCTGTCGGCAGACGATACTGTGGCGCTGTTCGTGCAGTTTCCAGATCCTGACAATCCCCGCTTCAAGGCGATTGCCGATCAAGGCGGGCACATTGTGCCGGTGATCGATCGCGCTATCCTGCGCCAACAGCTCGACGGACAGAAAGTTTACTTCGCGCAGGAGACGCAAGTTGCAAACGCTAAGTGGATAAAGAGTGGGCAGAAGGTGGTCACCGCATGCACGCCGTTGGTGCTTTTCACCGGCGCGCCGGAGAAGGTCACCAGCGACAAAGCGCGGGCCGACCACAAGGATATGATCGCGACGATCCAGGCACTCAAAGTCGACGCGCTGATGCCGGGCGAAGGGATGCTCGCAAAGATTTGGAAGCGGACGCGCGAACTGTCGGGGCAGAGCGTTGAAAAACTGGTTCAGATGTCAGACAGTGCGCGCGAGAAGGCTGGTCCGATGATGGAGAAAGCCAAGGAACTCGGTGGTGTCGCGGTCGAAAAGGCCAAGGAAGCTGCCAAAGGCGTCATCGACGGGCAAAAGAAAGAGTAATGTGGCACACACATAGAGCGCCCCATTACGATCGGTGATCGGCCTTAACCGACTGCCGCAATCGGCGGCTGTCCAGAATTGGCACGCTCCAGCTTTAACCGCTCGGCAATCAGAAACGCTAACTCCAACGACTGGTCGGCGTTGAGGCGCGGATCGCAGTGGGTGTGATACCGATCCGACAGTTCGGCGTCCGAGATTGCGGTCGCGCCGCCCGTACATTCCGTCACGTTTTGGCCGGTCATTTCAACGTGCACGCCGCCTGCGTGCGTGCCCTCGGCACGGTGCACGGCGAAGAACGTTTCAACTTCGGACAGCACCCGGTCGAAGGGCCGTGTCTTGAAGCCCGAAGCGGCCGTGATCGTGTTGCCGTGCATCGGGTCACACGACCACACAACCGACCGACCCGCCTTCTGCACCGCACGGATCAGCTTTGGCAACTGACTCGCCGCCTTGTCGGCACCGAACCGGCAGATCAGCGACAGACGACCGGGCTCTTCCTTTGGATTAAGCAGGTCGATCAGGCGCAGCAAACCATCAGGATCCAGCGTCGGGCCGCACTTGAGGCCGATGGGATTTTTGATGCCACGGCAATATTCGACGTGCGCATGATCGGCCTGACGGGTCCGGTCACCGATCCAGATCATGTGCCCGCTGGTGGCGTACCAATCGCCGCTCGTTGAATCGAGCCGGGTCATCGCCTGCTCGAAGCCCAACAACAACGCCTCGTGACTGGTATAGAAATTTGTCGTGCGCAATTGCGGTGTGTTGTCCGACGTGATGCCACACGCGCGCATGAAGCCCAGTGTCTCGGCAATGCGGTCGGCCAGTTCCTGGTAGCGGTGGCCCTGCGGGCTATCCTTGACGAAGCCCATGTTCCACTGATGCACGCGTTCGAGATCGGCATAACCACCCATGGCAAACGCACGAATCAGGTTCAACGTCGCCGCCGACTGTCGGTAGGCTTCGATCTGGCGTTGCGGATCGGGATTGCGAGCCTCGGACGTGAAGTCCGCACCATTGATGATATCGCCGCGATAACTTGGTAGCTCAACACCACCCTTCTTTTCGGTGGGGGCGGAGCGCGGCTTGGCGAATTGCCCGGCAATGCGACCAACTTTTACGACCGGCGAGCCGCCCGCATAGGTTAGCACAACCGCCATCTGCAGGAAGACGCGGAAGAAGTCGCGAATATTGTCGGCGCGATGCTCCAGGAAGCTCTCGGCGCAGTCGCCTCCCTGAAGTAGAAAACCATTGCCAGCGGCGACGTCGGCTAACGTGCGCTTGAGCTGGCGGGCCTCGCCTGCAAAAACGAGAGGCGGGAAGGTCGCGAGCTTGGTCTCGACATCGGCCAGTGCCTGACCGTCAAGATAATCCGGCACCTGCTGGATCGGCCTTGATCTCCAACTATCGGGTGTCCAGGGCGCTGCCATTGTCGTCTCCTTAAACGCTACACGAGCAATCGCGGACGCCGTCGCTGCGCTCGCTGCGGCCTTATAGGCCATGGAGGCACCGCGGGCCAGAGGGACGCACAAAACGTGTGGTCCAAGCAGGTAATTGAGCCCTTACGCAACAACTGTCCAGGCGGTCTTGCCATCCGCGTGGCGGTCTGTTACGCCACCCAACCTCTGAAGCGGGTACGAGTTCGCTCGGCCTGCCTCATCTCGATCGGACCGGACGCTTGGCGGCCGGATCAGTCGAAGCGGCCATGGCGGAATTGGTAGACGCACTACCTTGAGGTGGTAGCGGGGCAACCCGTGGAAGTTCGAGTCTTCTTGGCCGCACCAATAGTTGAGACGAATACTTACCTGCTTCGGACCAGTACTAAGGCCGATAGGCATCGGCTGATGCACGGCGGTCGCGGCGGGTCGGCGACAACGTCGTCACCCATCCACCCGACTTGTATGTGCCCGTACGAACCCTCGCTGCTGACACCGGCTGGCCTCGTCCCTCAACCTGCGATGCTGAGTGCGCCGCCACCCGCACTCGCGGCTTCTTCATTCCGGCTCTTGGCTGTCCATACTCGCTCGCCCCTGCGGTGAATATTTTGGGCGCGGACGCCAACGCCGCCACAGCGATGGTATCGGGCAGCGGCACCGGCCGGGGCGCCGCTGCATAGAACGGCACAAGTCCGAGCTTCGCGCCAGAAACGGGCATAGCCTTTGCGACCACGGGGCCCAGCGCCGCCTGATACTGCGGAAGTGGCTCGAACACATGCTTCGAGCGCAGGTGAACCACCTTATAGCCGCGCCTGTTCAATTCGTTGAGTATCTCTGGCAGCGCCCGAGCGGTCGACACCTTGATGTCGTGGAACAGCACTATGCCGCCGCCGCGCGCCTCGATCGCGGCCAACGTTCTCTGGGCCAGCCGTGCTGCGTCCGGGATGTAGCTGTCGTTCGACACGACATCGACGGTGAACGAGCCGACCCCACGCGACTGCAGGTGCGTCAACAGCGCTGCATTGTCGTTGAGCCCTGGAAAGCGGAAAAACGGCGCGATCGGCTGACCGGCTGCCAGCGCTACGGCGGCAAACCCGCGTTCGACCTCCTCTATGGCGGCCTCCGGATTCAAACGCCGCAGGCTCAGCGGATGCGACCACGTATGTGTGCCGACTGTATGTCCCCGCGCCATCACATCGCGCACCGACGCCGGATAGGCGACCGCCATCCGACCGACCGAAAAAAAAGTCGCCCGCGTACAGTGGCTATCTAGCGTATCGAGGATCGATTTGGTTATCCACGGCATCGGCCCATCATCGAATGTCAGCACGACTTCTTTCGGTCCGAGGAATGTCGCCTCGCGCGGATAGCGGGACAGGTCGCCGAACAGCGGACCCGTGCTGGTGTCAATGTCGATAACCCTGGAAACGCCCAGCCCCTGGCCTGGAATGCACGCGCCATAAGCGGGCCCAGCGATGATGGTGGCAACGATAGCGAGTATCGCCGCGATGCGGCGGGATATTGCGATCATCCGAAGTCCCCTGAACCATTCGAATCAACGCCACGCGTAGTGGACCATCGTGATTAGGCTGGTTCAGAGCAAGAGAAGATCGCGGACAACGTTCAGTTCTGGAAGATCCGTGTGCGCCAGTCGGTCACGTCGGGCTGGCGGCGTGGCAGAGGCGCGGGTATCGGCTCCACCAACGGCGGCAGCGGTTGTGAGCCTGGTGTCTGATATGCGGTGCCGCCACCACCGACCGGCGTCGCCCATGGCAGGGGCTGGTTGGCACTAGCGCCAGCCCCAACAGTTGGCGCCCCGGTGGGTGATGTTGCGCCCCCGACGATCGGCCACGTTACGGCGCGCTTGGCCAGCGGATTAGCCGCTAGAGCAACAAGAGATTTGGACGCGTTGCGCGCCGCCATCACGTCGTAAGCCGGCTGCGTCGTCGCGGCAGTAGTGGGCACCATATGCACGACCTTGAAACCGCGCGCTTTCAACTCCGTCAGCAATCCGGCCAGTGCGCCAGCCGTCGACGACTGGATGTCGTGAAACAGGATGATGCCCTTACGCTTGGCCGTCAGTTGGGTTATGATGGTACGGTGCACTTCCGCCGGATTGAGCGTCTTGTAGTCATAGGAATCGGCGTCGATCGAGAACATCGCGATGTTGCGTGCTTCGGCGTGCGCCATCATCGCCCGCGAGTCAGCGAGATAGGGGAACCGGAAGAATGGCGCAATCGCCTGACCGGCGGCACGTTGTACGGCGCTGAAACCGAGCTCGATCTCATCCTTGGCGCGAACGGCACCGACGGTGCGCATGTTGGCGTGGCTCCAGGTATGCGTGCCAACGGTGTGTCCACGCTGGATAATATCGCGCACAATACGAGGCTCGGCGAGCGCCCGGCTCCCGACCATAAAGAATGTTGCTTTGGTGCAGTGCGCATCCAAGGCTGCGATCACACGCGGCGTGTAGATGCTCGACGGGCCATCGTCGAAGGTGAGCACGACCTCGCCGTCAGCCAGAAAATCGCGCTCTTTATATTGCTGCTGACCAAACCGCGGTCCGCCCGTCGCATCAATCTGCACGGTGCGCGCAACGCCCAACGCCCTGGGCCCGCAGTCAGCCCGCGCCATTGCTGCTGCCCGCGGTTGCGCCGATTGCGTAAGTGCCGGTCCGGCTGCAACCGTCGCCACGATTAACAGCGCCGCACCAAGCGCCAGTGCCTTACTCGTCCGTCCGTCGCCCAGCATTCCACCCTCGCCGATCTTATTCGGCGCCAACATACGCATTCACATGGCAAAGGCGAGGCGGTGGAGCCGATTTCGGGTGATCGTATCCGTCGGTTTTCTCGAGGGTGCGCTTTGCCGACCACAGCTCGATCGTTCACTGTTGCTGCATTGCCGCATGTTTTTGACATCAACTGCTTGTATCGCTATCCCAAACCGAGAGTGTCTCGCGTTTTTAAGAACCATGCAGCCCAGGCCTGCAGAGGGACCGACTGGTTATGCGCGAGCCCGCAACGATTGAAAGAATGACGGCGCCGCCAAGCGTTCAAGAGCTCGCCCGCACCATAGCGGATGCGTTCGCAGACGCAGCACCAGATCGCGCGACGTCAGCCGTGACCGGGATGCCGGCACCCGATCTTGCCGACGTGATCGAGCAACTGTCGCCCGTGGATCGCGTGCGGTTGATCCAGGCGCTGGGCGCCAACTTTGACTATGAAGTGTTGTCGGAACTGGAATCGACTGTTCGCGACGAATTGTCGGAGGCCCTGCCGAACGAATTGCTGGCTAAAGCCGTAACCCAACTCGAAAGCGACGATGCCGCCTACGTCATCGAGCATCTCGATGCCGACGACAAGCGCGAGATCCTAGCGCAGGTGCCAACCAGCGATCGCATGGCGCTGGAACGCAACCTCGACTACCCGGAGGAATCGGCTGGCCGGTTAATGCAGGCCGAATTCGTGGCGGTCGCCCCGTACTGGACGGTCGGCTATGTTATCGACACGATGCGCGAAGCCGGGCCCGACGAGTTGCCGGAGACCTTTACCGAATTCTTCGTGGTCGATCCGGCGTTCAAGGTGTTGGGCGCCGTCGATATTTCTCGACTGCTACGAACCGGGCGTGCGACCCGCATCGACGAGATCATGAATCGTGACCGGGCGACCGTGCTCGCTACCGCCGATCAGGCCGTGGTGGCGCGCCAGTTCCGGCGTTACGATTTGATGTCGGCAGCCGTAGTCGATGAGAACCAGCGACTCGTCGGCGTCGTCACAGTCGACGACGTGGTCGAGATGATTGATGACGCCGCCGAACAGGACATCAAGGCGATGGGCGGCGTTGGCGACGAACGACTGACCGACAGTGTTCGACAGATCGCGCCGAGTCGCTTCTCCTGGCTGTTCGTCAACCTACTGACCGCCATTCTGGCATCGAGCGTCATCAAGGTATTCGATGCCACGATCGAGCAGATGGTGGCGTTGGCCGTACTCATGCCAATCGTGGCGTCAATGGGGGGCAATGCCGGCACGCAAACCATGACGGTCGCGGTGCGGGCGCTCGCAACGGAGGAGTTATCGGCCGCCAACGCACTCAAGGTGGTGCTGCGCGAAACCGCCGTTGGACTGTTGAACGGTGTAGCGTTCGCCGCGATCATGGGAGTCATCGTCTATCTCTGGTACGGCTCCAACGCGCTGGGCGCGGTGATCGGCGGCGCCATGATCATAAACCTGCTGGCGGCAGCGCTCGCTGGCATCTTTATTCCGCTGGCGCTGCATCGCTGGAACTTTGATCCAGCCGTCTCATCGACGGTATTTGTAACCACGGTAACCGACGTAGTGGGTTTTTTCGCGTTTCTGGGACTGGCCTCGATCTGGTTGGTGTAGAGTTCAGCCAATAAAACCGCACGGGAGTTCTGCACGGCATGTCACTCACGAAATCGAGGCTCGCCAGTCTCGCAGCCCTGCTTACGGCGGCGGGCGCGCCAAGCGCCCTGGCAAAGGAACCAACGCCTGGATTGTCGGGTGGCGGCAGCGTGCCCCTGACCGAGGTGCTGGAATTGGCGAAACCCTATCCCAACCTCGTGCTGCAGGTGCGACTGCAGTTGGTGCGCGCCAACCTGAAACGTGAGCAGGTCATCTGCACAGGGCGACGCTTTGGCACCCAATGGACGCAGCTTGGTGGCGCACGCCTCGGCCCTTATGAATGCGCGATCGGCAAACAAAGGCTACTGGTCGAGACAGCGCAGACCTATACCGACGTTAATGGCCACAAGCTGAAGGTGGGCGATAAAGACCTGTTGCTGCGGGCGGCGAACGTGAAGGAAGCCAGCTTCAAATGGAACTGGAAGTAAATCATGACTGAGACTGCGTCGTTCAGAGTTCGTACCCTTCAGCCTAGCGACAAG
>JANNRP010000126.1:0-3684 GCA_031401535.1 Hyphomicrobiaceae bacterium | reverse complement strand
CAGCACCACAGGGTCGAGGGCGTAGGCGCGCGCAATTGCAACGCGCTGCTGCATGCCGCCGGACAACTGATGGGGATAGGCTGTCTCGTAGCCCGTAAGCCCCATGAGCTGAATATAGTGCGCAATTCGCTCGGACCGCTCCGCCGCGGGCATTCCTTTGTTGCGCAACCCGAAGGCGATGTTGTCGGAAACGTTCTTCCACGGAAAAAGCGCGAACTGCTGAAATACCACTGCCCGCTCGGGCGCAGGCCCTTTGACCTCAATCTCGGCCACCTTGACGGTGCCGCTCGTGGGACTATCAAAGCCTGCAACCATCCGCATGCATGTTGTCTTACCGCAACCGGATGGACCGACGATGGCCACAAATTCCTTGTCGGCAACCTGAAGATCGATTCCATCAAGCGTGACCAAATCTTGGCCGTCACGCCGATAGATCCGGCGCACGTTTTCAAATCGAATGCCGCTCATGGCGCGTACCCCATCACTCGTTGCCTCGCGAACGACCGATGGAGCGCTCGCCTGCCCTCAACGCCACATCTATGACAACGCCAACGATACCAATGGCGATCATGCCTGAAACAACGGTGGTCGTCGAAACGGCGCTTTGGCCTTGAACCATCATATAGCCGACGCCGCTGGACGCGACGATCAGCTCGGCGCCGACCAGAGACTGCCAGCCGAGCCCGGCGGCCACGCGAAGGCCGGCGACGATCGAGGGAATGGACGCCGGCAGCAGGACTTCCATAATCATGCGCCGGCTGCCCGTCCCCAGCATCTGCGCTGCTTCAATTAGGTGCCGCTCAACGTAACGGGCGCCGCGATAAGCATTTATGACGCAAGGGGGGAACGCCCCAGAAAAGATGATCATGACAGGCCCACCGATGCCGGTGCCGAACCACAGTGCCGCAAACGGCACCCAAGCAATTGGAGCAATAAAGCGGAGCGCATCGAAGACCGGCGTGACGATGTCATCGAGTAACCGAAACCAGCCCATCAGCAAGCCGAGTGGAATGCCGATCAGCGCTGCCAGCCCAAACCCCATGGCATAGCGGCCGAAACTGGACGCTAGATGCTGCGGCAGGGTGAATCCGGCGAAGGTCTGCGTCAGCAGAAAACTAAACCGGCTCAAAACTTCCCACGGTGCCGGCAGGAAACTCCGTGGAACGAAGCCGCTCGCTGCGATGCCACTCCACAGTCCGAGGAACGACCCAAAACCGACCAGGCCGAGCAGGAGTGCGTGGTGTCTCGATATCGACTGGCGGGGATCGAGGCGCATGGCTCAGGCTCTCACCTGAATCCAGGGCATCGCCCGGTCTTCGGCATAGGCGAGTAACCTCGTCGTGGCGTAGCCAAGGATCGCTACCCAGATCATCGCGAACAGGATCATGCCCGGATAGATGTCCTGCTGGGCGACGTTGAGAATGCGGCCAAGTCCGGCAATTGCACCTACCAACTCAGCCGCGACCAGCGTTGTCCATGACGCTTGCAGGGCAAGACGCAGGCCGGTGAAAATCGACGGCAATGCTGCTGGCACCAGCACCTCAGCCACCAATGCGATACGTGGCGTGCCGAGCATGCGCGCTGCTTCGACGATCGGCGTGCCGATATTGCGCACACCTGTGTAAGTGTTGATCACAGCCGGCACGAAGGCCGCGAAGAAGATCACCATGATTTTGGCTGCATCACCGAGGCCGAGCCATAGGATGGCCAACGGGATCCACGCCAGCGGCGGGATTGGCCGTATCAGGAGAAAAATCGGATTGATCAGCGCCTCGGCACGGCGGCTCCAACCCATCAGCAGACCCAGCGGCACGCCGACTGAGACTGCGAACACAAAACCCATAGCCACGAGCTTCAAGCTGTGCAGGATGTGGACGTGCAGTCGGCCGTTCGCGTATCCCTTTAGTACGATCTGCTGGCCGGCAAGCCAGACATCGTCAGGCGATGGAAACCGACCGGTGTCGATGGTCCCGGTGACCATGGTCAGCACATACCAAGCGAGCAACAGCACGCCGACGGTCGCCGACCCGACAAGGGTTCGCCTCTTCACGCGTTCCTCCCCAGGAACTCGGTGCAAAAACCGACCTAGTTTCGCACTAATAAATATTTTGAAAGCGTTTTCATAAAATTGTCAGTTGGATTTGATGGAGTCAAGAATTTTTTCCAATCTTCGTAAGATTCTGCCTTATTAAAGGCTTTTCACAAAATCATGCCGTCAAATGATTTATTGAAATCGCTCTCATTTTCTGCAATATATTCCGAGATGCAAGAGCGACCTCGCCCAACTATTTTCGACGTTGCGGAACGCGCAGGCGTTTCGCCAGCAACTGTTTCGCGAGCGCTATCTCAACCCAACATTGTCAGCCGTGAAAAACGCGCTCGCGTGGCCGAAGCAACGCTCGCGCTTGGCTATGTGCGCGACGGGGCAGCACGCGCGCTCGTCTCCGGCACGACCAAAGCCGCCGGCGTCGTGGTACCGACACTGGACAACGCGATTTTCTCGCGAGCCATCCAAGCACTTCAATCACGCTTGTCTGAGACTGGATACCGGCTGCTGGTGGCATCCCACGAATACAGCAACGCAAATGAGGTGGCGGCAACACGGTCACTGCTCGAACACGGCATTGATGCCATTGTGCTCGTTGGGGTCGACCACGCACCTGAACTGTGGCAACTGCTCGACAATTCACCAATTCCGGTTGTCTTGACTTGGTCGATTGCCGAAGGACGCGATTGCGTTGGCTTCGATAACCGTCGCGCCGGACGACTTGCCGCGGAGCACCTGCTGGCGCTCGGGCATCGCAAATTCGGCGCGGTATCGGGTCACATCCAACACAATGACCGGGCAACCGCGCGAATAGCCGGCATGAGGGATGCGTTGGCCGATGCCGGATTGCAGCTTCCCGATTGGAGGATTTCCCAACAGCCATTCAGTCTTGCTGGGGGCCGGGCTGGCCTGTCAGCACTGCTGTCGCTCGAACAGCATCCAACTGCGATCATAGGTGGTAATGATCTCCTCGCCGCTGGAGCACTTTTTGAAGCGCAAGCGCGAGGTTTGCGCGTTCCAGAAAATCTTTCGATTGTCGGAATGGACAATCTCGAACTCTCCGAGCATGTGACGCCGGCGCTCACGACAGTTCATTTGCCCACGGCAGATCTTGGCCGCCGCACTGCGGAACTTGTTTTGGCGCGTCTGGAAGGGTCGGGCAAAGCCCAATCTATCGAACTGCCAATCGATCTGGTCGCACGCAAATCGTCGGGCAGGGCGCCGAATTCCATTTCTTGAGCTTCGAGATTTCATTCTGAGACCAAGCCTTCGCAAACGCAGTCAGGGCATTGATCCAGCGCGCGGCAACCACTCAATCCACTTGCCTTCCAAGACGCCCTCGTGCTCGGCTCTTACAAATGTGGCGACGATACAAGGTCTCACTCTTGGTGGACGCGACGCCTGATACGTTGGTACTCAGGCGCATTTCGTCAATCGGCGCGACTTGGAAAGGCAGGCCACCAGTGACGTTCGATCCCACCAGCGTAAGTGTTGTGGCTTCACTGGCAGAAGTGCGCCAGCGCCACCCCGCGATGATGAGCCGTGCGTCTGACAAGGTGATCACGGCCCTCGACCGCCATTGCCGCACGATCCTCGAGCATTCAACCTTCTGTGTGGTCGCAACTCAGAGCGCCGAC
>JANNRP010000125.1:0-3804 GCA_031401535.1 Hyphomicrobiaceae bacterium | reverse complement strand
CCCCCTTGCTTCGTGTGCGCGGTCTCACCAAGATTTTTGTGACCAAGCGCGGGTTCCCAGTGCCGCGCAACCTGATGGTGCGTGCCGTAGACGGCGTGTCATTCGATGTTGGCAAGGCTGAGGCACTCGGCGTCGTCGGCGAATCTGGTTGCGGAAAATCTACCCTGGCACGCGTAGCGCTGCGACTGTTGAAGTCTGATGGCGGTTCGGTACACTTTGACAGAGAGGACGTCTTTGCGGCCAATCCAGCGCGGATGCGCAAACTGCGCGCCCGCATGCAGATCGTGTTCCAGGACCCAGCATCCGCACTCGATCCGAGGCTGCGCGTTGGCGATGCATTGGCCGAGCCACTCGCCGTACATGGCATCGCCAAAGGGGTGGATGCGGCAGTCCGGGTACGCGCATTGTTAGATGAGGTTGGCTTGCCGCAGTCTGCGGTAGACCGCTTCCCGCATGAGTTTTCTGGCGGCCAGCGTCAGCGCATCGGCATCGCACGGGCGCTATCTCTGGGCCCGGATCTGATCTTTGCCGACGAGCCAGTCTCTGCCCTTGACGTCTCGATACAGGCGCAGATCCTGGCTTTGTTGTCAGAATTAAAAGCGCGACGCGGGCTGTCGTTCGTCTTCATCAGCCACGATCTCGGCGTTATCCGTTATTTTTGTCAGCGCGTTGTCGTGATGTACTTGGGCCGAGTAATCGAAGAGGGGCCGACGACTGACCTTCTTGACGCGCCGCTCCATCCCTACACGGATCTTTTGCGCCGCAGCTCACCGGTGCCTGATCCAGCGGCAGCCATCGAAATGCTACTGCAGGAGGGAGAACCACCCTCACCAATCAATCCACCGAGCGGCTGTCATTTCCATCCGCGCTGCCGCCACGCTAACGACAAATGTCGCTCTCTGCCCCCGGTCCTGACCGAGGTCGCGCCGGGTCGACGTGTCGCCTGTCACCTGCATGTCCCGGCATAGTATCGCCGCACATGGATTCTCGGGACTACTTTCCTAGTGCCCTTGTCTCAACTCGATGCCGCGCTTGCTCGTGCCACCGACAGGTGTCCAGCGCTCGATTTTTTCGAGCAAGCGTTTGAGATCGATCGGCTTGGTATCAAAATCACTGCAGCCAGCTGCCAGACTTTTCTGCCGGTCGGTCTCGAATGCGCTCGCTGTCAAAGCGATGATCGGCACCTCAGTAGTCACAGGATCGCTCTTAAGCCGTCGGGTGGTTTCCCAACCGTCGATGCCTTCACCCAATCCAATATCCATGAGGATGATATCAGGGGACAATTCCCGAGCTGCTTTGATGCCTGAGAGTCCGTCTTCAGCGAACCGCACCAAGAACCCGCGTCGTTCGAGGCGCCGCCCCAAAATGTCGCGGTTAACTGCATTATCTTCAATGATCAAGACTAGGATCATGGCGACTTACCTTCTTGATTTGTCCCAATCGGGGTTTAGCCGCGGGCCGCGATCTTATGCGGTGTCGTATCGATAATTTCAACAGACGGCCCGGGGTAACATGCAGCCTTAATGACCTTGATCAGCTCAATCCGATCCGCTGGACGCGCCAGCACCGCGAAGGCGCCAGCATCGATCGCCCGCTTCTTGGCGTCAGTGACACTCAAGATTACCACCGGTATTGACGAGGTAAGCGCATCCTTCTTGAGAGCTTCAAGGACGCGCCATCCGTCAAAGTCCGGCATCAAGATATCGAGTAGCACGACGTCCGGCTTCATGGTGCGGGCCAATTGCAGGGCTGATGCAGGAACGTCTGACGCAATGGTATTGATATTCTCTCGAGCCAATACGCGCTCTGCCAATTCAAGAAACGTCCTATCATCGTCGATGATCAGAACACGCTTCCTGGATTTTGGCGGCGTGACGAGCGTTCCGGTCGCCCGCTCAACGCCAGATCGTTGACCGCTGTCGACACCTTGGGCTGTCTTCGGCAGCGACGCATCTGCGCCACTCGCGATATCGAGAAGATAGGCTTCGGTTTCCTCATTGCGGTGCATCAGAACTGGCAATCGGATGGTAAATTGCGATCCTTTGCCGAGCACACTTTCAACAGAGATATCACCCCCCATTAACTGACACAGATTTCTACTGAGCGACAGACCAAGCCCAGTGCCACCGTACTTTGACGCAATCATTGGATTGGCTTGGGTAAATTTCGAGAACAATAATTTCTGTTGCTCGCCGCTGATCCCCATTCCAGTATCGGCAATTACAATCTCAATTTCGTCACCTTCAGCGCCATTATCGCGACTGACGTGCACCGTAATCGCTCCATTGTGGGTGAATTTCGCAGCATTGCTGATCAAGTTCAGCACAACCTGACGAAGTTTGGTCACGTCGGTGCGGATCATTCCTAGAGGGCCGGAACTCCTGACGATATGGAATGCATTGGTGTTCTTTGTCGCCAGCGGACGGCTTGTAACGTCGACTTCATTGAAAAATTTATCGAGGTCGATATCGACTGGGAATAGATCCATTTTTCCGGCTTCGATCTTCGACATATCAAGAATATCGTTGACCATGGACAACAGGTGCTTCCCAGCAGCACTAATTTTTTCGAGGTCGGCAATCTGCTCGCCGCTACCTTCCAATTCAGCGTCTTCAAGCAAGATTTCACTATACCCAAGCACCGCATTGAGTGGTGTCCGCAGCTCGTGACTCATTTTTGCTAGGAACTCTGACTTGGCACCATTGGCGCGTTCAGCTTCGTTCTTGGCATTCGTCAATTCGTTGAGCGTTGTCTCATGACGTGAAATTTCACGGAGCAGCTCTGACTGCGAATCCACGATCCGAGTATAGTAGCTTGCCATAATGAACACGTAAATGGACGCCGACAGCGTAGAAACGATGCCAGCCGACTCCAAATCATTTATCGGGATATGCGGCGCAAGTGTTGGGTACCAGATGTGGGCCCCATGAAATAGCGCGAGGCCTGATAAAATCTGTCCAAAGACAACAGCACGAACTTTTGTGCTGGACCCTAGATAGAAAAATGCCAACAACGGTACGACCGCAAACCAGATCAGAAAAGGTGAACTAGCACCGCCGTAATGATGGGCGCCCCACAGGATTGCGAAGATGAGGTTCTGAACCGAAAGCAGCGCCAAAATCTCGTAATGACGCGACAGTAAGCGAATGAGGACAGGAAATAACCAAAACAGCGCTATTGATGCACCAAGAATGTGAATGTGTGGACTAGGGTTTGGATCACTATTATAAAGAAACATAACAATTGGTTGCCCCAGAAAGGGGCCACATAAATGACTTATGAGAAACATCCGTCGTCTGCGGTGATCATCAGAACCTACCTTAACATGGTTTGGAATAAACCACCCAATAAACTTATCTAAACTATCAAAGTTTACCATGTTTTTCCCACTAGCCCCAAATTACACCACTGCACTCTGCAGCATAATGGTAAATAATCAGTGGCAGGACGTGACAAGCTGGGCAGATGGAGAGTGGCGTTTCCACTCAATACCTCACTGCAGTTCTTCAAACGCAGCTAGCGTCTCGGTCACGGTCTGTCGTAGAAATGGCATTTGAGCAGACGCGCTAGAGGAATTTCCGCTTGAGCACTCAATGTTTCTAGCAATGTGCGCTAGCCTGGATGCACCAAGATTTGCGGCCATTCCCTTCATTCGATGCGCAACGCGTTTGGCTAAGCCCAAGTCCGACGTATTAATTGCATGCTGCAACTCATGAAAACATTTTTCAACTTCGAGGGGAACGCGCGCCAGTATTTCTGAGATATCATCGTCCTCGAGGTCCTCGCACCAATCCCGTACTGCTA
>JANNRP010000124.1:0-1699 GCA_031401535.1 Hyphomicrobiaceae bacterium | reverse complement strand
GTTGGGTCCATGGCGCGCGATGCCATTAGCGCCGGGATCGGCACCGGATCGGTGCTGGCGACGACGCGTGTTTGCTCGGCTAGCGCCGGTTCGTGCCGACGCAGGAGATCATAGGCAAAACTGTCGAGCGGGCCAACGTCGGTGCGGCCTTCGGCAATCGCTTCCAACATGCGGCGTGGCGTGGTCAGTGGTCCAATGATTTCACCGAACAGTTTGTCAGCGGGCGAATTCCGATAGCGCATCAGATGATGACGTGGCGCGTTGTAGCCCGAGTGCGAGTCTGCGATCGTAAAGGCAAAGCGATTGCCGAACGTGTGTTCGAGAGATTCGAACGGGCTGTCGCGATGGACCACGAAGTGCGTGCAGTATTGCGGCAGTCCGCGTGCATATGCAGCCGCCGGGATCGGTGCCGCGACCACACGATGCGTCGCTCCATGTCGCAGCCAGGGCCAGCCGCACATGAAGGTGGCGGCAAGGTCGGGCCGCGCCCACAGATCGTTGAGCAGTGCTGGGAAGGCGTGGTCGATGACGTCCAGTCTGACACCAGATGTCTCATCGGCCCAGGCAAACAGACGCTTCCAGGCGGCAATCGCGCCGGGCGCAACCGCGTACATGCGGGCGTTGGCGATCAATTGAGCGGGTACCTTTACGGGCATGACAAGGTCCTCAATTTCGAACGACACGGCCGATGGCGTCATTCCATCCGGCGAGTTTGCGACGCCGCTCCGTTGCCGTCATCTGCGGCGTGAAGCGGCGGTCTAGCGCCCACAGCTTGGCGAAGTCGTGCGGTGCCGGATAGATGCCAGACGCCAGTCCGGCGAGGTATGCGGCGCCGAGCGCTGTCGTCTCCAGCGTCTTCGGGCGATCGACAGGAGCGTCGAGAATGTCGGCGAGGCATTGCATCGTCCAATCGGAGGCGACCATGCCGCCATCGACGCGCAACACGGTTTGCTGGTCAGTTTGACCCCAATCCTTTGTCATCGCCTCGACCAGATCGTGCGTTTGGTAAGCGACACTTTCGAGTGCGGCGCGGGCGAACTCCTTCGGCCCACTGTTGCGCGTCAAGCCAAACAGGGCGCCGCGTGCTTCCGCATTCCACCACGGTGCGCCGAGGCCGACGAAGGCCGGCACGAGGTAGACGGCCTGCGTCGGGTCGGCGCTGGCCGCGAGGGCGTCTGACTCGCGGGCATGCCTGATTAGGCCGAGACCGTCGCGCAGCCACTGCACTGCGGCACCGGCAATGAAGATACCGCCCTCGAGCGCAAACGTACGGTTGCCGTTCAATTGATAGGCGATGGTCGTCAACAGTCGGTTGGTGGACGGCACCGCTTTATCGCCCGTGTTGAGCAGGCAGAAGCAGCCGGTGCCGTAGGTGGACTTCATCATGCCGGGCACAAAGCAGCCCTGACCAACAGTCGCCGCCTGCTGGTCGCCGGCGATGCCGCGGATCGGGATGGCGGCGCCCAGGATGCCAGCGTCCGTGACGCCGAATTCGCCAGACGAGTCGCGCACATCGGGCAGCATTACGCGCGGCACGCGAAACAGCCGCAACAGTTCGTCGTCCCATTGGCCAGCGTGGATGTCGTACAGCAGCGTACGCGACGCGTTGGTGGCATCCGTCGCATGAACGCGACCGCCCGTGAGCTTCCACAGCAAGAACGTGTCAACCGTACCAAACAGCAATTCCCCGCCTTCGGCG
>JANNRP010000123.1:0-3108 GCA_031401535.1 Hyphomicrobiaceae bacterium | reverse complement strand
CACGGTGGATTACGTCTATGACCATGAAAGCGCGCGCGGGGCCGAAAACCATTTCCGTGGTTTCTTGGATCTCGTTATCGCCAAATCAGGTGCCAAACAGGTGCACCTGATTGCGCACAGCCTTGGCAACTCAGTGCTGCTTAACGTGCTGAAAGACTACAAAATGCCGGTTCTGGCTGGCGCGTCGATCAACCAAGTGATCCTGGCGGCACCTGCAATCGACGCCGAGGAGTTCGGCGTCATTGCCGGCAAGATCAAGGCTTTGACGACAGGTGGCATTACGCTTTACGCGTCGTCCAATGATCGCGCGCTGTATGCGGCAAGCGGCCTAAACCGAGGTCGTCCGATGGCCGGTGACGTGCCGGTTGGGGGACCAGTGATTGTAGCTGGCATCGACTCAATTGATGTCAGCGCGATCCCGACCGATAGCTTCTGGGGCCATGATCGCTACGCCGATCGCCGCGAGCTGCTTGAAGATATCTGGCGGCTAGTTTCGAAAGGTGTCCGCCCACCCGATACGCGCAATCAGCGATACAAGGTCGAGGGTAAAGCGGGGCAAGTGTTTTGGCGCTACGCGCAGTGACGCAATCACGGCTGATTGCCAAGGACAGCGTTTCTGGCTCATCGCAATCCCACATGGAGGGTGCCGATGGCGATCTGAGACTAACGGCCTGGCGGGCTACACGTGCCACCACCGATAGCTTCAGAAATGTTATGAAGGACGACGGTTTAATTACAATGTAATTTTCGATCTATGCTCGCATCTGCTGGGCCGACGATGGCGTTCGAAAGCACTTGGATCGGAGTCGAAAGAGGTTGCCGGAAATGGGGTAGCGTTCGGGCTCTGCAGGTCACGGACCAACAATATGATCGCCTGAGGCACATTCGGGGAGAAGCTGGAAAAAATGAACGGGCAGCGATGCAACATCTCGTTCTGCTCTGGGCTTTCTGGCGGCAAGACGGGAAGCCTCAGAGTTAGAATAACAAGTTATTGAAAGAGCCTACCCCGGCGAAACCGACAGAGATGCACCATTTCTATCGGCCCACCTCAAATAGAAATTGACGCTTACCCCTTCAATTCAACCGGCTCTTCTTCTTCGAGCTCGGGGTCGGGTTAGGGCTCGGTTCACTGCCAAAGCCGAAACCAGAGAACAGAGACGAAAGTGGAGCGGACGTGCTCACACCCGCATAGCTGGAAACAACGCGCACAGTGGTCCCGATGTTGATCAGTGTCGCCAAGTGAGTGACGTGCTCATTCAACATACGGAAGCAGCCCGATGACGATGCGCGTCCAATCGAGCGCTCATTGTTGGTGCCATGTATGCGGTAGATGGTATTGCCGAGATAGAGCGCCCTCGCCCCCAGTGGATTGATGAGGCCGCCCGAGACCGTTACCGGCAGGCCCGGCTGACGCTGGCGCATCTCCGGCGGCGGCGTCCACGTCGGCCAAGAAGCAATGCGGCTTATGCGTTCGGTTCCTGTCCAGGTGAACCCATCCCGCCCGACCGATATCGGGTAGCTATAGGCCTGCTTGCCGGGAAGTACGTAGTAAAGCATGCGGCCGCCGGTATCGACGATGACGGTGCCAGGTTGTTCGTTCTGTTCAAGATAAGCGATCGGCGGCTTCTCCGGCTTGATCTCGGGTTTCGCTCCACCGTCCATGTATTTGGGGTACGCCACATCATAGGACGTCTTTCGACGTTCGGCACGTTCGTCCTCCTGTTGGCGCTGGCGTCGTTCGATGTCACTCTGGAAAACCGGCGCACTACCCGTCCACTCTGTCTGCGCCTGCGCAGGGGGCGCTGCAGATGCCACGCTCCATCCGGCGACCAGCACGCTCAACACTGCATTCCGAGCAAGGTTCATGATTCCCCCGAAGTCGTTTTACCGCACAGGCGTGCGGTGCGGACCGCCGCAAAGTATTAGCCCATGATTAGTCACATACTCGGATGCGGCGAGCCACGACAAGACTTCGTGCGTTGGGGGTGCTTGACCGACGTAAAAATCACAGATCGGCGTGCCTAGTTTGCACCGTTGGATGAACCAGTCTGGGAGGTTCCGGGGGGCAACTGTCGGTTAGCGACGACACGAAGGCGGAATTATGGCCATCACTAGGCACATAGGGAGAGCTGATCGGCTAGAACGCACACATCCGAGTGCCTACGCGACCTAGCTGATCGTGGTTGAGGGGATGTTGTTATTTTGGATACCGACTAAGAGTTTTGCGGGCTCCTAAAGTCCCCAGGGAGTTCCTTGGCAACAAAAAATGCGAAGCTTATGACAATCTAAATTGTCGATGTTATTGGTACCGCTGCCCCGGCTCGAACGGGGGACCCCTAGATCCACAATCTAGTGCTCTAACCAACTGAGCTACAGCGGCATGCCGCACAGCGCCACACTCGAAAGCGTACCGACGACCTTTCGTTGTTAAAACGCCAATTGGGCGTCCGCAGTCAAGAGAAATGCGACCGCGACGTCGGTTATTAGCTGCGGGTGGCCTCGCCGTGCCTAATCCGACAGCCGATCCAAACACGTCAGCCCTTAGGTTGAACCTTCTGGGCTGCTTCCGTCATCAATCGCCCGAGTTCCTGCGCCTGATTCGCATAGGCCTGCATTTGTCGTTGGGCGTGCTTCGTTTGGATTTCCATGAATTCCTTCATGTCGCGGGCGCGCGACAGCTCGCTTGCAAGCGAAAAACCTGCCTCAATGACGAGCGAACGGAGCTGGTTTTCGCAGTGCTTTGCGGCGGGCTGCTGCTCATGGGATGGCTGCTGTCGGCGTTGACCAACGTGACGCCGTGGGTGCCTTGGGGCCTCTATCTGGGCGCGTATCTGTTCGGCGGCCTGTACATGCTGCGCGATGCGATCGGGGATCTCCGTGCCGGCCGTTTCGAAATCGATTTCCTGATGCTGGTCGCTGCCGGAGGGGCCGCTACGCTGGGCGAGTGGGCCGAAGGTGCGCTGCTGCTGTTTCTGTTCAGCCTGGGACACGCGCTCGAACATTTTGCGATGGGCCGCGCCAAACGGGCGATCGAAGCCCTGGCTGAACTCGCACCCCAAACCGCGCTAGTACGACGTCAGGGCACTACTGAAGAAGTGCCAGTGGACC
>JANNRP010000122.1:0-1738 GCA_031401535.1 Hyphomicrobiaceae bacterium | reverse complement strand
GGTGTTTGCCCTCACGCGCCCACCGGCCCCGTCCACAGTCCTCTATGAGATTTTTGTCCGGCCGACGATGATTTTCTCAGTGCCGTTGCCAGGCACCAGATATCGATAGGTTTCACCTCCGTCGAGCGGCGATCCCGGATGAACGGCAGCCCCGGCAGATGCGGCAACTTGAAGCGCTCAGTTGGGGAGCAAACGCCACGTTCGCCCTAAGCACCGGCAATTCCGGCAATCAGTATTTTTAGAATAATCATAACTTACTGATTTTTATGTATATTTTTTGACCGTGATGATGGTGGTTCAACTTCATCGAAACGCAGTTGGAGTTGATTGAGATTATCGGTTTGCAAAACTACGGCCAGCCCCGGTCGGGGCCTGCCAACGCGCGAGACCAATTGTCCTATAATCGCCATCAATCCAGGAGGTCGATCTTTGGATCGATGATAGTGATCGTCAAATGCCAGTTTTTTTCAACACTTGACCGCCGCGTCGTGATCGTTGACTTGAATGGCAGCATCAAGCGCTGATAACGGTTGCGCATCCGCCCATAGCCAGGCCAATTTACCATCATATCAACGTCTTCGAGCCGCGGCTCAAAGGCAGCAGCAACCGAGCGGTAGACCTCCTCGGTAGCGCGGGCGTAACGCTTATCCGGCGCGCTCGATAGTGGTTCACCGAGGCTACGACGCAACCACTTCTGCACGTAAACTGAGTTACTTGCACCGAAATCTGAAATGCAATAGTCGTTTGGGGTGGGCTGCTCGAACAACACCCAACGCCCTGCCGCCACCGGATCGATATAACGCAAGGCAGCAGCTCGATCGAATTGATCTCGATGGCTCCGCCAGTAAGCGATGACCTGTTCGAACTTGTCTACGTTAGACTGACCTGTCAGTGGCAGCCGTCGCGTGCGCATCGCGCCGGAGCCCAAGGCGCCATAGTCGCGAACCAGTTGCTCAAGGCGCTGCTGACACGCGCGCGGTGATAGGAAATACTCGTATTCCCACTTGCTGGAAACGTAATAGGAGATCAGCACACGCTGGGGCTGCTCACTTCTGATCCAGCTGATGATCCGATCAAACGCCTGCGGTGTGATCATGGAGGGCCGCAACCTGATCCGCACATGACCCTCGTGGGCCCGCCACTCGACAAGCCCCGTCTCAATGATCGACTGCAGCGTATCGTCGTTGGTAGTTTGATGCGCGACGTCAACGAGGTTCGGCTCGGCGGTCAAAAAACGCCTTCGCCGGGCGCTATGCGCTCCGAATTGCACGTCGCCAAGATCATCAATCAGGAAGCACGCACTCACGGCACGACAACCTTTCCTCTCCGTCGAGCCAAACCTGTCGCGCACCGCGCCGAGGCACTCAACAGCCCAAATAGAAACTAGTCAGTGAAGTGTTGCACAACGTTTGTTCACAGTGGAAGGCTTGACGTGCACATTAACTAGAGTACTGCGCCGTTCGAGGTCAGCACCGTGACCGGAGCGCATCATCATGCACAATTTCAAGGCAACCGGTGCTCCAGATGCCGATATCTTATTCGAACAAACCGCATTATCGCTGATTGAACTGCCTCTCTCCGCTGACTTCATTTCGACCGGACCAATGCCATGTCATCAAACCACGTGGGTAATCGTTCGGGCTTCATCACGGTGCGCGATGGACTGCGACTACACGTGAGGCATTTTCCGGCAGCTGCAATGGCCAGTAGCCGCAGACGGCCAGTGCTTTGTCTACCG
>JANNRP010000121.1:0-7086 GCA_031401535.1 Hyphomicrobiaceae bacterium | reverse complement strand
CTGGCTGCCCTGGATGATGACGCAGGGTGCGCCGCGCTTGTCGGCATATTTCATCTGCGGTTTCATGCCAGCGGTGCCGAGGTACATCTCGGCGCGGATGTCGGCGTCGCGCAGCGTTTGCGCCAGTTTCTGATAGCGCGGCAGTTCCCCCTTATCCATCACGAGGACCACGACCGGGCCGGTTGATGCGGTTGCTTGAGATTTGTTCAGAGCCGCGAGCGCAGCCTGCAACCGTGACACACCGATCGAGAAGCCGGTCGCTGGCACCTTCTGGCCGGTGAAGCGGGCAACGAGGTCGTCATAGCGTCCGCCGCCGCCGACCGAGCCGAAGCGGACCGGCTTGCCGTCGTCGCCGGTGACCTCGAACGTCAGCTCGGCCTCGAACACCGGGCCGGTGTAGTAGTCGAGGCCGCGGACGATGGTCTGATCAACAACAATCCGATCCGGTCCATATCCAGCCTCTTCGACCAACGTTCGTATTATATTCAGCTCACCGATTCCTGCATTGAACGTCGTGTTGTTGAACAGGCTCTGTGTTTTCTCTCTATCTGGAAAGGGGCTTGGGAACATCACTCCACCCTTTTTGTCCTTTAACAGCGGGTCCTCAGTCGCTGGAGAGAACTTCGCGCTCGGATTGAAGAAGGCTCGTGCTTCGCCCTCCAAAAGTTGGCAGATTACATCGATCTGCGATGGTTCAAGTCCTGCGCCCTTGGTGAAGTCGCCACTATCGTCTTTTCGACCCGCCCCCAGTAGCGCGCGAACTCCTGCCAGACCTAAGCGGTCATACTTGTCCATTGCGCGTAGAACTGTGAGGCGGCGTCCTGCGCTTTCATCGCCAGAAAGGCCGGCGACTTCCATCAAGCCATCCAGCACCTTCCGGTTATTGACCTTGATAATGTATTGGCCTTTTTTAAACCCCAACGCCTCCATCGCATCGGCCATCAGCATGCAGGCCTCCGCGTCGGCGGCGACGTTGTCGGTCCCAACCGTATCGGCATCGCACTGCATGAACTGGCGGAAGCGGCCCGGCCCCGGTTTCTCGTTGCGCCAGACGGGCCCCATCGCATAGCGGCGGTAGGGCTTCGGCAGCTTGTCGAAATTTTCGGCTACGTGACGCGCGAGTGGCGCGGTCATGTCGTAGCGCAGGCTCATCCATTGTTCGTCATCGTCGGCGACGGAGAACACCCCCGCATTCGGGCGGTCGGTGTCGGGCAGGAACTTGCCAAGCGCATCGGTGTATTCGAAGGCTGGCGTTTCAAGTGCATCATAGCCGTAACGCTCGAACACGGCGCGTAGCTTGTCCAGCATCTCGCGATTGTCCCGCACCTCTTCGCCGGAGTAATCGCGAAAACCGCGCGGCAGGCGTGCGGTCGGGCGGCCAGATGGCTCTTTTTTATCGTTCTTGGACATAGGGTTATCACGGCTGAACGGCCGCCGGTGTGGCGACGCTTAGCGGGCGTTATAACGAACCACAGGCCCAGGGGAAAGCGGTGATCCGAGCAGCGGCTCCGCTAGCCCTTGACGCAGGCCTGGACGCACGCCTGCAACTGGGCATCGCAGCTGGCACTGCCCTTGGTTGCGATCCGGCACTGGTTGTGTGCCGCCCGACAACTTGAAACGCAGGCATTCCCCTGTGCGCACGTCGGCGCGTTGTGCGCGTCGGTCAAAGCGACGCCGGCGACTGCCACGAGGGCAGCCAATGCGACGACAACCTGCCTGGTGCGATGCATGACGCACTCCCGAACTAATAAGTGCCGACCATGCGCGTTTTGGACAAACGTGCCGACAACCGTGGATTTGATCAATGTGAACTACCAAATTTGCGATGAACCTAACCTGAACCCTGGGCTGCAACCATGCGCTGCAGGTCGCAGGTGGCATGCAGATACGAAAGCGCCCTGAGTAGACTGCCAGGTGGCTGTCCACTCAGGGCGGGAAAATCTCGGCTCAGTATGGTTGACTTACATTTTTTCCATATGCGGCATCGGGTCGACCGGTTTTTGCCCCTGGCGCAACTCGAAATGCACCTGTGGCTGATCGACTGAACCGGTCTTGCCGGCCTTGGCGATCGGCTGGCCGCGACGGATCTTGTCGCCGCGTTGCACAAGAAGTTCTTCATTGTGCGCATAGGCCGTGACCCAGCCGTTGTCGTGCCGGATCAAGATGAGATTGCCGTAACCCTTCAGTTGCGACCCGGCGTAGGCGACTACGCCCTGCTCGGCAGCCAGTACGTCCTGTCCCAGCGGAACTGCGATGTTGACGCCATCGTTATGCGTCGACGTGCCGGCGATTGGACCATAGCTCGCGATGACGCGACCCTTGACCGGCCAACGGAATTTACCGGCCGGCATGGCGCTCGTGCCAGCGCTGGCAACGTCGGTGCCCTTCGGCTTGACCGCGGCTTCAGTGTCGGCCGACGGCGCGGTTATTGCTGGTTCAGATGGTGGTAGCGCCGCAACCTGCTGCTGATTGATGATCGTTGGCCTGGTCGGCGATTGGACCGTGCGCGGTGTCGATGTCGTGACGCTGGCGCCAGCGACTTGTGATACCGGCGCCGCTACCGGGATGGGCGTCGCGGTTGCAGCCACGGCACTGCCGGGAACCTTCAGAACCGTCCCCGGTTTCATCTTCGACGCGTCAGTAATGCCGTTGTTCTGCTGTAGCAGCACGGGCGAGACTTTGTGCGTGCGCGCAATCGCGTAGACGCTGTCGCCTTGCTTCACAGTATATGCACCGTCCCACGCAGACGTATCGCTGGCTGCTGCATAGGGCCGGGGCGCTGGTACGACCGCTGCCGTCGGCTGACTGGCGATGCTTGCCTTCGGCACCGCCGCCACGAGGACCGGTGGCTCGGAACGTACGATTGGCTTCTGCGGCATCGCCGGTTTGGCAATAGAACGGCTGGCCGGCAGCACGAGCTTCTGGCCGGGCTTCAGATTGGGTGACTTGAGCTGATTGACCGACATCAGTTCGTTGATCGTCACGTGATGCTTTTTGGCAAGGCCGTAAAGGGTATCGCCGGTGGTGACTTCGATCGGCTCGCCGCGTGCAATCGGCTTTGCTGCGCCCTGGACTGACCCTTGCGAAATCGGACGCGGCGCGATCGAGGGCGCGCGAACTGGTGCGGTGCCTGGCGACGCTGACGGCTCAGGCAACGACGACACACGCAAACCGCCGTCGCGATTGCTGGATGGCGGGAAGTACGCGCCGCCCGGTGATGCAGTGCCGTCGGCGCCTTGGTCGCTGAGATTGCTTGGTTGGCCCTGACGCATACCGGTGGGTGGGATTTTGGCACTGTTGCTGTCGGTGAGGCCAAAGCTCTGGCCTTCGAACCGGGAAATGTCGGCGCTACAGCCGACACCGAGCAGGCTGCCAGCCAACGCTAACGTGACGATGCCAGAACGGCGCAGCATTGCCTGCGTGTCATGCTGGGCCGCGATATAACGGCGTCCCGTATCGTCTGTCGCGGACAAGAGCTCGAATGGGAAACGCATGGTTACTCTACGGAACATGTTACACCTCGACCCACACCATCTCTTAACCCTGTTCCGGTTAACGCAGTCTTAATGCCGGTCCGCCCCCGTTGCACCGCCGTTTCCGCACACGTCATCATCACGCGGCCAACGCGGCTCGTGATGGAGGGCGTTGGTGTAATGAGCGCGCATGAGACATGTCCAAGGGGCATGAGTCATCGGATAGTATGCAAATATGGGAGATTCGCGGCGCAACCGCGTCGCAACCGTGACAAATGGCCTTAAATGATCGACTTGACTGATGCGGAGTTAATGGGGCCTGGCGCTAACGTTTCAATCCCGGCCAAACAGTTCGGTCAATGTGGTCTGCATGGGGATGTCGGTCAGGTTCATCGACAACGGCGTGATCGATACGAAGCCGTTGTAGATCGCCTCCAGATCTGTGCCGGGCGCCGCGTTCGAACGTCGCCGCTCGTAAGCCAGCCAGTAATAATGTTCACCCCAGGTATCGCGGCGTGCATCGATGCTCAAAAGTCCTGGATCGCGGCGGCCTTGCGTCGTGATCCGTATGCCCTCGACGTTGTCCGGCATACGATCGGGAAAATTGACGTTCATCAGGCGGCCTTCCGGCCAATTCAAGGTGATCAACTTGGAGATTACTGATGGGGCGTGCGCCAGTGCGGTTTCCCAGCGGGGCGTCTTCGATTCAAAGCCGAAGGCTTGGCTGAGCGCCATCGACCGTATGCCGCACAGGGTGCCTTCGAACGCGGCGGCGATGGTCCCCGAATAGGTCATGTCCTCGGCCATATTGGCGCCGCGATTGATGCCCGAGAGGATCAAGTCGGGCTGGTGATCTGCGAGCATGTGTCGGAGCGCCATGATTACGCAGTCCGTGGGCGTACCACGCACCGCGGCAACCCGAGGCTCGATGTCGCGCATGCGGATAGGCTCGTGCAACGACAGTGAATGTCCCTTGCCGGACTGGTTGGTCTCGGGCGCGACGATCCATACATCATCCGACACGACATTGGCGATCTGGCGCAGGGCATGCAGCCCCGGAGCATCGATGCCGTCGTCATTGGTGACCAGGATGCGCATGGCGTAACTCCACTTAGTCTGGATCAAATGAAAGCAATCGTCTGAACGTGATCACCATGCAACCTCGTCGTTGTCACGGGTGTGACGCGCAAAGCGCATTATCATAGCGGCGAGGCGCAAGATTTCTTTGCAGGTTTGCCGAGGGAACGTGGCCCGTATGTTGACCACCGTATGGGGGTTGCCTTCGCTGTCGCCTTGCCCTAGTACCCGCCGAAGCTCTACGCCCGTTCGGGCGCGCGCCCGGAGAGGTGGCAGAGTGGTCGATCGCACCGCACTCGAAATGCGGCATGCCTGCAAGGGCATCGGGGGTTCGAATCCCCCCCTCTCCGCCAGTCTTGCATTGAATTCGTTGAATATTCTCTGATTTCTGACTGTCCGCCCTAACATCCGCCCTAACGTCAACTTCGTTCAGGCGCGGTCATTCACGCACCGATGCGACCAATTGACTCGTGTGCCAACGGCCCTCACGATCGCTTCAGGCAATAGCAGCGCGGCGCTTCGGAGCAAAAGCTGATCACCGACGCGATCGCCGACTTCAATGAGGGGCAACCATGCGGCGTGGATGGTTCACATCAGCAGTGCTGTTCCTCGTGCTGTGGGCTGCCCCCCTTCGTGCTCAGGTCTCCTCGGTTGACACCCAGGTGCAGATCAACGCGGCGGTGCAAGACGCCCTGGCATGGACGGCGCTCTACGACCTCCTCGCCGATGGTTCAATTGGTGAGAAATCAATTGCCGCGATTGCTGAGTTCCAGCGCCGACAAGGCTGGGCCCCAACAGGCGACCTAGATCACTCACCGAAACTTTGGCTTCTCCAGATCGCGGATGCGGCTCGACGGCAAGTGGGGTTTCAGGTCGTCGATGATTCGCGCGCCGCGATGGCTATCGCGCTGCCAACCCGCCTGCTGGCCGGGCGCACTGACACGCCGCACGGCTCCCGGTACGCATCCGCAGATGGGCAAATCGAGGTCTACTTGGCGAGGTTCAGGCCCGAAGAGAGAACGCTATCGTCGCTCTACGACACGGTTATCGGCTCGAGTTCGATGACGGAAATCTCGTACAAGGCGCGGCGCCGTGATGCATTCTTCGTGGCTGGCTTCAATGCAAAGAGCGACTTCTACCATTCGGCGCGCGTCATCGGAGGCGAGGTCCGCGGCTTCACGATCGCCTATCCGAGAGAGCGCGCATCTGAATTCGGTCCGATCATTGTTGCGATGGGCAATTCGTTCAAGGCGCCGATGGTCGACTATGCTCAGATAGCGAACATGATACCGCAAGTGCGGTCGCCAGCCGTTGCTGGATTTGAGCAGAGATCGAACAGGGCTACCTCTCAAGATGCCTCTTGCGAGGACCTATGGGTACTGCGGAACTCCATCTTCAAAGCCTCTGGCTATTGCTTCCCGACTGAAGGGGCCGTCAACCATTTCGGGAATGAAGGGTGTCGCTTCACGGATGTAAATGACGTGCCGCTGAGTGAGAGGCAGCGCGACCAACTTGCAACAATCCGAAAGGCCGAAGTTGAAAGGTCATGCGGGCAAATCGCTTCTCCCCCGATCCTGGTACAGTCATTTCGGGTTGTGGCGGACGTTTCAGACGGAATTCTGAACTTGCGCACGGGACCAAGTACCAGTTTTCCGGTCGTGGCGAAAATCCCTGCTGGTGCAGTAGGCATCCGGCAATTAGAACCCTGCACCGTACCAGCCGGTAGACCAGGGTGGTGCAAGATTGAGTGGTCAGGATTCCGCGGCTGGGCGTCCATGTCGGGCCTTGCGGAGTCGCCGCCAATTCAGCATTCCGCGCCGTCATCTCGGCATAGTTCAGTATTGCAGCCGTCGACCAGTTCACAAAGCGGCACGTCCCTGGAGCCTCGTCGCAATCCGACCGGACAGATCAGCGCTCCGATGCCCGCGGCGGTATCACACCGTGTCTTGCTCCCCGCAGATTTGTTCGAAAGAGTGAAGGATACCGTATGGGTGGTGATAGCCGCCGAAAGCATCGAGTCACTGCGAGATGATGCTGCCCTGGGCTCCGCTGTTGCGATCTCCTCGAGTGAACTCGTAACGAACTGCCATGTTGTAGCCAACAAGCCCATTATTGGTCTCGTGCAGGGAAAGACGGTGCTTCGCGCCAAACTGACAAGTGCGCGGCCCGCTCAGGATAGATGCGTTCTGATCACCGATGGCAAACTCTCCTCGGTGTCCGCGGTCCGGCCATTCAGTGACCTGAGAGTAGGTGAGCGAGTTTATACAATTGGAACTCCGAGGCTACTCGAGAGGACCCTGGGGGAGGGACTGATATCTGGTCTGCGTCCAGAAAAAGACCGAAACTGGGTCCAAACGTCAGCTCCTATTTCTCAGGGTTCTTCGGGCGGCGGCCTTTTTGACGAAAGGGGAAATTTGATCGGCGTGACAACATACTTCGTCAAGGAATCACAGGCGCTGTGTCCGTCGTCGAATGCTTTGAGACTGATTGCGGTATGATTTAGCGGAGGATTTGGGTCATCTGGTTTCGAGTTTAA
>JANNRP010000120.1:0-10884 GCA_031401535.1 Hyphomicrobiaceae bacterium | reverse complement strand
CCGCGTCGGCATGACGCGCACGTCGCGCGGATGACGAATTGCACCAGGTTCCAACTTGACGCGCTGCAGCCCTGGCTCGGGCCGCAGCACTTCGTCGGCATTGGCGATCGGCAACTCAAGGTGCTGGCCCCGCACCGACAGGTCGAGCAGCCAGTCGCTGCGATCCTCCAGTGCCGTCGATACCACGTGAATGATGTCCTCATGCCGTTGGATGATGCCGCGCACCACGATCAATCGCGCCGTCATGACGACCTTGCGGTAACGCTCCAAAGTCTTTGCCCAAATCACCGTGTTGGCAATCCCTGTTTCATCTTCGAGCGTCATGAACACAACCCCCTTGGCTGATCCCGGTCTCTGGCGCACCAGCACCACACCGGCGACCGCGACGCGCTGACCATTCTTCATTTGCCGGAGCATGGTGCATGGCACGATGTGCTCGGCGTCCAGACGCGCGCGCAGGAAGCTCATGGGGTGAGCCTTCAACGATAACCTGAGCGTCTGGTAATCATTCACGACATGCTCGCTAAGCGCCATGACGGGTAGTTGTACCGTGGGCTCCGGCCCCACGTCATCGACGCCGCCGTAGGCGAACAATGGCAACGGCGCATCCACTGCCAGCGCGCGCACCTCCCATAGCGCCTGCCGACGGTCGAGCCCCAGCGACCGCATGGCGTCAGCGGCCGCCAACTTCTCGATCACCGCACGGGATACGCGCACCGCGTGCCATAGCTGCGGCACACTACAGAAGGCCTGACCCTGGGTTATAGCCCGTGCCTCCAGGATTGCTTGTGCATCTGCCTGACCCAAGCCATCAATTTGCCGCAGCCCAAGCCGCAACGCGGGGCCCATTTTGCTATCACCGGATTCCAAGGTCGCTTCCCAGTCGCTCAGATTGACGTCGGCATCTCGCACCTCGACGCCATGCTCGCGGGCATCGCGCACCAGTTGGGCTGGCGCGTAAAACCCCATCGGTTGCGCATTGAGCAGCGCGCAGCAGAAAGCTGCGGGGTAGTGGCACTTGAGCCAAGCCGACACGTAGACCAAGTGTGCAAAGCTCGCGGCATGGCTCTCGGGGAAGCCATATTCGCCGAAACCCTTAATCTGGTTGAAGCAACGCTCGGCAAAGCCCGGATCATAACCGCGGGCGACCATGGACGAGACCATCTTCTGCTGCAGCAATCCGATGGTACCGCGACGGCGAAAGGTCGCCATGGCGCGCCGCAATTCGTTGACTTCCGCGCCATTGAACTGGGCGGCCACCATGGCGATCCGCATCGCCTGCTCCTGGAACAGCGGCACCCCTTTGGTCTTGCCCAGAATGTTGCGCAACTCGTCCGCTGGGCCATGTGCAGGGGCGGGCGAGGGATAATGCTCGGCCTCAAGACCTGCACGGCGGCGCAGATAGGGATGCACCATATTGCCCTGGATCGGGCCCGGGCGCACGATCGCAACCTCGATCACAAGATCGTAATATGTGCGAGGCTTGAGGCGCGGCAGCATATTCATCTGTGCCCGGCTCTCGACCTGGAACACACCAATCGAATCTGCGCGGCACAGCATGTCATAGACTTTGGGGTCATCACGCGGCACCCGGGCAAGCGTCATCGGATAATTCTGAGGCACCTCGTGATGCAGGGCCAGAAGATCGAAGGCACGGCGGATACACGACAGCATGCCGAGCGCCAGTACGTCGACCTTCAGCAAGCCGAGCGCATCGATGTCGTCCTTGTCCCATTCGATGAATGTGCGGTCAGCCATCGCCGCATTGCCGATGGGCACGATTTCGACGAGCGGCCCGCGCGTTAGTACGAAGCCGCCGACATGTTGTGACAAGTGCCGGGGAAACCCGATCAACTCGTCAGCAAGATCGAGCACTACCGCCAGCATCGGATCGGATGGATCGAGCCCTGCTTCACGCACATAAGCGTCGGGCAGCGCACCGCCCGAGCGTGTGCCCCAGACCTGCCCTGCGAGCACTGATACCGTATCTTCAGACAGGCCCATGGCGCGGCCCACCTCGCGAACGGCGGAGCGAGCCCGGTAGGAAATGACGGTCGCAGCCAAACCTGCCCGGTCGCGGCCATAACGGGCATAGATATACTGGATCACCTCCTCGCGCCGCTCATGCTCGAAGTCGACATCGATATCGGGTGGCTCATTGCGTTCGGGCGCGACGAAGCGCTCGAACAGGAGATCAATCTCCATGGGGTTTACAGCGGTGATGCCAAGACAATAGCAAACGACCGAATTAGCGGCCGAACCACGCCCTTGGCAAAGAATGGATCGGGAGCGAGCAAAGATTGCGATGTCATGCACGGTCAGAAAGTAAGGTGCGTAGTTGAGCTGCGCGATCAGAGCCAATTCACGCGCGAGGCTCGTCGAGACAGCCGTTGGCACGCCGCCTGGAAACCGCCAGCGCGCGCCTTCTGCGGCGAGCACTTCGAGATGCGACTGCGCCGTTGCCCCCGGTGGCACGGGCTCGTCTGGGTATTCATAGACAAGTTCATCGAGCGAGAAGCGGCAATTGTGCATGATAGCGAGCGTATGACCGAGTGCGGCTTCGAACCCATAAAACAGTCGCGCCATTTCAGTCGGCGACTTCAGGTGTCTCTCGGCGTTAGCCTCGAGCAGCAGGCCTGCATCGTGAATGGTGACGCCATGGCGGATACAGCTCAGCACATCCTGTAACGGACGGCGATCAGGTGTGTGATAGAGCACGTTGCCGGTGGCTACGAGGGGAATGCCTGTGCGCCGGGCCAACTGACCGAGTGCGGCAAGCCGCGCGCGATCGTCGCCGCAATAGGCGTAGGAGGCGGCCAGAAAAAGCGACCCGCCGAGTGCCAACCGCAGATCCTTCACACCCGTCTCGAATGACGTAAGCGCAGAAGCAGCCGTCCCAGGCCGAGGGTGCATCCACTGCCAATCATCCGGCGGCAGCGCGATGAAGATCTGTCCTTCTGCCGCCGCCAGCAGATCGGCTAACAGCAGCATGCACTTGCCCTTTGCAGCTCGCCCCTGCCCGCACGACAACAGGCGACAGAGGCGACCGTAAGCCGACCGATCCGTCGGCAGGCAGATCAGGCTCGGTGTGCCATCGGCAAAGACAAGCGTCGCACCGATTATGAGCCGCACGCCCGCTTGCTTTGCCGCCACATGGGCGCGCACCACACCGGCCAACGTATTGCAATCGGTGATGGCTAGTGCGGCTAAACCCAATGCCTTGGCTTGAAGAACAAGTTCCTGCGGGTGCGAGCCGCCTTTGAGGAATGTGAAATTCGTCGTGACATGAAGCTCGGCATAGGCCAACCCTACATCCCCAACATCCGTTTTCCCTAACTGCCGCCCCACCTGCGTCATCCGAACAAGCCATGCACGTACCAGCCGGGCGGGCCCTCCTCCTTCGTGCGCTCATAGAGCCCTTCACGAAACACCCAGTAGCGTCCGCCTCGGTCATCCTCGATTGCGTAGTAATCGCGCAGTCGGCCATGCTTCGGCGCTTTGGCGCCGATATGCCGCCACCAGGCGGGCTCTATACGCTCTGGTCCTTGCGCCTTGACGATCCGATGGCTGAGACGGCGCCAGACGAACCGGTTGGGTGGCCCCTCCGGCACCTCGGCGATGACCGTGATCGGCTCCGGCGCTTCGAGCAAAAATGGCGGCCGACGACGCTGCCCTTCACCCCACTCATGCCTCTTGTCAGTGCTCAGGCGCGCGGAGCTCCAACCGCTTAGAACCGATAGCGCCGCCTCGGCATGTTCGGGGATGTGGCTCTCGCACGGGATCAGCCGGTAGACACTGCGACTGCCCAAGCGATTGGCCAGCCGGTCAGCCAGTTGCGCAATGGAGGTTTGTGTCACACCGCCCGGTATAGGAGCATGATCGAGCGCCGCGCTTGCCGTTTGCTCAGGCGCGCTGCGCTCGACAACGACAGCTTCCAGCGCCACGACATCGACCCCGAATCCCGCATCAAAGGCTGCGAGCTTATCACTAAGTAGGCGGATCATGTGCCTGGCATCGCGGGAAGTGGTGGCAGTCCCGATCCATATCTGACCGCACGTCCCGTCCGTACGATAGAGCGTTAGACGCGCACGTCGCAGCCCTTCGCAAGCCTCACCCATGGCGCGGCACAAATCGATGACACAGTCTGCAGTCGCAGTTTCAATGCCGACTGACGACAGCAATGGCTCGGCAAAGACGCGAGTCACGATGCGCGCGGGCTGTTCGACGAGTGGACGCCGCGGTTCGCGCACAACACCTAGTGCCTGGTCGAGCCGCAGCATCACGGCATCGGCGTGAGTAATCATTTCGTCTTTGCGCGCCTTGCGCTGCACTTCGCGAAACCGCCGTGTGAGGGCAGCGCGCGGCAGATCGTAGAGCTGTCCGATAGAATAAAGCCCCAGTCGCTGCAGAAGCAGGACAGCTTCAGGCGCTATACGCAAGCCTTCGACGGGCAAAAGACTGAGTGCACCGCGCGATGCGGCATCAGCTTGCTCGCCGCAGCCGCTGAGGCAGAAGACTGGACGTTCGCTGGAGAACCGTGCCAGCGCCCATGCCGCGCCGAGTGTGTCGGCAATACCAAACCTCGGCGTCAGTCCCATGTCCGTCAGCCGCCGCTGAAGATCATCGCACAGTGCTGCTTCGCCACCAAACAGATGCGCAACGCCGGTTATATCGATCCATAGACCATCGGCCCCGTCAGTATTGCGCGACGGGCCATAGCGTCCGGTCCAGCGGGCAAGCGCACGCAATGCGGCCGCATCACGCGTCGGCTCAGCGTTGCGCGTACGCAAGGTTGGCAGGGCTGCACGGGCGTCCGCAAGAGATTGGCCTGGCCGCACACCCGCATCATGCGCCGTGACATTCACAGCCGTAATTCGAATGCCATACGGTCCCGGCTTGGCCAGCACAAACGGCTGCGGTCGATCAAGTTCCCCCACACGCTTCTCGCAAGCGCTCGACTGTGTTGCCTCCAAGTATTGGGACGATGAGCTGGGATTGAAGGGTTTGAACCTGTGGGAAGCCCCGTTGCCTGCTCCCGCTGAATGTTTGATGGTCTTGCGCAGCCGCTCGATCGGAAAATGCGGAAACCAGATGGAAACTATGCGTTGCATCAGACCACTCTACTGTGAATGCGACAGCACCAGCTGCAAGCGGACGCGAGCGGCATCGCTCCAGCCAAATTTTGAACCGGCGATTGCCGGGCGCATGGAAATCCAAAGGGTGTGCTGCCCCCGGGATCGGCTGGACCCGCCAGCGCGTCGCAGTCGCAACCGCGGGCTGGGCATTGCCATGCGTCACGAGCACGGACGGCGTCAGCGCACTGGCAGCCGCCAGCGCCAAACGCCGCGCCGCCGTCATATCCAGTCGATCGCTACCAGACAGCTCGCCGATGACAAGCGACAGGCACCCCGATTTTAACCCCTCCTCCATAGCCCACAGCACATCCTGGGCTTTGCGAGGAGTGACGATGATCAAACGGCCAGGATCCAAACCAAGCACCCGCAGCCCATGACCGTAAGTCACTCCCATCTCATGCCCGACAGCAGTCGGCAGACACCAGAGCACGGGCTTGCCTGCCCAGTTGGCTGCAGCCCCGCCAGTCCCAAGTCGGCGAAGCGCCAAAGCTACAGAAAACATCCGTCGGCTTGCCGACTGCGCCGCAGCACCTGCCGCGCGCTCAGTCGAGCCACCTGACGATTTTCCGGCGAAGACGGACGCAACCTCGTGCAGGCCACAGGAATCCAGACCATTAGCCCCAATCAAAATATCGATAGCGGGCACGCCAAGATGCCAGGGCTGATGAACCGGTTGGGCCATCCGTTGCAGATGTGTACTCGCGCATCCCAGCCCATGCGCCGCTGTGCGCTCGATCTGCGCAATTTTTCCCCGCAGAAGATCAAGCGTCGCACGGCGTATCAGCGAAGAGCTATTTGCATGGCTGGCATGCGAACCATTTGACACAGTCAGGCCGATCATAGTCGTATGGGGATGCCTCAGTATGCGGGAAGCATTGCTCTATTAAGTTCACTTTTTGTTCTATTTATGTTTTTAGATTGTGTCAACCACTTTGCTGCTCGTTCGGGCGCAGTGCTGAAATTTCCCACTCACCTACGTTAGTTATTGGACGAGCATGTCGGGACTCAATCTCATTCGGAATACGGATGGTAGCGCAACGGCAAAGTCGTGTAATCCGAAAGCGCCAAAGGTGTGGCTTCGCGGTCCTATCCTGCAACCTTCGGCAGTGTATACGGTCCCTTCATCATAATTCGTCATCTTGTGCGTTGTCGTTTCGCCGTGTTTACCAAGCCGGTTTCACGACAAAAAATCCCCGAGCATGCACGCCCGAGAAACTAATGGAGCTGCCCGCAATGATCCGCCACCGCTTTACTCGCCAGGCACTGAAGTTTGCAGGTGCTGCTGCACTCGGCCTTGCGACCTTGACGGCCACAGCGACGGCCCAGAACTGGGACTGGGGCGGCGGTAGCGCGATTGGTGGCAGCGGCGCGGAAACCGTGCGTTTTAGCCCGGCCCACAAGCCCGGTTCCATTGTCGTCAGCTTCGGCGACCGCCGTCTTTATCACGTCGTGCGGTCTGGTGAAGCCGTTAGCTACCCTATTGCCATCCCGCGCGAGCAGAGCCGGTGGCAGGGCGTCATGGCCATTACGCAAAAGCGCGTCAACCCATCCTGGACGCCGACACCCACGATGCGTGCTGAAAACCCGCGCCTACCAATGTGGGTTCCAGGTGGTCACCCCATGAACCCGTTGGGCGTACGTGGTCTCTATCTCGGTTCCAGCGCCTATCGCATTCACGGCACTGATGCCCCGTGGACCATCGGTCAACCGGTATCCAAGGGTTGCATCCGCATGTATAATCAAGATGTGATCGCTCTTTATGACCGTGTACCGGTCGGGACACAGGTCACCGTGACATGGCAGAGCTTCCGTTCGGGCGGCGCCATTGCCAGCTCCAGCGGAGACGACCGTCCGACTCCGTCAGCAAAGCGCCCGGCTTTACGTGCGAATTATAAAGCGAGACCGCTCGTTACATCGGCAGAATGATTCTGACGTTCTGATCGCTTTCATGTCAGTGAAAAGCAGGCAACCATCTTACCGGTATGCCTGCTTTTTTCGTTGTGAAATGTGGGGTCAACCGGCATTGGGTCTTAGGGCCTGTCGTCAGTTGAGGCGGGTCTGTTGAGCAACGGTAGGCTGAAGTTTGCTTTTCGGCGCCACCGAAGTCGTCAGTCGCGGGATTCCCAAATTATTTTTTTATGATTCATGGGTGGTCGGTAACAGTGAGGCCAACCAATGCATCGCTATGCTTTGCGTGATAACCAATGGCTCAGGATCAAGGACATGCTGCTTGGCCGTGTAGGCCATGTCGGTGGAGCCGCACCGGACAATCGGTTGTTCGTCGGCGCCGTGATTTTCCGCTATCACACGAGCATCCCGTGGCGTGATCTGCCTGGGCGTTACGGCCATTGGAAAACGACCAACAGGCGCTATCGCCGATGGTGCGAAAGTGGCATATTTGTGTGTGTTTTGAAATGTTGGCGCGGGACGCCGACAACGAATTCATCATGCGCGACGCAACCAGCGTGCGTTCCCACCAGCACAGTGCCGGTGCTCAAAAAAGACGGCGAAGACCAAGCTATCGGCTGCTCGCGCGGCGGCCTGACGACCGAGATCCACGCCGTCGTCGATGCGCTCGGCAACCCCGTCGCGCTCCCGCTCACGCCGGGGCAAGCTGCCGACATCATGCAAGCCGGGCCGCTTCTCGACCGGATCGAGCCAAGTGCTCTGCTCGCCGACAAGGGCTACGATTCCGACGCGTTGGTCGCGGCCCTCGAAGGAGCGCGACATCATGCCAGTGATCCCATCCAAGGCCAACCGGAAACAGCAGCACAAGACCGACTTTGCCCCCTATCGCGAGCGCAACCCCGTCGAACGCTTCTTTCTGCACCTTGAAGAATTATCTCGCCATCGTGACGCGCCACGACAAACTCGCCAGCACAATCCTGGCTGGCGTCCTGCGCGTCTGTGCCATATTGGTCGTCGGCGTCTTCCATCTCTGGGCGACGTCTCGTGTCAGTTGCTTGAGGTGACCGGGTCATGAGGCAGCAGCTTGGTTTTCTGGACAGGGATAAGACTCTGCACAATGTGTTCTTCGCGGTGCTGCCGGATGCCGCGACGGCGACATGTGCAAAGACGATCGCGTGCAATGTGCACCGACGCTTTGGGCTGACAGCGACGCCGATATCGTCGGAACGTCTCCATGTCTCGCTGTTGGCGGTCGGTGGCTTCTCTGGCTCGTGTCCGCCCAGCGTGATCGATGCTGCCATGACAGCAGCCGACACTGTCTCGATGGCGTCATTCAGGGTCGCGTTCGATCGCGTCGCAAGCTTTTCCGGAAGCCATGGGAAGCGAGCGCTCGTCCTGACGGGCAATGGTGACTGCCGCGAGACGTTCGCCGCCGGGCTCCTGCTCCCGCTCACCAACGTCGGGCGCGGCGTTGCGCCACCGTTTGAGTCGATGTCGCCTGCCGAAATCGCGCGCTGGTGCATGCTGTTTCTCTGCGCTTCGAAGTACGCGATAGACCGCGACATTTGATGAGATCGGCTTAGGCTACGGCCTGAGCTGAATGAGAAAAGGCCGGGGAAGTGATCCCCGGCCCGGGAGTTACGCCGCATCGGCAAACGTCGCCGGTTTATTGGGCGGAACCTCGATTGGCCATTCGGCCCAGGCGAGCGCGATCTTCCCGTCAGGGCCGTGCTTGTGGAAAAAGTAGTAGATGCGGTTGCGCAGTTTCTCGCTGAACCACGCCTCCCACGTCGCGAACTTCTTCGGGCAGCCGCCCCAACCATTGTAATAATCGTGCGCGCAGGGAATGAGCGGCTTGAGTGTCGCCGCCGCTTCCTCTGAGGTCACTCCGAGATCGCGCAACGACACGCGCCCCTCGACATAGTCGTGCAGCGAGAGACCCTGCTGCGCCGCTTGTTGCTGAACCCATCGAGCAGTCGTCTCGATGGTGTCCCGTCCGGCGCAATGCCGACGCCAATAGCTCATTTGAACCTCTACGTGTTGACGCTCCGGCCCGATGCCGGTCGCGTCAAACGGATATGCGCAAAGCAACGTGCCTTGCCAATATGTGCTTATTTTACAATGGGATAAGGCGGGAAATATTGGGAACTGTCGGGAATTGAATTTATTTTCGGTTGGTTAAGCAGCGGCACTACAGCTGCCCTTGGTGCTACAAAGAGGTAAAAAAATACAAAAAATTTGCCCTTGCACCCCTTGAAGCCCTTGATGAAGCGCTACACATAAAGCCCACCAAGGTACCACAGGTGTATGTTGCGTCGGATCTGATTAGTGCGATGGCTGTCTAGGAGATTGAAATGTCAATAAACAAGGTACGAATCGATGCTCCCGCTGGTATCGTTGAAGTCGAAGGTGAAAAGGATTTTGTCGAAGAACAAGTCGACAAGATTTTACCAATCATTCAAGCGGCGGGTTTTGGTGCAAACGCTCGGAGAGCGCAGGCGCAAGCCGAAGAGGTTGCCGAACGAACTGCCAGCGGGGATTCGAACGAAGAACCGGAGCAAGCGGCGAAAAAGCGCAGAAAGATCGTTGCACCGCCCAAAGGGCAGTCGTGCCGTGACCGCATCAAGGTTTTGAAGGGCGACGACTTCTTTAAGCAGCAACGCACGCCAAGTGACATAGTCGAAGGCCTGGGAAAGAAGGGCTGGACACATAACGGCAACCAGGTTGGCGCAACCTTGACGCAGATGTTCGAGAAGGGTGAGCTTCAGCGAACCAAGGATGGTGGAAACTTCAAATATTTTTGGGACCGCGTCTGAGAACGCGTGACCATCTGCACTAGGCGCCAGCGCCAAGAAGATTCCTAAGCCTGGTGTCCGAAAAGATGCCGAAGCCGGCAAATGTCCGCTGCGATCAGGGGGCACAGTGAGAGGTGGAGAAGATGCTTGCTGTCACCCGTTGATCTCAAGAAGTGGCTTCATCAAACCGGCCTAACTCAACTAGACAAGCTACTGCTTGTGCTAGCGACGTTCTCTGATCCTTGTGAGGTAAAGGATCTTAAGGCGCGCGCGCTTGAAGGAGGCTTAAAATTAAATGCCGGCTGGAACCCCTCTAGCACTCTACGCAAGTCGAAGGGCCTAGCAATTCACAACGGCGTTGGTTGGGAGCTTACCGACGCCGGCAAGCAGCACCTGCGAAATTTGGGGGTTGAGCGCCTAAGCCCTGCTGCCGTGCAAGTCGCAAAGGATTTGAGAGCTGCACTGCGAAAGATTGCCGATCCTGACACGGCTGCGTTCGTCGAGGAGGCAATCCGATGCTATGAGGCCGAACTCTATCGATCAGCCGTTGTTATGTCCTGGCTCTCCGCTGTTGACGTTTTACATAAGCACGTTGTGGCCGGCCATTTAGCAGCATTTAATACGGCGGCGCATGCCGTCGACAACAGATGGAAACCCGCAAAGACAGCTGACGACCTCGGGAAGATGAAGGAAGCTGATTTCCTAGATCGCCTAGTCGGGCTTTCGATCCTGTCGAAGAACGTGAAGACTGAGTTGAAAAACTGCCTAGATCGCCGCAATGGGTGCGGTCACCCGAACTCACTCAAGCTCGGCGCCAACACTGTTGCGCATCACCTGGAGGTCCTTCTCCTTAACGTCTTCCGCGTGTTCTGATCGGAAATTCTGGCAGCCCTAGGGCAGGCCTATGGTGGGCGATGTAGGATTCGAACCTACGACCCGGTGATTAAGAGTCACCTGCTCTACCAACTGAGCTAATCGCCCACGCTAACGCTCCGGAAGGGCGATTGCGGTCCGGAGGGTCATTCCGATTTGGTCGACTTAACACC
>JANNRP010000119.1:0-4995 GCA_031401535.1 Hyphomicrobiaceae bacterium | reverse complement strand
TCCCGACCGGGCCTATAGCGCGCCGCCAGTCTTCCTGTTCGAGCCGCACCAGCCCGAACAATGCAACTACAAACCAAACGTCATCCTCAACATCGACGACGTGTGGGAGAAAAAGCGGCGAGCCTTCGAAGTGCTGGCAGCGCAGCGCAAAAGCACCTGTGGGCATACTACGAACGGGTGGCGCTCAATCGCGGCGTACAGGGTGGACGCAACTCCGGTCGCACGATGACCTATGGTGAGGCCTATCAGCGTCTGTTTCCGATGGTTCTCGAAGAATTGGTGTAATCTAATGAAAACCACACAAAAACAGGCAGAATCTAACTACGATGTCGCCCACCTGGGACACGTCGAGCTGTTAACCAACAAACCGCAGGAAAGTCTCGATTTTTTCGTCAACATCCTGGGGTTGACCGAGAGCGGACGCGACGGCCAATCGGTCTATCTGCGGGCCTTTGACGACTATGAATTCCACTCGCTCAAACTCACCGAAGCGGCAACCACCGGCATGCGTCACGTCGGCTACCGCACCTCGAGCGAGGCGGCGCTGCACCGGCGGGTGGCCGCCATCGAAGCCTTGGGCGCTGGTATTGGCTGGACCGACGGCGACATGGGTCACGGGCGGGCTTACCAGTTTCGCGATCCTGACGAGCATGTGTTTGAAATATATTATGAAACACGCCGTTACGAACCGCCACCTGCTGAGCAGCCCGCCTTGAAAAATCAAGCGCAACGTCAGCACGGACGTGGCGCCGGGGTACGCCGCATCGACCATCTCAATCTGTTGGCGCAGGATGTCGGCGCGATCCGCGATTTCCTGCCGCGCGCATTAGGCAGCCGGGTCACCGAGCAAATCGTGCTCAACACCGGCGCGGTCGCAGGCTGCTGGTTCACCGTCAACAACAAGTCGTACGACGTCGCCTATACGCGCGACAACACCGCCACACGCGGCCGATTCCATCACGTAACGTATGCGCTCGATCAGCGCGAGCAGGTGCTGCAGGCAGCCGACGTATTCCTCGAGAACGGCGTATTCATTGAGACTGGACCGCACAAACATGCGATCCAGCAGACATTCTTTCTGTATGTGTATGAGCCCGCCGGCAACCGCATCGAAGTCGCCAACGCCGGTGCCCGCCTGATTCTTGCACCCGACTGGCAGACCGTCACATGGACCGAAAACGAACGTAAGAAGGGACAGGCCTGGGGCTTGAAGACGATTGAGAGCTTCCACACCCACGGCACCCCACCCGTGACGAAAGGGTAACCGTGGCGTGGTCGTGAAGTGCGATTAAATCACCCTGAAAACGGATCAGGACCGAGTCGGCTACAGTGGAATATTATCGTGTTTTTTCCAAGGGTTGCTAGCAGACTTGCCACGCAACATGTTCAGTGCGCGGGCGAGTCTTCGCCGTGTATTGCGCGGCAGAATGACCTCGTCGATATAGCCGCGCTCGGCTGCAATAAACGGGTTGGCAAATCGCGCCTTATAGTCGGCGATACGCTTATCGATCTTTTCCGGGTCACCGAGTTCTGAGCGATACAGGATCTCGGCCGCGCCCTTGGCGCCCATTACCGCGATCTCGGCCGATGGCCACGCATAATTGACGTCACCGCGGATATGTTTCGAACTCATCACGTCATAGGCGCCGCCGTAGGCCTTGCGCGTGATCAGCGTTACCTTCGGCACCGTCGCCTCAGCGTAGGCGAACAGTAATTTCGCACCATGCTTGATCAGCCCACCGTACTCCTGCGCCGTGCCCGGCAGGAAGCCCGGAACATCAACCAACGTCACGATCGGGATCTCAAAGCAGTCGCAAAACCTGACAAAACGGGCAGCCTTGCGCGATGCGTCGCTGTCGAGCACGCCGGCCAGCACCATCGGTTGATTTGCGACAATACCGACGGTGCGCCCCTCGATGCGAGCAAAGCCGGTAACGATATTTTTTGCAAACTGGTCCTGGATCTCGAAGAAGTCGCCTTCATCCACAACTTTGAGAATCAACTCTTTGATATCATAGGGTTTATTAGGATTGTCCGGGATCAGGGTATCAAGCGAAAGATCGGGCCTGTCGGCTGGATCGCGCGTGGGCAGCACCGGCACACCCGTCTTATTATTCGACGGCAGGAAATCCATCAACCGGCGCATTTGCAGCAGCGCCTCGACGTCATTGTCATAGGCGCGATCGGCAATCGACGACTTGGTGGTGTGGACCTTGGCGCCGCCCAGCTCCTCGGCGGTCACGGTTTCGTTGGTGACGGTCTTCACAACGTCTGGACCGGTGACGAACATATAGCTCGTATCACGTACCATAAAGATGAAGTCTGTCATGGCTGGCGAATAGACGTCGCCGCCCGCACATGGCCCCATGATGACGCTGATCTGCGGGATTACGCCAGACGAGAGCGTATTGCGCAGGAACACTTCGCCATATCCGCCAAGCGCTGCGACACCTTCCTGGATACGCGCGCCGCCAGCATCAAACAGGCCGATGATCGGCTGACGGTTCTGCAGCGCCATGTCCTGGATCTTGGTAATTTTCTTAGCGTGCGCTTCCGATAGCGAGCCACCGAAAACTGTGAAATCCTTGGCGAAAACGTAGACAATGCGGCCATTGATCGTGCCCCAGCCGGTGACAACGCCATCACCGGGTATTTTCATGGTCTCCATACCAAAATCGGTGGAGCGGTGTTCGACGAACATATCGAACTCCTCGAACGAACCCTCATCCATCAACAACTCGATGCGTTCGCGTGCCGTCAGCTTGCCCTTGGCATGCTGCGCGTCGACACGCTTTTGGCCACCACCTAGGCGCGCCTCATCACGCCGCCGCTCCAATTCCTGGATGATGTCTTTCATGAGAAACCCTGCGCCCGTGCCGTTCTTGAATGCTTTGGGGTACTAGCACGGGGCCAGCAGGGTGCAAATCGGCAACAGGCCTGCCTCCCGTCCGATCAGACGACGGGCTTGTCCGACTCGGGCGGAGACTTGCCGCGCGGCGCGATGCCGGTGATGTCGTCGGGCCCGATCCGATCCTTGGCGAATTGGCCAAGCAGAACTGCCGCCACCATCGCCACAGCGATAAGGACCACCAGAAACCACATCAGGCTTTTTGGAATGAACCTTTCGGCGGCCATCGCGCTCAGCGTCAGAGCCAGAGTAAAAAAGCTCGTAGTCTGAATGAGATCGAAAACGAACAGCAGTCCGTGTCGAGCAGGTGAGGGATTGCCCTTGCGGACTGCGGACCAGCGTTGGAATAGCGAAATTGATGCGACGACCACACCAGCCAGAACACCCGCGATCAGGCTGTCACGCCCGAAGTTTACCCACCAATCAGCCATTATCCCTGCCCCGCTATCTATAAGTTACCACGTCAGAGGTTCAACGGTACCACTGTGGCGACCCGCGATCATAATATCTGCCACCACCGAACCCCGACCGGTATTGCGGCACATAAAATTGCTGGGTGTCGCGGCGCTGTGTCGGCGGCGATAGGAATGCCCCTCGCTCGCGAGCTAAGTACAGCCGCTCTGCTGCCTCATCGCCTTCCTCTGCCTTGGCTTCGAGCCGGGCATCAGGATTGACGTAGACGAGATCAGCAATTTTGGAATCCTTGAACGCACCGGCATCGGCTAGTGAATTGATCGCAAACACCGGCGCGCCAACATGCGCGCGCTCGAAAAGGTCGATCACATCTTCATTCAACATGCGGATGCAGCCATTCGATACTGCCCGGCCAATTGAGCCGCGCGACGGCGTGCCGTGTATCCGCAGCAACGACCAATCGAGATAGAGTGCCCGTTTGCCAAGTGGATTAGAGCTGTCTCCGCCTTCAACTGGATCGCTACCGTCGACCGGGATCCAGCGTGGATCGACCTTCTTTTCTGAAACGAACGTGCGCCCCGTCCAAAGCTCCGATTCCTTACCGACCGCAACACCATATCGGATTGCCGTGCCTTTACCGGTCACGTAGTAAACTTTGCGCTCGGAGTTGACGATGACAATCGAGCCTGCCGCATAGCCTAGGTCGACTGCCACGGCCTCCGGTCGGGCTGCAACCGGTGTTACAAAGCCGACGGCGACCAGAACCGCTGTGCCAACGAAACCCAGCCATCCGTTCGCCATCCGACACGACACCATGTTACGATCTCCGACAAGCCAACGTTGTTGATTAGACAAAGTGTTAATCGGCTCGGTGGCCGTACACAATCGGCTTATAAGCGGAATAAGGTGAAACTTGTGGCATCAGTCCGCAACATCACCTGCCCACAAGCTCTGATCGAAAAGAGTGGCTCTATGACGCAGCAATGCCTACCAAGTCTTGCAGCCGACTTTCCAGCTTCAAACCGGGACCAGTGGCGTTTACTCGTCGACAAGGTTCTTAAGGGCGGGGATTATGAGAAGCGGCTCGTCAGCCGGTCGAGCGATGGACTGGCGATCGAGCCGGTGTACCCGCGCAACAATTATGCCGTCGGCGTACCGAGAGCACGGCCCGGCCAGCCTTGGACAGTTGTTGCACGTGCCGATCAACCGGACATCTCGCAGGCCGCTTCCCAGGCGCTCGCCGACCTGGAAGGTGGTGCCGATGGGTTGACCCTGGCGTTTACAGATAGCGCTGCCGCACGAGGAGCGGGGCTTGATGCAGCGACCGTCGCCGTCCTAGATCAGGTCTTGAGTGGCGTGATGCTCGACCTGATCGCGTTGCGCATGGAACCGACAGCAGATGGTATTGCCCATGCGACACGCGTTGCGAGCCTAATCAAGCAAAGAGGTCATCAGCCGCCCAGCGTCAACGTTGAATTCGGCTTCGACCCGATCGGCGTCGCGGCAGGCGCCGGAGGGTTTGCGGCGACGTGGGAGCGATCAGCGGACTCGCTTGCCAAAGCCATTCGCGATCTCTCACAACAGGGCTTCTCTGGACCATTTATCAACTGCGATATGCGCGTGCCACATGAAGCTGGCGCCACGGAAGCTCAGGAACTGGCCTATGGGTTGAG
>JANNRP010000118.1:0-8976 GCA_031401535.1 Hyphomicrobiaceae bacterium | reverse complement strand
CGTCACTCCAGCATCGATCGACGCCAGCCCTGCTGCCTCGCAGTCGTTGCTGCAAGCCGTCCAGAAGCAACTCGGCAGCGTTCCGAACCTGTTCCGCGTCGTCGGCAACAGTCCTGCCGCCCTCGAAGGCTACCTCGGCCTCAATGGCGCCCTCGCCAAGGGTAAACTCGACGCCAAGACACGCGAGCGGATTGCCCTCGCGGTCGCCGAGATAAACACTTGCGGCTATTGCCTGGCGGCACACACGTACCTAGGCAAAAACCTCGCAAAGCTCGATGACGCCGAGATTGCAGCCAACCGGTCCGGCAGGTCCAATGATGCGAAAGCCGACGCGGCCGTGCAGTTTGCTGCCAAGGTTGTCACTGAGCGCGGCCATGTGGCGGCAAGCGATCTGGATGCGGTTCGCGCTGCCGGGTACGGCGACGCTGATATCGTCGAAATTGTCGTTCACGTCGCCCTCAACACGCTGACCAACTACGTCAACGAGGTCGCGAGCACCGAGATCGACTTTCCAGTCGTCGCTGCTCGTAGAGCCGCGTGACGAGCTTATGTTGCCATTGCCAAGCATGGGCCTGCTGGCGCCAGCGACAGCAGGCCCAACCGATGGATCGTGGCAGAGCACGCCATCTACCACCGTAAGGGATGCCAAATGGAAACCAAGCCACCGCTACCACCGTTCACACGCGAAACCGCTATCCAGAAAGTCCGGATGGCCGAGGACGGTTGGAACTCGCGCGACCCACACCGCGTGTCTCTTGCCTATACGTTCGACAGTCGCTGGCGTAATCGCGCTGCCTTCCCAGTCGGCCGCCCGGCAATCATTGAGTTTCTTACCCAAAAGTGGGCACGCGAGTTCGAGTATCGCTTGATCAAGGAGTTATGGGCGTTCACCGAAAACCGGATCGCCGTGCGGTTTGCGTACGAGTGGCGCGATGACGTCGGCAACTGGTTCCGGTCCTACGGCAACGAGAACTGGGAGTTCGATGCGCAAGGCTTGATGCAGGCGCGCTTCGCCAGCATCAACGACCTGCCGATTACCGAAAGCGAGCGCAAGTTCCGCTGGTCACAGGGGCCGCGGCCGGTCGATCACCCCGGACTTTCTGAGCTTGGGCTATAGCTTCAGCCCGCTATGAAATTGGATAAAGAGCCATGGGACATAAATTTGCAGAGATCGCCTTCACGCCTACAGTGAAGGCATTGCAGCAGCAGTTGGGCAGCCGTGCCAGCTACGCTCGTATGGAAGGTTCCGACGCAGACCGGAACCACGTCTTGGGGCCAAGTGAAGCCGGATTTATTTCACAGCGTGACAGCTTCTATATGGCGAGCGTCGGCGAAACCGGGTGGCCCTATGTTCAGCACCGTGGCGGGCCTGAGGGGTTCGTGCGCGTACTCGATGAAAAGACGATCGGATTCGCTGACTTCAACGGCAATCGTCAGTACGTGAGCGTCGGCAACCTGATCAAGGATGACCGGATTTCGCTGTTCTTGATGGACTATCCGAATCGGACTCGGTTGAAATTGCTCGGCCGCGTAAAACTCATCGATTCAAGCGACAGCGCGACGCTGGCGAAGCTTGGCGTTCCTGGCTATCGCGCCCGGATCGAGCGTGGCTTCCTGATCTCGGTTGAGGCCTTCGACTGGAATTGCCCGCAGCACATCACCCCACGCTTCACCCTCGAGCAGGTCGAGGCGGCCACCGCGCCTCTTCGCGAGCGGATTGTCGATTTGGAAGCAGCGATTGCGAGCGGCGTACAACATAAAGCCTGATCGTACGCAAGCTCAGCGATCAATATGGACGGAGTCGGAGGAACAAGAAAATGCTCGCAATGCAATATGAGTTCGTTTTGCCGACCGATTACGAGATGCAGCGCGTGCGTGATCGCATCCGAGCCAAAGGGAATCTGTTTGATGAATTCCCTGGATTGATTTTCAAGGCCTTCGCCCTCAGCGACGTAAAGCGGGCTGCACCAGTCAACCGGTACGCCCCGTTCTATGTCTGGCAAGACCGCGTCTCTGCGCTTGCCTTTCTATCGGGGTCCTTGTTTGCGGCTGTTTCTGGAGCATTTGGACAAGCGGCCGTGTCCGTAGTCCGGTGAGCGCGGTGCGATACCGATCAGTCGCGCTGAATATGAAATCAGCCCTTCGTCGAAATGTCGTGTTGAAGAAGCCAGTAGATCTTGGCCGGAGCTTGCGGTCCGACGCAACTGCGGATTGGGGCGCTGTCAGTTGGCTCGACGCTGCGCTTTGGACGGAAACAGTAATCGAATTTGATGCCCCTGCTGCAGCTGGCGAAGGGGTGCGTTTTGAGATCGAATATCTCGCAAAGGGAAAGGCGTGGGCGCTCATCCAGCCCGAAAAAGGCGAGGCCAGCCAGGGGTACCTTCGTCACGATTCAGGCTCGCCGTACTGAAGCTCACGTTTGATCGGCGGTACTTTCTGGCTATGGATTTGCTATCAGCGGCGTGCTTTTGGGCCTTGTCGCGCCGAATCAATTAGCGACCCGGACGTCATAGTCACCGCCTAATGAAATTGTGAGCGCGCCGGCATTTCACACAGCGCCCGGCGAGCGGTACTTGTCGTGGCGTCCTTGTCGATCATCGAACCGCATCTTTGACCAAGCCTGAAGTCAGCCGGACTATGTCCGCGAAACGCAGCGTCCAACTTGTCCGTTAATCTGCACTACACACAGCGGCATGAATTCGGTGTAGTGTGGACGACACAGTCAAATGCACTGTTTGACCGAGAGTTGCCCAGCAAACGGCGATCTACCGAAGTCGTCCCATGTAAGATCGGGCAGCCCGTTGCCGTCGGTGGGTATAAAAACGCGCTCAACAATTAATGACGGATGAGAGGACTACAAATGTCGAGGGCCTCATGCCTTATTGTGTATGTGCTGGCGTTAACGTTGTCTGTGATTACACCAGCCGTAGCTGACGTCTGCACGGTCGATCCTAGCGGAAAGCCGAACCGCGTATGCAGTGATCCCAATAAGCCAAAATGTGTTCAGTTTGCGGTGGCTGGTTGGAAATGCGTTCCACGCAACGCGACTCCTTGTGAAGTCGGCAGCAATAATTGGCATTGTTCCCCTCCGCAAAAAACTTGTAATGGAGACGGTTCAAAGTCGCCACAGTGCCGGTGATGCTGGCGTCGACTTTGGTGAAGCCGTTAGCGCCGCTATCCATACGGTGGATGCTTGCTGGGGGGCGAAACCGCTGCTAACCCAGCGACCCGCATGTTGTCGCCAATTGTGCCTAGCCCAAGGCCATCATCCGTCTATCGGTGGAGCCTCACACAGTCGAGAACTCTCGTTGAACTGACTTTGACTACACTGTCTCCATAGTTGACAGCGTCTGCTGAGGAGGCCACTTCGGTCACGATCCTTGCTTCCGTTGGTGCGGCGTGCCCCGTGCAGTGGCTTATTTCAGGGCATGCGGGTAACACATGTCACTTGTTGTGACTGCATCCGTTCACGCAGTTGCAGCAAGACCTTCCTTGGTGAGCATCCACCTCAGACCGCACTCCGAGCGAACGATGAGCCGATGCGTCACAAGGCGTTCGATCAGTAACTTAGTCCGAGAGCACGGCTTTGAAAGGGCGGCGACGAAATCCTCACTTGTTGGCGGCATCGGCTTAGGTAGATCGGTCATTATCGGAAGCCATCCGTACGCAGTACAAAAACAAGAGGGTGTACCTTGCCTGCTTGCCTTCTGAGCGTGCAGCACCAGAGCGTATTATCGTCACTTGACGAGCGGTTGGCCCCGTGTCTGGAGGGTCGCACCACTGTCGTTGACCTGGGTCGGCAATCACCACCATGCGCGCGCTAATTACCAGCTCAGAATGGTCTGACAGCCGATCGCGATGCGGGCAATCGCACTGGATTGACATTCAAAGGTCGGCATCCATTAACTGAGTCACGACTCCATCGGGTCTCAGCAAGAATCTCTCTGTATCATTCAATGCCTGATTTTCTCGCACCCAACAATGGTAGCCTCAAGTGCAAGAGACGATCCGCGGCGTCAGCGACGAGATTGCAGTAGCATTCGAGCGATGGGCAATCGAACAATCCGCCGCCGGGGTTCGGTTGATGGCGTTGGAAGCGCTTCCTGGTGCTGGAAAGTCGAGGATGCAAAAGGCGCTGCCTGCCGGTTTTCATGCCATAGATCTTGACCAGTTTCTTCCGACGCCGCCATCTTTGGTCACACCTTGGCTTAAGCAGGTCGAAGACGGCGGTGCAATCGATGCCATTCGTACAACGCTAAGTAGTTGTGATTGCTTAGTTGTTGCTGGGGCCGAAAGTTGGTGGGCCGTTTCGAAAGTTGCCGACCTGATCGGAGCGGACGCAGTGCGTCGCATCTATTTAATGCGGATGTCGAGCCGAGGCGGCGTGATCGGGTGGTCTGACGGTGAGAAACTATTGAAGGGAATTGTCACCCGGTCGCCCAATATTCAGTCCGTGTACCAGTACCACAAGGAGACAATGCCATGGGTGTTTGCGGATCTGATAATTGAGCGTATCGATGCGGCTCGTGGTGGCGTATCGGCGCCTATCCGACCTTAGGACGAGTTGTTGCAAGTGCAGCGTGCGAAAGCCCCTGCTCAAATTATGCTCGCAGGAATCATGAGTTCCTAGTGACCGCACCAGAGGCGCGGACTTTGCCACCTAACCATATCACACTGTTTTCAATTACCGACAATTGGCGCTGAACCACACGTGCAAGCCCCAATATCATCAGCCAATCCAAACACCGCACGTCGTGTTAGGGTTGGCGCAATATGATCGGAGCTGCCATGGCCAAGTACTACAGTTTGCGGTTCTACAAGGATATCGTGCTGCACAACGATACGAGTCCCTGTGAGTTTCGTTCGGACCGCTTTGCCAATCAGAGAGAGGCCGAGAGCATGGGCCTAATTTTACTGCCTGCGGTGGTCGAGAAATACGGCTCTGCTTCCGGTTTTCGAGTCGAGGACGAAATGGGAACTCCCTTTTTTGTTAGCAGGCCACTATAGAAAGGTTCTTGACCCGTACTCAAAGCCAGCGGGCACGGTGGACATCATCGCCGTGTCGGCCAGCGTTTCATGCGCGTGTTCGTTGTAGAATACTGTAGCGTCACAATTCATCGCCCACTGCGATATCAATAATCGCGTAGTCGCTGTTTTTGAATGTCGGCCAGCCGCATGAACTCCGTTTCGTGTCCAGTCACAACTCGTGGCCGCCATGTCGGCCTGCTGTACCGAGTAAGCTGCTGCGGCTGTTGTTTCTGGCGAGAACTCTTCAGCGAACGGCCCGACCCCGTTCCTTTGGTCATTTCGGCTCACACTCGACACACGTCGCGGTGTGAGCCGAAATGACGGGTCACCAGTGGCTGTCAGGACAGATCACTATGACCAAAAAAGGAGCGAGGTCGGGCGGCACGCCCGACACGGCGGCCACTCAAGAAAAGCAGACAAATCAATCCAATATTCAGCCGGCATTTCGAATTTGGTGGGGGATACGATGTATCCCCGCACATATCCCCCCGCTTGGGAAATGAACGGTGATAAAGGACACTTGTTTGTTCGCTGAACATACCTGGATGCTGCGATGCAGTCCGGAATATCGCATTTGATGGTGGACCGGGCCAGCATGATGGTTCGTCACCTGGGCAGTTGCATACCCCGGCCATCCGGCGTCGTGTCATCGACCACGCCCACCGTCGACGCTGGCCAATGCGCCTGGATGATCTCCATCATTCCCTTGCCGTGAGGTCCGGCGAAATCTGTTCCCAGTTCAGTCAAGGCGTTCAACCAGCTTACTGGGACGGCGCCCGCTTGAATGAGCCGCTGGATCGCAGCGTCCTCGGCAATTTTACTGTTGGTACTCGATACGTCGACGATCACAAAGACGTTGTATCCATTGCGAAGTAGGTCGAGAGACGTATGCAGCGTGCAGTTGTCGATCGAGATCCCGCCGATAATGACGTTCTGACGCCCTGTCGATTTAAGCCAACTTGCGAATTCCGCAGTGTAGGCCGTCGGCGTGGATCGAGGAGCAAAGGTCTTGCCGCCCTCGCCGACCAGCTTTTTGATCTCGGGCAGGAACGTTCCGTAGTAGTTGTTCTCCTCACCGACAACAGCCGTCGGCATCTTGAACACGGTGCTGAATTTCGCAAACGCCGAGATGTTGTTGCGATACTGCCTTCCAGGGATAGTCGTCATCAGGTTGTCGAGGCCGGTAACGTAGTCGACGTAAACCAGCACAGCGTTGGCTGGGGAAAATCCGGTCAGCGCAGGACCCGTGCTCGCAGGCCTGTTGGCAGATTGAGCCTGGAGGCTTGGTGCAGCCCACGCCGTCACGGTCACTGCTGCAACTGCCGCCAGGACAGTCCGACGCACACGCGTACCCTTGTGCGCTCCCAATGCTGTGACCGAACCGCAATTCCGTCGGGCACCTTCATCATTATCTGCATTCATGATCTACTCCATTTTTGAGCTTTTTTTCCTGCTGACAACGCGTATGTAAAGTGCCTAACGATAGTTTGAAAGTGGTACAAGATGAGACCGTACATCTCATTTTTGGAACACAAAATGGACCCTGGCGACCTCCTGTTCTTGGATGCGATCATTAAAGAGGGCAGCATTACAGGGGCTGCGCGAAAGCTAGGAGAACCCAAAGCAACGATCAGTCGACGTTTGCAACGTTTGGAAAAGGCGGCAGGCGCACCGCTTTTCGATCGCACGTCGCGGCGTTTGCGGCCGACCCCTTTAGGAGAAGGTCTTTCTCGCCCAGCCGCAGCCATCCGAGTGGCGTTGGCGAGTGCTCAATCAATTGCGGATGCGACGCGATGTGGAGATGGCGGCCGTCTCAGAATCGCCTCGCCATTTCTCTTTGGACGGCTCGTGCTCGCCCCGTTCGTGGGAAGGTTCACTACTGGCCGTATGAATTTGAATGTCACTCTGAAGTTTGGCAACGAACTGGTGGATCCTCTTCGCGACGATTTCGACATCGCGGTTCAGATCGCTGAGCCTGCAGCTACTTACCTTGTTCGCACGAAGCTCGCATCGGCTGATCTGAAGCTTTACGCCGCACCGCAAGTGGCCAAAACCATCCGGCGCGCAAGCGATCTGGAAAATCACCCGGCGATCAAGACTTCGAATGACGCCACAGAGGAACTGATCCTTCGCTTGAATGACGGTCATCGCACTTGGGAACAGCGCTTGCGCGTCGTATGCACCGTCAATGATCCCGAGGCTGCCTGCTATGTGGCCTCAAGAGGAATAGCTATCGCAGCCTTGCCCGAATTCCTTGCTCAGTGCTTCGTGGCGAGGGAACAACTGATGCCCGTTTTACCAAGCGTTCGCGCGGGCATTGCCGTGATCTTTGCTGCGACACCACCAGGCCGGCTTGCAGTCCCACTCGTGCGGTCGTTCATGACAGCGCTAAAGAAGGAGCTGGCGAACACGCGCTTTGCGAAGTCGTTGGCATGAGTGCTGGCTTCTTGGCCCAGCTCTCGCCCGTCCACTTCTTCTGCATTCACAGGCAGCGGACGCTGACTTCTTCGCTCCGACAGATCGCAGACAGGGGTCAGCAGTTCGCCTCAGAGCTGCACGGCAATGACGGACGGTCTACATCAATTAGCTGGCGGGCGCTTGACGACCGGTGGTCAAATGGTCAGCGACTGACCCGGGGCACTGGCCGGGAAGTCGCTGGAGTCAAAGCGGGCTTCGGTTAGTGCAGCTAAAAGGGCCTTCACTGGAGCGTCGTAGGCTTCGAACCCCAATTGAAATGTCCCAAAGTGATGGGCGAAAGCGCGGCGGGCTTTGACGTCGGTTTTGACTTTGACAGCATCGGCGGGCGTCATGTGGCTGTCGCCCATGAATGACACCGGTTCGTAGGCACCAATCGGCAAAATCGCCAGATCAAAACCACCGTACTTGCCGCCGGTTTCGCGAAACAGCCTGCCGTCACCGTAAGCCGAATCGCCTAAGTGGTAGATCGTTCGTCCACCTGCTTTGACCACAAAGGCTGACCACAACGTGCGCTGCTGATCTATCGGACTGCGCCCGGAGCCGTGAAGCATCGGTTCAAGATGGACGGTCGTTGAGCCCGCCAACGGCACGATAGCGCCCCAGTCGTGCTCGCTGACTCTACTGTTCGGCATGCTATTGGCCACCAGACCCAGGTTGCCGAGTGGCACGATCACGCGCGGTCGGCTCCGCGCATCGAGCTCGCGCAGCGTTGGCACATCGAGATGATCGTAATGGTTATGCGAGATCAAAACGACATCAATGTGCGGCAGTGCCGTTAACGCGACGCCCGGCATGGTGATACGTTTCGGCCCGGCGAAAGCGACCGCCGAGGCGCGCTCCGACCAAACCGGATCCGTCACGATATTGAGGCCCGCGACTTGGATCAGCACCGTGGCGTGGCCGATCATGGTGACACGGCAACTGCCATCATTAACGGCGGACGAAGGTACCGTTTGCGTCACGGCAACCTGATCGGGCCAGGCTTTAGGTGCATTGGTCAAACGTTGCCACAGATAACCTGGCACCGAGCTGGTTTTGACATGGCCCGGATTGCTGAACCGAGTGCCATCAAAGTGGGGTGTTACTGCAGGTCGAGCAGTCGTTTGGGCCTGCAGCAGATTGGGCATGGCAACCAGCGCGCTGCTAGCCGCCGCGAATTTGAGCGCTGCGCGACGTGAAACTGATTTGGTGTTTTGTGGTTGTTGCGTAGCGCTCATTTGCGACCTCTCACCGCGATCTCTCCTTTGGAGCATGGGCACCCAATAAAAAAGGGCGGACCGGAAGAACGATGTCAATCGGCAAGCTGCCATTCGTCGCAGGAAATGCCACCGAACACGTTGCGACGCTGCAAACACTGACGGTCCGTCGGTGCGTCAGCGTGACTCGGAGAACACACTAAGGCTGATCGTCCGCTCTCTACTTGTGGCGGTACTGGCCCATCGCGACATGGTCATTGACGGTCGGTCACGC
>JANNRP010000117.1:0-6757 GCA_031401535.1 Hyphomicrobiaceae bacterium | reverse complement strand
TGGATCATTTTTCGCGCGACATCTATGATTCGCACCGGTTGACCCATGTCGAGCACGAAGATTCGGCCCCGTTCGTCCCGGTTTGCGATGCCATGATTCGTCGCATGGAGCACGAGTTGGGCTGCCTCCGGAATCGTCATGAAATAACGCTCCATCTCCGGGTGCGTCACGGTCACTGGTCCGCCCGCCTGTATCTGCTTTTGGAACAACGGCACAACCGAGCCGGCCGAGCCCAGCACATTGCCGAAACGGACTGTCACAAAGCGCGTTCGATTGGTGACGTCGAGCGCCTGACAGTAGAGTTCTGCCATGCGTTTGCTGGCGCCCATCACGCTGGTCGGGTTAACGGCCTTGTCCGTGGATATCAATACCATGGCGCGCGCGTTGACCGACAAGGCCGCGTCGGCGACGTTGCGGGTGCCGAGCACATTCGTATTGAGCCCTTCGATCGGCTGACTTTCCACGATGGGCACATGCTTCACAGCGGCCGCATGGAAAATGAGCTGGGGTTGCTGCTCATTGAACAGCACTTGGATCTGGCGGCGGTTGCGGACGTTGCCGAGCCTCGACACAATCTCGGTCGAGCCACTCATTGCCGATAATTCAACATCAATCTCGTAAAGCAATCGCTCACTGTTATCGACCAGGACCATGCGTTTTGGATTGAAGCGATATAACTGTCGGCACAGTTCAGACCCGATGGACCCGCCGGCACCGGTGACCAGCACGACCGATCCACGAACAAGTTCGCTCACAGATGATCCATCCAGCGATACGGGCCGCCGCGGCAACAGATCTTCGAGCATGACAGGCCGCAGCACCAACGCCTCAGCCGCTGCGTTCCCGCGCAACTCGTAGATCTCGGGTGGTCGCAGAAGGTCTATGTGATGTCGTTGAGCGACTTCGGAAATAGTGTCAAAAACCTCGCCACCTATAACGGCTTTGGTCTTCGTCAGCAAGATTCCCGTGACCACGAGATCTCGTCGCGCGAAATCGACCACAATGCGCTCGATATCATTAATGCCGCCGAGCACTCGAACACCGCGGATCGATAGTCCCGTTTTCTGGCCGCGCTCATCGATGAGGCCGAGTACGCGGCAATGCATGTCGGGGCGTTCGTTCGCTGCTTTGATAAAGGCTTCCGCACTTTCCGATGCGCCAATCAGAAGGATATTGCGTTTCGGCAAACTGTCATCTCGTAGTAATGCGCGCCGGTTTCGCATCATGCGGTAAGCGATCCGCGGCGCGCTGAGCATAATGATCATCAACGCCCAGCAGGCTACGACCGAGCCGCGAGGAATAGTATCGAGCCTGTTGATCATGAAAAGTGCAACCGCAAATAGCACGACCGAGCCAGACGCAGTCTTGGCGATTGCAATGATGTCTGCGAGCGACGCGTAGCGCCACACGCCACTGTTCAGGCCGACGAGCGAGCCGACTATTCCGGCTATCGTCATAAATACGATCGTCTCAATCGCGTAGTCCAATGGCGCGATGAGTCCAAGCCGCAGCATCAAGGACACTTGCAGCGCGATGCCTGCAACAAGTACGTCGTGCACCAGGGCAGCCCCCCTGATGACGAAGGTGCGATGCGACGCTGTGTTCAATATGCTCAAATTGTTTCACTCATCATCTGTGGACTAATCCTAAATCTGTATGGCCAGGGTCGTCACGGCCTCGAAAATATTACGTCAGTAAATTCAAGTGATCAGGTCGAGATAGATGTCCCTATCCAAAAGGACAGTCGCTTTTTCGCAGGGTCTCCAACGATAGCTGACACTTTCAGATGCTGACTAGCACCCGCTTCTGTGATCACGGGTGCATTATTGAATTAATCGTCCATAATATTTTGCTTATCGACACTGCCATCGGCAATCGCCTGTCTTGCCAAAAAACAATCTAACTCTTGTTGATACAAATCGTCGTGTTACACCCTGCAGGGACTACTTGTTCGCGCCCAGCTCAATAATGACCGCTCAGCTCCGGCAGACCCCCGCTATCAAAAAAATATTCCGATCTCGTATTTTACGTTGACGCAACATCTTCAAGGTCGGCAACAACATGCGTTGCCGCGCGAAGTATCCATCCTGGAAAGGCCCCCTTACGGAGCCAACGGCAAGCTCCGTTCAAATAATATATGTCTGGAGCGGGCGAAGGGAATCGAACCCTCGTCAACAGCTTGGGAAGCTGCCGCATTACCATTATGCTACGCCCGCTTTGGGGTATCGGCGTAGCATGATGCCATAGTGCAAGCAACATGAACCGGCCGAATCTGCGCCACAGGATCTCACGCAATCAAAAAATACCGATGAGTTGATTTGGTGCCCCGTACGGGGTTCGAACCCGTGTTCCCAACGTGAGAGGCTGGTGTCCTAGGCCGCTAGACGAACGGGACAGCACCAAACGCAGCATTAAGTGAGCGCAGCGGCGGGAGCAAGGGAAATGTATGGTGTGCCTCAGACCTGAACGGTTGCAGTCTGTGGCATCAAAAAGCAGCGCCAATGGTCGTTGTAGGGATGCACGTGGTTGACTGGTCCTGTTGCGTCAAACAATTGACGCCCTTCATTGTGCCAACGAAATATCCCTCCGCTTAGGTTAGCCACGCGAGCACACCCGCTGTCGAGCAATCGGGATTGCAGACGGTCGATCAGGCGCGCGCTACGAACACCGACGGCGCAATAGAATATCGCGGTCGTCCCGATCAGGTTCTGAGAGTTGGCGGCACGCAACACCTCGTAGATGGTCGCGTGCGACGATAGATGCACGGCACCTGCTAGGTGACTGACACGATATTCGTCGGTCGCGCGGACATCGAACAAGAGGCAACCGGCGGCGACGTCTTTGGGTGCCAGTGCCGTCACTGACGGATGTCGTCGGAGCAGATCAGCCTCAAGAGTGAGTAGCGGGTTATGCCCCGCTGCAATTTCTGTCCAGGCCGCCCGCCCGGTACAGCGCAACGCCCAGCCATATGCCGTTGCGTATAGGCTCACGCAACGCTGCGGCGATCGTTCAAGGGCCGCTTTGCGGCGAGCGGCAAGGTGGTGGATGGAGCAGGTGGAACGCCGTCAGCAAGTTCTGGGGTCGCAGCTAGGGTCATAACATCTCGAGGGCTTGCTGCAGGAGGACGGACAGTTGAGCGATTACTGCTCTGGCCATTGCCGCTTTCAACCGCAAATGCCAATGGCATAACCGATTGCCACGTGGCCATTACCCGTTTCACCGCTTCAGTCTGTAATGAAAATGCTGACTGCCAAACCTGCATTTGCAGGGGGATGAGGTCGAGAGGGGCTTTGCACTGTCCGACCTTGACCGGAATTTCCGTAACTGTTTTGGCATGGGCCATGGCGAGCGCGATGAATTCGGAACTGGTGTCGGTCATCGCCTTCACGATCGGATTAAACGACTGCAAGACGTTGCCAAAATCGGCTCTCGACTCGTCTGCAACTTTGTTTTCCTGGCGGCTTTTTACATTGGGTTCTTTTGCGATGGTTGATTGCGGTAGCCAAGCCGCAGGGGACCAGAATGTGGATGGCCAGAATCCGATCATCGGAGTTTCGTTTGCCGCTGCTGGTTGAGCGATGAGCGAGTGCTTCATGTTGGAACCTCCAAATACGCTACGCGTAGGTTTGTCATCCAAGCGACTGACTGCACTAGGCGGGCCCCGCCGACCGCTTCCGAGTGGCGTTAACTATACTTGACACGTTGCCGCAGTGCAACAATTTCAACGTGCGCGTGCCGTAGGCAAATCCAGTCGTGCATTCTGGCTCACTGAATTGCCGCCTCTATCAGGCGTTTGGCGTCGGCCGAGTCCCATTCGGCATCACCGATCAAGCGCCCTATTTCGCGGCCCTTTGCGTCGATTAGGATGGTCGTGGGCATGCCGATTACCTTCAATGCAGCGCTCATTTTTGCAGTTGGGTCGGCATAAAATTTCAGGTTGGCAATCTTGATTGAGTTGAGGAACGCCTTTGACGCGTCGATGCCGGCGCGATCGATGCTTAACGCGACCACTTCGAAACGGTCAGAGCCCAATTGCTGTTGCAGCCGGTCGAGGCCCGGCATTTCCTTGCGGCATGGGATACACCACGTCGCCCAAACATTCAGCAATACCGTCCTGCCCGCAAAATCCTTGAGCGAACGCGGTGTGCCTGCGGCATCGACGAATGTTATGTCGGCCAGCGGTTCGGGCTCTTTTCTGAACACGAATTTGATCATGTCGCCCTGCGCGAGGCTCGCTCGATCTGGAGGGGTTGCCTGCGCGATGACTACTTTACTGGGCAGCAAAGGGGTGTGAGTGGTAGCGTTGTCAGCACCGCGTGCCATAACGTATACCGCGCCAAAGCCTGCAGCCGCCGGGACTATGATGGCTCCGAGCAGGGTCTTAAATCTCGATATGTTGGCAGTGGCCATACCTTCGTCCTCATATGCCGCGAGCGACCTGTTGCCGTCCTGGATTGCGATACTAACGCCGAATGGAGTTCAGCATGAATGACAAATCCGCGAACAAGATGTGGGGCGGCCGTTTTGCCGTTGGACACGCCGAAATCATGGAGGAGATAAATGCCTCCATCGGGTTCGACAAGGTGCTGGCACCCCAAGATATTCGTGGCTCTAGAGCGCATGCGGCGATGCTCGCAAAGCAAGGCATCATCACAAACGAGGATGCGGCCCAAATTCTCGATGGGTTGACCAAGGTGCTGGCTGAAATCGAAAGCGGTCGGATGGTGTGGTCGAGGGCGCTTGAAGATGTGCATATGAATGTCGAAAGCCGTCTAACCGAGATCATCGGAAAGTCGGCAGGGCGGTTGCACACGGCGCGTTCGCGTAATGATCAGGTCGCGCTCGACTTCAAGCTCTATGTGCGCGACCGCATCGACGGGCTGGATCAGTCAATGGTGCGTTTGATGCAGGCGCTTGCAGTCAAAGCGGCCGAACACGCCGATACCGTGATGCCTGGATTCACGCATCTACAGCCAGCCCAGCCTGTGACGTTTGGTCATCATATGCTGGCTTATGTCGAGATGGTGGCGCGCGATCGTGGTCGCTTGCGCGATGCCAGGGCTAGACTCAACGAATGTCCGCTTGGGTCCGCGGCGTTGGCAGGAACGTCGTTCCCGATCGACCGGCACATGACGGCCGTGGCCCTTGAGTTCGATCGTCCCACGGCCAACTCGCTCGACGGTGTATCGGATCGGGATTTTGCCCTCGAAACGCTCGCCGCCGCCTCGATCTGCGCCATGCACCTGTCGCGATTGGCCGAGGAAATCGTCATCTGGATGACGCCGCAGTTCGGGTTCATCAAGATGACGGACCGCTTCACGACCGGCTCATCGATCATGCCGCAGAAACGCAACCCGGACGCGGCGGAGTTGGTCAAAGGCAAGATCGGGCGGATCGCTGGTGCGTTTCAAAGCCTGTTGCTGGTGATGAAGGGGCTGCCCCTGACGTACGGCAAGGACATGCAGGAAGACAAAGAGGTTACATTCGATGCACTTAACGCACTCGGCCTTGCGATCGAAGCCATGACCGGCATGGTGGCTGATCTGCAACCCAATGTCCCGGTGTTGAAGGCGGCGGCCGGCCGGGGCTATTCGACTGCGACAGATCTTGCCGATTGGCTCGTGCGCACGCTTCAGATGCCCTTCCGCGACGCCCATCACGTAACCGGCAGGATTGTGGCTGACGCCGAACGTGGCGGCGTCGAGTTGGAGTCATTACCGCTTTCGGCGATGCAGGCCGTCGAACCGCGCATCACGGCGGCAATCTTCGAGGTGCTGAGCCCTGAAAACTCTGTCAGGAGCCGCACAAGCTATGGGGGAACCGCGCCACAGAATGTTGCTAAAATGGCCGCTGCGTGGATAAAGAAGTTGGAAACGGACGGTGGTCCGGGCTAGATGAACCAGATATCGACGCGTTGATCAGGTCTGAAAGTGCTGTTCATGGCTCATGTTGCAAGGATCGGGCTCTTGATTGCTGCCACGGCGTTTCTGCTGACTGGCTGCGGTGTCAAAGGTCCATTGGAATTGCCGCCCGAAGCCAAGGCTCAAAGTCAGGCCAGTTCGTCGGCTGACTCTGGGCAAGGCAAGGCCGAGTCTGCAGGGCCTAAACCGCACAAGGAATTCATTCTTGACGGCTTGATCCGGTAAGAGGCGCTCGGCTGGGCAGTCGGTGGTTGCAGTTTCGCTCCGTAGAGAGCCAACGAGTTGCGCACGAGCGAAACCGGTCCCATGCATCATTTCAGCTATCGCGACGGCAGTCTTTACGCCGAGGACGTTTCATTGGCCCGCATCGCGCAAGATGTGGGGACGCCTTTTTATGGCTATTCAACAGCGACCATCCACAGGCACTATAGCCTGTTTACCAAGGCTCTCGGGCCCAAAGCCCATGTCTATTATGCCATGAAGGCCAACAGCAATTTGGCTGTCCTGAAAACTTTGGCTAAGCTCGGCGCTGGTGCCGACACAGTATCAGAAGGTGAAATCCGCCGCGCATTGGCGGCTGGAATTCCACCGGAAAAGATTGTTTTTTCTGGTGTCGGCAAGTCTGACCAGGAGTTGGCGTTTGCCGTGGATACAGGCATCCACCAAGTCAATATTGAGACTGAAGACGAACTTCACGCGCTATCTGCAATCGCGGCTGCCAAGGGCAGGCGGCAGGCGGCTGTGTTTCGCATCAATCCTGATGTGGGCGCCGGCGGGCATGCAAAAATTACCACGGGATCCACAGAAAACAAATTCGGCGTCAGCTTGTCCGAAGC
>JANNRP010000116.1:0-3505 GCA_031401535.1 Hyphomicrobiaceae bacterium | reverse complement strand
CCGGTCTGGCGTTTACAGCCATCATTTGCGGGGCTGCGCCTTCGGGCCTGCTGCGCGCCCAACTGCCGATCGGCGACGCGACGCTGAGCATCAACTTCGTGCTGTTCCTGGCGGCGTTCGCCGTCATGCTGCACGGGTATTCCACCCGCCCCGATGGACGCGCCGAGCTTGCCAACATGACCGACGCCTTCATAATGGGCGCGAAGTACGCGATCGGCGTCGGTGCTGCGGCGGCCACGGTTGGCATCATCGTCGGCGTGGTGACGCTGACCGGCGTCGGCTTCAAGATCTCGTTCATCGTGACGTCGCTCGCCGACACCATGGCCGGCATGACGCTCGGGCTGCTGCCGTTCCTGCCTTACGACATGAAATCAGCGACGCTGTTCTATACGCTGGTGCTGACCGCCATCGTCTGCATCCTGCTTGGCTGCGGGGTGCCGACGACGGCGACCTACATCATCATGGTGACGGTTGCCGCCCCCACGCTCGGGCTATTGGGGGTCGCCCCGCTCGTCGCCCACTTCTTCGTGTTCTACTATGGCGTGCTGGCCGATGTGACGCCGCCGGTTGCAATAGCGGCCTATGCGGGCGCCAGCATGGCAGGTGCCGATCCGTTCAAGACCGGCAACACGGCGTTCCGTTTGGCACTCGGCAAGGTGCTGGTGCCGTTCGTGTTCGTGTTTTCGCCGTCGATGCTGATCATGGTGAAGGATTTCACCTATAGTGCGTTCTTTTCGAGCACAATCGGTTGCATGCTGTCGATCGTCGCCCTGTCGGCCGTGTTCACGCGCTATGCGCTCGCGCCGCTGGCCTGGTGGGAATGCCTCATCCTGTTTGCTGCAGCGATGCCGATGATTTCGGGCAGTTGGACGGGCATAGCGATCGGATTGCTGATGGCATCGCCGGTGATCGTGCGCCAAGTAATGGCCAACCGCGGTTAAGCATTCCGTAGGCAGGACCGTATAAGCTGCCGCCCCAACTGACATGGTGTGAGGCGGCGTATGCGTTATACTCAGATGCGACTACTGGTTCCGGTGGTCTGCCTGTCGATCGTCGGCGGCATGACGTTGGCGGCAGGCGAGGCCAATGCCAAACGGGGCTTCGGGCGGGGCAGCTCGACGATCGTCACCCCGCGTGTCTCGACGACCAACCGCGGCACGCAGCCGACCGCGACAGCCGCCACGGTTGTGCCGACAAGCGTTACAACCGATCAACGGGTGGACCAGGATGCCGCCCACGCCGCCGCCATGGAACGAGCCAAGCGTAAGCTTGACGCCGAAAGATCCGAACCGGTGACAGCTAGCCAAGTCAGCCTGCCGTCCGATGGGGCAGGCGCGCTGCAATGCGTTGCCGGTTGTTACAAGTAATTCAGGCACTCCGTTCGTGAAGCGAGGCAACTCCATGCGCCTAATTCCTCAGTCCAAGCGCTCTAAATTGATGCTGGCAGTTTTAACCTGCGTAACGATCGCGACACACGCCACCGTCGCCGCCGCACAGGGAAAGCGCTCGGCCGAAGACAAGGCTGCCGAGGAATTGGAAAAGACTTGCGCCGATGAGAAAGCCAAGCGCAAGACCGAGCCAAAGCCCGACGACAAATGCTTCAAGCACAAGCGTGATCCTGACGTCGTCAAGGCCGAACGCGACGCCGACCGCGACGCGGCCTTCGCCCGTGCCCGCAATGCACTGCAGGCTGAGCAGGCGCGCGACCAAGCCAGGGCCGCCAAGAAGGCGAGCGTCAGCGCAGTGCCGGTCAATCCGGTCGCTGTACCGGCGGCAGCACCATCGACGGTGAGCGTTGTACCAGCCTGCATGGCTGGCTGCTATGCCAAACCCTGAGCCTTCATAAGCCGATCTGAACGACGACAGAGCCGTTTCAGCAGTGCTACGCTCAAACTCCCTGCAGGAGCCCTGAGAGTGCGCGCCCATGTCTTTCGTTAATCCGAACCCCTTCACCACACGGCCCGAGATCGACGGGACATTTGGTGTCGCCGCCACCACGCACTGGATCGCGACCGCCGTCGCCATGGGCATCCTGGAACGCGGCGGCAACGCGTTCGACGCTGGCGTCGCTGCCGCCTTCACGCTGCAGGTCGTCGAGCCGCACCTGTGCGGTCCCGGCGGCGACGTGCCGGTGATCCTGTGGGATGCGGCGCAGCACAAGGACCGCGATGCCCCGGTCATGGTTTGCGGCCAAGGCCCAGCACCGGCAGCGGCGACCATCGCGCATTATCGCGGACACCTGGGGCTCGACATCATCCCCGGCACGGGACTGCTGGCTGCCTGTATCCCGGGCACGTTCGACACCTATATGATGATCCTCGAGAGCCACGGCACCATGCGGGTACGCGACGTGCTGGAGGCGGCGATCGGCTACGCCCGCCATGGCCATCCTTTGGTCGAGCGCGCGGTGGCGACCATCGACACGGTCAGCGCATTGTTCGCCACCCATTGGCCGACTTCGGCCGCGACCTACTTGCCCGGCGGCAAGGTGCCCGTGCAGGGCACACTATTCCGCAACGCAGCGCACGCCGACACCTATGAGCTGATCTTGAAGGAAGCCGAGGCCGGTGGTGGTTCACGCGAGGCGGAAATTGCCCGCGCCCGCCGCGCCTGGGGGCAAGGCTTCGTCGCCGAGGCGATCGACACGTTCTGCCGGACGACCGACGTGATGGATGTTTCGGGCCGTGCCCATCGCGGCGTGCTGACCGGTCAGGACATGGCCACCTGGAAGCCGACGGTCGAAGCGCCCATCCATCTCGACTATGGCCGTTACCGTGTGTTCAAGCCGCATGCGTGGAGCCAAGGGCCCGTCATGCTGCAACAGTTGGCGCTGCTCAAGGGTTTCGATCTCGATGCGCTGTCGCCAACCGATCCCGACTTTATCCACGTTGTCATCGAAGCAGCAAAACTGAGTTTTGCTGACCGCGAAAAGTTCTATGGCGACCCGACGTTCGCGCCCGTGCCTATGGAACAGCTGCTATCGGAACCCTACAACGCGGCACGGCGCGGCTTGATCGATATGAACATCGCATCGATGGACCAGCGACCGGGAACGATCCCAGGTTTCGGCGGCGATGTCATCGTCAAGAGCATCGCCGACGGGCGAACGGCGGTCAGTGCCTCAGGCGCGGGCGAACCGACGGTGGGTCGGATGGGTGAATCGCGCGGTGATACCGTGCACATCGACATCATAGACAAACACGGCAACATGTTTTCGGCGACGCCGTCCGGCGGCTGGCTGCAATCATCGCCTGTCATCCCGGCGCTCGGCTTCCCGCTCGGCTCCCGGGCGCAGATGTTCTGGCTCGAGGAAGGCCAACCAGCGTCGCTAGCTCCCGGCAAGCGGCCGCGCTCGACGCTGTCGGTCGGCATGGCGTTTCGTGATGGCAAGCCATACATGAGCTGGGGCACGCCCGGCGGTGACCAGCAGGACCAGTGGAATGCCCAGTTCTTCCTGCGCCACGTCTACAAGGACCGCCCTGGCATCCGCATGAATATGCAGCAG
>JANNRP010000115.1:0-32869 GCA_031401535.1 Hyphomicrobiaceae bacterium | reverse complement strand
CGATTGGAACGTCAGCGCGTGCAGTTGCGTCAGGCGCGCGACCGCGCCACACTTAGGCAAGACGGCCAAGGAGGAGTTGCCTATGTCGACCACGACCACCGTACCCAAACAGAAGTTCACCGTCAGCCACCTGGACCATGCATCGTTCGCCAGCGGACTGCGCAGTTATGCTCAATACAGGGATCTAGGGATTTCTGCTGCGACCCACGGGCTTGCGACCGCCCAGGTTATTCGGTTCGTGCCACCGTGTACGGATGAAGTGCGCCAGCGCCACTTTCACACCGTGCAGCTACAGATGATCTATGTGCTCAAAGGTTGGATCAAATCCGAGTTCGCGGGCGAAGGCGCTCACGTTATGAATGCCGGCAGTTGCTGGATTCAGCCGCCGGGCATTCATCACATGGTCCTCGACTACTCAGACGACTGCGAAGTTCTTGAAATTGTGCTTCCAGCTGATTTTGAGACTGTGACACTGCCACCGGCGTAATGGGCCATGCCGGCGCCGTTTCGTCATCTGTCGGCCACTGCATTCGCCGACGAGGTCGCGGGCTTCGCCTGGGCTCGCCGCGTGTGGCGGGTGGATATGCACCACACGTGGCAGCCGTCGCATCGGGATTATGATGGTCTGGCGTGCATTGAGCGCATGGCGTTGTTTCATGTTCGCGATCGCCGTTTCGACGATATCGCCCAGCACGTCTCGATCGCACCCGACGGGATGATCTGGACTGGCCGGGACTGGAACAAGGACCCTGCCAGTGTTGGCTTTGGCATGAATTCAGGCGTGTTCATGTTTGAAACGATCGGTAACTTCGATCATGGCTTCGACCGTCTTGAGGGCGCGCAACTTGACGCGGTGGTGGCCGTGATCGACGCCGTGCAGCGCCACTTCAGGTTGCCGGTTCAGTGCTTGCTGTTTCATCGCGAGGTGCCGCAGACGGGCAAGACCTGTCCGGGAAGTGGCATCGAGAAGGCAGCCATTCTACGATTGCTGCGACGCCGCCGACGTGCCGACACAATCCTGCCGCGTCGCCCTGTGGATCACGGGTATGACGCGGGCGGCGAATTCGGATGAAGCCGGGCAAGGCGCACGAATCGCTTACACTGTGATCCATGCGCTTCACGCCCGCCATTCTCGACGAAATCCGCGCCAGGCTTCCGGTAAGCCAGGTGGTGGCGCGTAAAGTCGCCTTGAAACGCAAGGGTCGGGAGTTCGCGGGACTGTCGCCCTTCAAGACAGAAAAGACAGCATCGTTTTTCGTCAACGACCACAAAGGCTTCTACCATTGTTTCGCGTCGGGCGAGCATGGCGACATCTTCAAGTTTGTGATGACAACCGAGGGGCTGACGTTTCCCGAGGCCGTTGAGCGATTGGCGGCGGAAGCTGGTGTCGTGCTGCCCAAGGACGATAACCGGGACGAGGCCCGCGATCAGGAGCGGCAAGACGAGCGCACCCGCATTTATGCGCTGCTGGACGCTTCCGCGGCGTTTTTCGTCGAGCAATTGCGCGCGCCGGTTGGCACCGAAGCCCGCACCTATATCGAGCGTCGCGGGCTGAAGCGCGACACGATCCAAAAGTTCCGGCTTGGGTTTGCCCCCAATGGCCGGTCGATCCTGCGCGATCATTTGGCAAAGCGCGGCTTTACGGTCACGGAGATGGTCATGTCCGGAATGCTGATCGGCGGCGATGATATACCGGTGCCCTATGACCGGTTTCGTAATCGCGTGATGTTCCCGATCACCGATCTGAAGGGCCGCGTGATCGCGTTTGGTGGCCGGGCGCTTGAGAAGGACGCGCCCGCCAAATACCTCAATTCGCCTGAAACTCCGCTGTTCCATAAAGGCAGCATTCTGTTCAACGCCGCTAATGCGCGGCCGCTGGCCTACGATGCGGAGCAGGTCATTGCCGTCGAAGGCTATATGGACGTTGTGGCTTTAACCGAAGGTGGGTTCGGTAACGCCGTCGCTCCTCTTGGTACGGCCCTGACGGAGGATCAGATCAAGTTGTTATGGCGGATGGCGCCGGAGCCGATCTTGTGTTTCGACGGCGACAGCGCTGGCCAGAAGGCGGCTTTTCGAGCCATAGATACGGTTTTGCCACACCTCAAGCCGGGCGTCAGTATTGCCATCGCATTGCTGCCCGGTGGGCTCGATCCCGACGACTTGATCCGCCAGCAAGGCCCGGATGCCATGCGCGATATTCTGGCTAAGGCGCGGCCGTTGGTCGATATGCTGTTCGCGCGCGAATGGGGCAGCGGCAGTTGGACGACGCCTGAGCGGCGCGCACAGCTTGAGCAGCGGATATTTGCGCTGGTAGCCCGGATCACCGACCAGAGCGTGCGTGACCACTATGGCCGGGCGATGAAGGACAAATTGCGCGAGGCCTGGGGGTCTGCTGGTGGAATGGCGGGAGCATCGCAGCGCTCACCGGCCAACGGCAACTATTCGCCCTCATACCGTGTCGGCGGCGGAGGCTCCAAGTACCCGGCGCCGGGTCAGCGACCTGGTGGCAAGGGCCAAGGTTTCGGCGGCCAACGTAGCGGCGGTCAAGGAGCGTTCAAGCAGCAGCTATGGGGTCGCCCACCGCCGAGTTCGCAACTGCGGCAAAGTGCACTCGCCATGGGAGCCAACGATCCCGGTGTGCCCTATCGCGAGGCGTTGCTGATGCAGGCATTGCTCAATCACCCTTGGTTGCTTGACGAGCAGGCCGAAGAAATCAGCGCTCTCACGTTGACATCCCCCGCTTTGCAGCGCTTGCGCAATGCGATGCTTTCCTTGCGATCTGACGATATTTCCCTTGACAGCCAGGCATTGCGATCCCAAGTGCACCAATTGAACTTGGGGAAGGTGGTGGATTTGATCGCTCGGGCGATCACCCACAAGTGTGATCGTTTTGCTGAGCCTGATGCCGACAGGGCCGAGGTGGATGCTGGCTGGCGCCACGCCCTCGCGCTGCATGAGCGGCAGTTGGGCTTGAGCAAGGCTTTAGACGCGGCGGAACAAGAATGGCACGAAACAATAAGTCAGGACGCTTTCGCCCGCATCCTGGAAATTAAGTCACTGATCACGAGTTCTAACGCGTTGGAAACACCGTCCGAGTCATAGACGACAGCCATGCAAGGCTCACCAACAGTGTGAGGCCATAATGCCCCTTGGGGCGGCTGTGTCGAGGCACTACGGCGTTGACGATGCAGACGAGATGGTTGTTTTGTCGGGAACTTAAAACGCGATGCGCGGACATGGACATCTTCAGAGGACGCTGCGGCACAACGCATTGAGCGCGCCCCAGCCGTATCTGCAGATGGCTTCCGGCCGTATCGCCGACCCGACGAGCCAGCCGTGCGACCTGATACATTGAGACCGCTGAGGGATATTGGCTTGACGCTAGCCGGTTGCAGGCATGGTTTGCTGATGACCGTTATGTCGAGCGTTAGCCCCTCCACCCATCAACTTCGCTCGAATGCGAGAGGACACGCTACATGGGCATGACACCCCGAGCCACGCGATCCACGTCCCGGACAGCCGATGACCAAGCCGCACCTTCCTCTGATGCTCCCGAGCGCGACAGCCCGCTGCTCGATCTGTCTGACGCCGCGGTTAAGCGGCTTATCAAGACTGCCAAGGCACGCGGCTATGTCACCTATGACGAACTCAACGCCGTACTGCCGTCGGAGGAAGTGACCTCCGAGCAGATCGAGGACGTGATGGCGATGTTCTCGGAAATGGGTATCAACGTCGTCGAACAGGAAGAAGGTGAGGAAACGGCAGCCGCCGCCGACGAGCCGGCCGAAGAGGACGATACCGGTCGCGCGGTGACGGCGCAAAATCTGCCAGTACGATCCGAGGCAAAAGAGCCCGTCGACCGCACCGATGATCCCGTGCGCATGTATCTGCGCGAGATGGGGTCGGTCGAGTTGCTGTCGCGCGAAGGCGAAATCGCCATCGCCAAGCGCATCGAGGCTGGCCGCGAGGCGATGATCGCCGGCTTGTGCGAAAGCCCGCTGACCTTCCAGGCCATCATCATCTGGCGCGACGAACTGAACGACGCCAAGATTCTGCTGCGCGACATCATCGATTTGGAGGCCACCTACGAGGGCCCTGAAGCGAAGGCTATTCCACCGCTGGTGCCGGGTGAACCCGCTCCTGGCGGCATCCCGCAGGGGCCGCGGCCCGCGCATTTGCAACCGACCCAAGGGCCATCCGCCGCGATCATGGCAGGCGAGGCTGGTCCAAGCCCGGACGGTGATGGCGACGACGAGGATGACTACGAGAACGCCCTGTCGCTTGCCGCGATGGAAGCGGAGCTCAAGCCGAAAGTGCTCGAGACCTTCGACCGGATTGCCGCGACCTACAAGAAACTGCGCAAGCAGCAGGACAAGAAGCTCGAGCAGCAGGTGGCCGGCGAGCAGGGCTCAAAGCAGCAACAGAAGGCCTATGAGAAGCTGCGCGAGGAGATCATCGCCGACGTCAAGTCGTTGTCTCTGAACAACAATCGTATCGAGAGCCTCGTCGAGCAGCTCTATGCGATCAATAAGCGGTTGGTCGGCTATGAAGGCCAGTTGATGCGGTTAGCCGACAGCTACAACGTCGCGCGGCAGGACTTCATCGACGAATACTACGGCAACGAACTCGACCAGACCTGGCTCGAGCGCGTCGGTAAGCTGAGCCGCAAAGGCTGGGTCAGTTTCGTCAAGAACGAGCGGCCGAAGGTCGAGACCATCCGGGGTGAGATTTTCAGCCTCGCGACCGAGACCGGCCTTGAAATCACCGAATACCGCCGCATCGTCCGCCATGTGCAAAAGGGCGAGCGCGAGGCCCGGCAGGCTAAGAAGGAAATGGTTGAGGCGAACCTCCGTCTCGTGATCTCGATTGCCAAGAAGTACACCAACCGTGGCCTGCAGTTCCTGGATTTGATCCAGGAAGGCAACATCGGTTTGATGAAGGCCGTCGATAAGTTCGAATACCGGCGAGGCTACAAATTCTCGACCTATGCAACCTGGTGGATACGGCAGGCGATCACGCGTTCGATCGCCGATCAGGCGCGGACCATCCGCATCCCCGTGCACATGATCGAAACGATCAACAAGATCGTGCGCACCAGCCGTCAGATCCTGCACGAAATCGGTCGTGAACCGACGCCCGAGGAACTGGCTGAAAAACTCGCCATGCCGCTGGAAAAAGTGCGCAAGGTGCTGAAGATCGCCAAGGAGCCGATCAGCCTCGAAACACCGATCGGCGACGAGGAGGACAGCCACCTCGGCGACTTCATTGAGGACAAGAATGCGCTGTTGCCGATCGATGCGGCGATCCAGTCGAACTTGCGTGAGACGACGACGCGGGTGCTCGCATCATTGACGCCGAGAGAAGAGCGCGTGCTGCGCATGCGCTTCGGCATCGGCATGAATACAGATCACACGTTAGAAGAGGTCGGTCAGCAGTTCTCGGTGACCCGTGAGCGCATCCGTCAGATCGAAGCCAAGGCGCTGCGCAAGCTCAAGCATCCGAGCCGGTCAAGGAAGCTCAGGAGCTTCTTGGATAATTGAGTTGTGAGAGGCATTTTTGGTCGGGAGCGGGTGCGACCGCTAATGGCCATTCCCGACTAGGGTTCGACGTGGGGTTATTAACAGCATTCTAGTTGCCGTTATGCGAGCGTAATTACGTTTTGCTTTCAATACTATGATGTTGTCTGGATGATTGCCGCGATACGAGAGCACAACATCCACATTTGGTGGGAGCGTAGTCCATAGCTCGCCACGAGATTCATGTGAGGACTCTACCGCTTCCAGCAGAAATTGGAGTCGTGAACGAGCGTCGCTCAATTCCGTCTGCAATCGAGTAACTTCTTCGTACTGCTTTATATCGAAGTCATGCCCGACTCGAGTGCAGGCGACCTGCCATAAGCGGAAAGCCTCGACCAGCTTGCCGTATATCCGTTCAACCGCCACTTGCGCAGCCCCCTCGAAGGCCGGCGTTTCCTTGATCGGTTGCAAAGTTACCACGTCTCCCAAGTTGACCTCCGGGATGTTCAGGTGACGCGGCACTAATCTCAAATTATCATCATTGGTGACCAAAGCAAGTGAAAAACAATCAGTTTTTAATTGTTTAGCAAGTGAAATTCACGTAGTGTAAAAGCAAGTGCAGAGACCCCTCGCATCACAGCACCTGCATTTTGGAGATCGCCCCCATGTCCAAGCAACTATCCTTCGTCGTTGACGACGATACTATCGCCCTGCTCGAGCAGCTCAAGAAGGACCTGAAGGCTGGCACGACGGCGTCCGTTTTTCGCAAAGCGCTCGCGTTGACACAACTCGCGGTTGAGAAGGTCAAGGACGAAGACGGGAAAATGAAAGACGTCATGGGCACCATCACCCTGCGGTCAAATAGCGACAAGCCTGGCGAGCACGAAACCAGCGTTGCTTTGCGAGCCTGATCCATGGCCGATGACTTAAATCGCACGGAGACTAAAACAGGCGCTGCCGCCCCGGCGGCGCCTGTGCTGATAGAGCCACCTGAGAAACTCAGTCGAATGGCGGCAAACATCGACCTAGAGCGCCCTACGTTGCGGGAAGTGGTGGCCACACGCGTGCTCGACTTGTTTAGTCTTTCGCTAATGGGAACGTTGGCATTTGCTGCGTTTCTGGTCATCATCGATGCAGGTTTTATTTTATGGAAGGTCATCAAACCGGACGAGCGGCTGATGACACCGGCCATCATCATGACCTTTGTTACGGCGACAGTTGTGCAAGTTGGCGCAGCGATCGCCGCGATCGTGCTTTCGGTGTTCAAAACTGAAAATGAAACTGCTCGCAAAGAAGACAAAGACTAAAAGACTAACGGATGTATCCGGACACATGGCCCAGGCGAATCTAAAGCCCATGACGTTGGCGGACTTTCTGGATTGGAAGGAGCGTCAGTCCGCGCGCTACGAGTTCGCCTATGGCGCGATCATCATGATCGCGGGGGGCAGTGATGCACATGATACGATCCGCTTCGATGACCTCGTCCTGTCGGCCCCTGGCTGCGATTGGGATGACGGTTGTGTGAGGATGAGACGTCTCTTCTCGGGCTTTTGCCTTGGCTGTCCTTCGTGTCTGGCTGGTTCCACGCCATTGGACAATCAGTACCGATTTACTGTCTAATACCGGTGTCAAGGATCGCAGGTCACCTTCGGATCACACCATGAACAAGCACGTGCCCACGACAGTTATTGATCGCACGACGCGCGCCGCTGACGGGCTGCCACGGTGGCGCTGGACTACGGCCGAATTACTGCTGATGGTCGAACTCGGTGTTTTGAACGACAATGAAAAAATCGAACTGATCGGCGGGGAGATTGTGCCGATGTCGCCAACGGGACGTTTGCACGAAGTACTGAAGGAAGATCTGGCACACTATTGGATTTCGCGCGCGCCAAAAAATATCAGGATCAGCGTCGAGCAACAATTCAATCTCGATGACGCAACCTACACCGACCCTGACCTGATCGTCCGACCGGAAGGAGGCAAGACCTACGATCTTCGCGGTGACGCAGCTCTACTTGTTGTCGAGATCGCCGATTCAAGCTGGGACAAGGACGTTGGTGCCAAAGCACGTGTCTACGCCTCGTTCGGAGTGCGTGACTATTGGGTGATCAATGCGCAAACACGCATCACCCGGGTTCATCGCAGTCCGTCGGCTGACACTTACGTCGATATTCGCGATATACCATCGAACGAGCTACTGACGCCGCTGCTGGTAGCACAATTGGCGGTGCGCCTTGATGACCTCGACATCATTGCTTGAGTGCACGCCACCACCGACCCGGAGCCACTGATGTCCTTCTGGAAATCTCTTTTCGGTGGCGGCGCGCCAGCGGCGGTCAAGCCCGCCAAATCGGAAGACTACAACGGCTATGCGATCTCGTCCGCGCCGATCGCCGAGGACGGGCAATACCAAATTGCTGGCCAAATCTCGAAGACGATTAACGGTGTGTTGAAGGAACATAACTTCAGGCGTGCCGACCGGTTTTCATCATTCGAGGACGCCGAAAGCTTCACGTTCGTCAAGGCTCGCCAGATCATCGACCAGAACGGTGATCGGATTTTTGGCTGAAAATTACCTCCAGTCCCCCCCAGCTCATGCCCATGGCTCAACCCTGGACATCGGGTCGCTGGCTCCCCATTTGCACGGTCTGGCTGTAGCAAGTAGTCTCTCACCAATATGGTTTGGCCGACCTCGGCATTGACCGCGCTCAGCCATGGCATGTGGTGCTGGACTGTTATGCGAGCGCACGGGTGTAGGGTGTGCTCGTTTTTTGCATGGTGCGGTGTGCGATGACGGCAAAGACACGGGATCAAGACTTTACGATGCGAGCGAAAGACCGGCAGAGCGATGTTGTGCTGATGGCCGATAAGCCGCGTCCTCGCGGGCCCGGCGGCAATCCTGGAGGTCCGGGCAACGGCGACGATCGGGAAGGGCGCACGGGCCTTGTCACCAAGACGCGGCCAAAAACCAAGAAGCCCAGCCTCTACAAGGTGCTGTTGCTCAACGACGACTATACGCCGATGGAATTCGTGATTCACGTGCTGGAAAAATGTTTCGGCAAAAGCCGCGATGAAGCCACGCGGATCATGCTTCATGTCCATCAGAAGGGTGTCGGCGTTTGCGGCGTGTTTACATATGAAGTGGCAGAGACGAAAGTGACGCAGGTCATGGATTTCGCCCGCCAGCATAGCCACCCTCTGCAGTGTACTATGGAAAAGGAGTAGACCTTTGCCCGCATTCTCGCAGAGCCTGGAAGCGTCACTCCATCGCGCGCTCGAATACGCCAACGAGCGCAAGCACGAATATGCCACGCTTGAGCATTTGCTGCTGTCACTGCTCGACGACCGCGACGCCTCAGGCGTGCTGCGCGCGTGCTCGGTCGACATCGAAGCGCTGCGGACGCGACTGACCGAATATCTCGATGCCGAATTGGGTTCCTTGGTCGTCAAGGGACCGCCTGAAGCGTCCCCCACGCAAGGCTTCCAACGTGTCATCCATCGGGCGGTCGTGCATGTCCAGTCGTCCGGCCGCGAGGAGGTCACGGGTGCAAACGTGCTCGTTGCAATCTTTGCCGAACGGGAAAGTCACGCCGCATTTTTCCTGCAAGAGCAGGATATGACACGGTTCGACGCCGTACAGTACATCAGCCATGGCATCGCAAAACGTCCAGGAATGTCGGAGCCCCGTCCAGTGCGCGGAACAGATGACGAAAGCGGCAATAGCGAGAGCACCGAGGCCAAGAAGTCTGGCACGGAAGCACTCAATACCTACTGCGTTAACCTCAACAAGAAGGCGCTTGAGGGCAAGGTCGATCCGCTGATCGGCCGTGAGCAGGAAGTGCTGCGGACGATTCAGATATTGTGCCGCCGCCAAAAAAACAATCCACTGCTGGTTGGTGATCCAGGCGTCGGCAAGACCGCGATCGCAGAGGGGCTCGCCCGCAAGATCGTGAAGAAGGACGTGCCCGAAGTTCTCGAGGATGCAACGATCTTCTCACTCGACATGGGCGCGCTGCTGGCCGGCACGCGCTACCGCGGCGATTTCGAGGAGCGGCTTAAGGCCGTGATGAAGGAGATCGAGAACTTCAAAGGCGCCATTCTATTCATCGACGAAATTCACACCGTGATTGGCGCCGGCGCAACGTCAGGCGGCGCAATGGACGCCTCAAACTTGTTGAAGCCGGCGCTGCAGTCGGGATTACTGCGCTGCATCGGTTCGACGACGTATAAGGAATACCGGCAGCATTTTGAAAAGGACCGCGCACTCGTGCGCCGGTTCCAGAAGATTGATATCAAGGAGCCGACGGTCGCCGACGCGATCGAAATCCTCAAGGGCTTGAAGCCCGTTTTTGAGGAATATCACAAGCTCAAGTATACCAACGAAGCGATCCGGTCGGCGGTGGAACTGTCGGCCAAGTATATCAACGATCGCAAGTTGCCGGACAAGGCAATCGATGTCATCGATGAGACGGGCGCATCGCAGATGCTGGTGCCGGAGCACAAGCGCAAGAAGAAGATCACCGTCAAGGAAATCGAGGCGACGGTTGCGACCATGGCCCGTATTCCAGCCAAGACCGTGACCAAGAGCGACGCTGAAGTGCTGGGCAATCTCGAGCGCGACATGAAACGGTTGGTGTTCGGGCAGGATGCCGCCATCACTGCCTTGTCGTCAGCGATCAAGCTCGCGCGGGCAGGTTTGCGTGAACCGGAAAAGCCGATCGGCTGTTACCTGTTCTCTGGGCCGACGGGCGTCGGCAAGACCGAAGTTGCCAAGCAGCTTGCCGCGTTGATGGGCGTGGAGTTACTGCGCTTTGATATGTCCGAGTACATGGAAAAGCACACAGTCAGCCGCTTGATTGGCGCGCCCCCGGGTTACGTCGGCTTCGACCAGGGTGGCCTGTTGACCGACGGTATCGACCAGCATCCACACTCGGTGTTGCTGCTCGATGAGATCGAGAAGGCGCATCCCGATCTGTTCAACATCCTGTTGCAGGTGATGGACCACGGCAAACTGACCGACCACAATGGCAAGGCTGTGGATTTCCGCAACGTCATTTTGATCATGACCACCAACGCTGGCGCATCGGATCTCGCAAAGCCACCAATGGGCTTCAACCGGGTCAAGCGCGAAGGCGAGGATACGGAAGCGATCAGCCGCATGTTCACGCCGGAATTCCGCAATCGGCTTGACGCCACGATTACGTTCGGTGGTCTGCCGCCGGAAGTCATCGCCAAGGTGGTCGAGAAGTTTATCTTCCAGTTGGAAGCCCAACTCGCAGACCGTGGCGTCACGATCGAGTTGTCGGAGCCGGCGGCGAAGTGGCTGGCGGAAAAGGGTTACGACGAAAAATTTGGCGCGCGGCCACTTGGCCGTGTGATCCAGGAGTACATCAAGAAGCCACTGGCCGAAGAGCTGCTGTTCGGCAAGCTTGAGCACGGCGGTACCGTCAAGGTTCTGGTGACCGGCAAGGGCGAGGAAGCGGCACTCGGCTTTGAATACATCGCCGGCGATCCGAAGCGGTCGAGGTCGCGTGAGGATGATGAAGATGAGGCCGAGGAAAAGGCCCTGATCGAAGCGGCGCCTCGCAAGGCGCTGCCCAGTCCGAAGGAGAAGAAGCCGCGGTCGACGGGTACTGTGCCTAGCGTGCCGAAGCCTAAGGACGATTGATGGTGGCGAACGGCGGGTGATCCCATAACCGGTCGGTCCCGCCGTACTGATCGTTTGACCAAAGCATGTGTTGTGTTCGCCCTTGGTTTAACCGCTTGCCGGAGGGACAGACGCCAAGTGTCCATCACGTTCTCCATTGCACTGTATTTTTTGATCTGGTGGACACTGTTGTTTGCGGTTTTGCCACTAGCGCGGGCGAAGACGCAAGGCGAGGTCGGCGATATCGTTCCCGGCACGCCTGCCAGCGCACCATCTCAGCTTATGCTGGGGCGTGTGGTGCTGATCAATTCGGCGTTGTCAGCAGTTGTTTTTGTCATCGTCGCGCTGGTAATGAAGTCGTATCTGGTGCCGATCGGAGACGTGTACCCGGTGCGCTGATCTGGCTGACGTCCGACCCCAAAAACACAAAAGGCAAGGCGCTCTGGCCTTGCCCTTCGCAGCTCGACGATCGTATGCTGACGTTCGCTACATCGATCCGATTGACCGGCGCTGCAGGAACTACAACTTTATCATTCTTGGCCGACATTTCGCCGACAAACACGGTTGCCAGCGATGTTGATCGCGGCTCCGATTTCTAGTCTCCCCAGACCTAGGCCTTGAGCCGATGCCGCGAAAGAGAGGTCCACTCTTCCGAACGCGACGATGTATACGCTAGCCGCGACGGCTTGTCACGTGCTCGTCGTCAATAAAGCGACACGTTCTGCAGAGTTATCCCAACAATCAAATTTGAGTTCGTGGGTGATCGGTTCCTACGCATTGTCACATACTCTTTGGCTGCGTTTCGCTAACCCGCTGCCCAGCGGTATCGCCAAAGTATCTCACGCCCTCAACGCAAACCGCTTGCCGCCGCTCCAGATCCCGAGTTCGTTGCCTCCGTTGCCGTCCCCCACCGCAAGTTCGACGAGGTCATAGTAAAGCGCGCGCGTGACCAGTGCTTCCAGCCGCCCGCGCACCAAAAGGTATGGCTTGAGCCCGCCGCTGCCCGCTTCTTCGACAAAGCGCAGCGGATGATCCGGCCCGCACACCACGATGTCGTCGACATTGGTGCGAAACGTCAGATTTTGCTCAGGGCCCGCCCCCGTAACCTCCAATTCGACGGCGAGGAACGGCGCGTCGGCGACGGCGACATCGACCATCTCGACCGGTGTCACAAGGTAGTGACGGCCGTCTTTGTCGCGCCGCAACACGCGGGAAAATAGTCGCACCAGTGGTTTCCGTCCAATCGGGCTGCCCTGGTACACCCATACCCCGTCGGCGCGGATCGCCATTCCGATGTCGCCGCAATAGGGCGGGTTCCATTGGTCGACAGGAGGGAGACGATCGCCCGCAGCGGCCGCCACCATGGCTTCCAGTCCGGCGATGCGGTTTGGCTCGCCCGCGGCATCTGAGGTGCTACCTGTCTTAATTGTCATGCGCGGATGCCTTCCAAGCCGAGGCCAACCATAGCATATTCATATTCTGACCACTTTCGAACCGACAGTATTTCGCAACCGCGAAAGCCATCATATAGTGAGCCCATGAGCACACAGACAGCGACGAGCACCATCGATCCCAACGGCGCCGATATCGTCGCCCGCATCGAGGCGACGGCCGAGCGCATGGGTCGCGTTCATAAGGCTGCCGCTTCAGTCATTTTCGGCCAGGATGTTGTGATCGAGCGCACGCTCGTGACCATATTGGCTGGTGGCCATGCCCTGTTGATCGGCGTTCCCGGCCTCGCCAAGACATTGCTGGTTGAAACGCTTGGTAAGGTGCTGGGGCTGGACGCCAAGCGTATCCAGTTTACGCCAGATTTGATGCCGTCGGACATCATCGGCGCTGAAGTTCTGGAGGACAATGCAGGCGCCGCCAGCGGTCAACGCCGCTCGTTCCGGTTCATCAAGGGGCCGATCTTTACGCAGTTACTGATGGCAGACGAAATCAATCGCGCCAGCCCCAAAACCCAATCGGCGCTGCTCCAGGCGATGCAGGAACATCACGTCACAGTCGCTGGCCAGCGGTACGATACGCCGGCGCCGTTCCATGTGCTGGCAACGCAAAACCCGTTGGAGCAGGAGGGCACGTATCCGTTGCCCGAAGCCCAACTCGACCGGTTCCTGCTGCAGATCGACGTTACCTATCCCGACCTCGCCGCCGAGCGGCGCATGCTGTTTGCGACGACCGGTTCGGAAAAGCGCGAACTTACCGGCATCATCACCGCGCAGGAATTGATGGCGGCGCAACGGCTCGTCCGGCAGATGCCGGTGCCTGACAAGGTGGTCGAAGCCATTCTGACGCTGGTGCGGGCGGCTCGCCCGAGCGCTGGTGAGGATACTGACCGCTATATCGCCTGGGGCCCGGGTCCGCGCGCCAGTCAGGCGTTGATGCTTGCCGTTCGTGCGAAGGCATTGCTTGACGGGCGGCTGGCGCCATCAGTCGATGACGTCGTGGCGTTGGCCGAGCCTATTCTCAAACACCGCATGGCGTTGACGTTTGCCGCCCGCAGCGAGGGTCAGGATGTCGCCAGTCTGATCGCACGACTTTCCAGCCGTCTCGCGTGAGGTCCAACGTGGCGGCAAACAGCCCAACATCCCGTGGTCGGCAGGGCACTGCCTCCGCGGCGCGCACATTTGCCCTTGAGGGTGAAGCGCATGGGCTGGCCGACAGCCTGCCGGATCTGGTCGCGGAAGCGATGCGCATTTCGACGACGGTGTCGCATGGCATCCACGGTCGCCGCCGCGCCGGACCGGGTGAGACGTTCTGGCAGTTTCGCCAGTATCAGCCAACGGATAGCGCTACCCTCGTTGATTGGCGGCGCTCTGGCAGCTCCGATCATCTGTTCGTGCGTGAGCGCGAATGGGAGGCGGCGCATACGATTTGGCTGTGGCCTGATCTGTCGCCGTCGATGAACTTCAAGAGCCACTTGTCGGCCGTGACCAAGCGCGACCGCGCTCTGGTGATGACGTTGGCTGCCGCCGAACTGCTGGTGCGTGGTGGCGAGCGCGTTGGCCTGCTCGGATTGACCCGACCAACCGCCAGCGCCAAGGCCGCCCGCAAGCTCGCCGAGGCGATCGTAGAGAATATCGCGACACCGGCTCTGCAGGCGAGCCTGCCGCCACCTGAACGGCTGTCTCGGCTGTCGGGTGTGATCCTGGTCAGCGATTTCCTCGATCCCTTACCGCAGATCGAGGAGCGTCTGATGGCGCTCGCTGCCAACAATGTGTTCGGCCACCTGATCCAGGTGCTCGATCCTGCGGAAGAGACGCTTCCCTACGATGGGCGCACGGAGTTCAACGGCCTCGAAGGCAGCGACCGGTGGGTAGCCGATCGGGTCGAGAGCCTGCGGCCGCAGTATGTCGCCAAGCTCGCGGCGCACCGGGCAGGGCTCGAAGACATCACCCGCCGTCTCGGCTGGTCATTCCTGGTGCATCGCACCGATAAGCCTGCCGCCGAGCCGCTGCTGGCGCTGATCATGCGGATGCAAAGCGGCGGGCGTGATTATCGCTGGTCGGGAGGATAGGCGCATGGGCCTCGGTGCACTGGCGTTCCTCAATCCTTGGCTGTTGGCGGGTCTGGCCACGCTCCCTGTGATCTATTGGCTTCTGCGTACAGTGCCGCCGCGTCCAAAGCAGGTGGCATTTCCGGCCACCCGTATTCTTATCGGTCTTGAAAATAAAGATAAGACACCGGCTAAGACGCCGTGGTGGTTGACGTTGATCCGTATGCTGGCGGCCGCCCTTGTCATCTTGGCGCTGGCCGAGCCGGTGCTGAACCCCAATCGTGAAACCGCATTGAAGGGTTCCGGCCCAGTCGTGCTAGTGGTCGATAACGGCTGGGCAGGGGCGGCCCGGTGGCCTGAGCGCGTCCGCATGATCGATCGGTTGATCGCCGAAGCCGAAAGCCAGAGCCGGGCGGTCGTGATCGCTGCAACCGCAAGCCCGACCAAGGCGTTTCAGTACCGGATCGAGCCGCCCGGCGCTGCTCGTTCGACGGCCGCAGCGCTGCAACCGCAACCGTTCGCGCCACAGCGCGAGGAAGCGGCAAGCGCCCTGGCAATCGCACTCGCCACGGCAACAGGTACGTCGGTGGTTTGGCTGGCAGATGGGCTCGATCACGATGGCAAAACGGCAGATTTTGCAACCAGACTCGCGAGCCTCGCCCCGAGCGGCTTTGCCGTGTTGGAGGCGGGTGCCGCCGAGGAAGCACTTGGTGCTGTAGCAGGGGTCGGCGCGGGTGGTAAGCTCGAAGCAACCGTAATGCGTGCGAGCGGTGGTGTCCGCGAGGGCACGCTGCATGCCCTGTCGGCCCGCAGTCAACGGCTGGGTGAAGTGCCGTTCAAGCTGGCGCCCGGAGCGCTCGCTACGTCGGCGGCCTTCGAATTGCCGCTCGAACTGCGCAACCAGGTGACGCGCGTGGAGATCAGCGGCGAGCGTTCGGCCGGCGCCGTACAACTGCTTGACGCCGCCTCCCAGTGGAACCGCATCGGACTGCTTTCGGGCGAGAACCGCGAGCAGGCGCAGCCGCTGTTGGCACAGCTCTATTACGTGCAGAAGGCGCTGGGTCCCTTTGCCGAACTGGTTCAACCCAAGGACGCCAACCTTGCGCAGGGCATGGACAGCGTCATCAAGCAGAAATCCACGATCGCGGTGCTGGCCGACATCGGCACCATCGACGGCGACCTGAAGACCCGCGTCGATGAATGGGTGCGTCGCGGAGGTGTGCTCGTGCGCTTTGCCGGGGCACGTCTGGAAAAGGGCGGTGATGACCTGTTGCCCGTGGCGCTGAGGGTTGGCGGCCGCACGCTCGGTGGCGCGTTATCGTGGTCGACGCCACAGCCCTTGGCCGCATTCGCGGATGACAGCCTGTTTGCCGGTCTCAATATTCCGGCCGACGTGCGGGTCAGCCGTCAGGTGTTAGCCGATCCGGCGCGGCTCGACGGCAACGTGAAAGTCTGGGCACGATTGAAAGACGGCACGCCACTCGTCACGGCGGCGGCGCGTGGTAACGGCCAGCTTGTGCTGTTTCATGTGACGGCCAATTCGGACTGGTCGAACCTGCCGCTGTCGGGCTTGTTCGTTGACATGCTGAAACGGATCTCGACGCTGGCGAAAGCGGGCGGTGTGTCGGGTGATGCATTGGCCGACGGCATTGCGGCCGATGCCAAGACCGCCGATGCAGCCGCCAGCGTCGATGCCGCAACCGTGCTGGCGCCGGTGCAGGTGCTCGACGGATACGGCACGCTGCGACCACCGCCACCCACTGCGCAGGCGATCACGACAGCGAAGCTTGGCGAAACCAGGCCATCCGCCGACCATCCGCCGGGATATTATGGACCGCTGGCGTCACCGCGAGCGCTCAACATCATGGGGGCGAAAACCGTGCTCAAGCCGCTGCCAGCACTGCCTGCGTCGGCTGAACGGCGCGCCTATACCGCGCAGGTCTCGCAACCGTTGAAGCCACAACTGTTATCGACGGCGCTGCTGCTGCTGTTCGTCGATATCCTCGCTGTTGTCGCCCTGCAAGCTGGCGGGATGGCCTGGAAGTCGCTGCGTCCTGCCACGCGAGCATCAGCGGTTCTGATCCTTGCAGGTTCGATCGCGATGCTGTCACTGATCGGCGATGCGGCGGCACAGTCGGGCGGACGTCCGCCAACGCCGTCACCCGGCGACCGTCCCTTCCCGTTTGGCTTCCAGCCGATCAATCCATCGACGTCGGAGCAAGTGCAAACTGTGCGGCCGCCGCCTGCGAATGCGCTCGATGGACGTGCGCTGGGGGCCACAGGAAAGGTGACATTCGGCTATGTACTGACGGGAGACGCGCAGACCGATACCACCAGCCGCCAAGGTTTGGCCGGGCTCAACAAGCTGCTGATAGCCAAGACCGCGGTCGAGCCGGGCGAAGCAGTTGCCGTCGATATCGCGGTTGATGAGATCGCGTTTTTCCCGATCCTCTATTGGCCGGTACTGGTAAATGCGCGGGCACTGCCGGACCCGGTGTTGGCCAAGATCGACGCCTACATGAAGCAAGGCGGCATGATCATCTTTGACACCCGTGACTACGGGCAGGGCCTACCATCGGGCTTCAATGTCCAGGGCGGCGGCAACACCGGCACCCCGCTGCAGCGTTTGCTTGGCCGTCTCGACCTGCCGCGGCTGGAGCCGGTGCCGGAGACGCATGTGCTGACCAAGTCGTTCTTCCTGCTGCGCTCGTTCCCGGGACGTTGGGACGGCGGGCAGCTTTGGGTCGAAGCCGAGGCGCCGGAGAACTCCGCGCAAGGCAAGCGGGCCAAGCGCTCGGATGGCGTCAGCTCGGTGATTGTCACGTCCAATGATTTTGCGTCCGCCTGGGCGCTCGATGAGCGCAACCGCCCGCTATTTCCGACCGTGCCCGGCGGCGAAGCGCAACGCGAGATGGCGTTCCGCTCTGGCATCAACATTGTGATGTACGCGCTGACGGGCAACTATAAGGCTGATCAGGTGCATATCCCGGCGCTGCTCGAAAGGATCGGCCAATGAGCAGGTGGTCGATCGACTTTGCGCCGATGGTATCGGGACCGCTGTTTTGGGCAGCGATCGCGGTTGCCATGCTGCTGGTCGCGCTGCTGGCGTGGCGGCGCACGCGCGGCGCACTATTCCGCACACTGGCATTGGCCGCACTGCTGTTGGCGTTGTCGAATCCGACGCTGCGTGAAGAGCAGCGCGAGAATCTCGGTAACATCGCCATCGTCGTGATCGACGAGAGCACCAGCCAGTTGCTGGCCGGTCGTCCGGCGCAGGCAGCAGCCATCAAGGCCGACGTCGAGGCCAAGCTCGGCAAAATCCCTGGGCTGCAGGTCAAATGGGTGTCGTCGTCGAAGCCCGATGGCGATAATCCTTCCGGCACAAATCTGTTTGCCGACCTCAACAAGGCGCTCGCCAACGTGCCACCGGATCGGCTCGCTGGCGTTATCATGGTGACGGACGGACAGGTGCACGACGTACCAAAATCGGCGGCGGGCCTGGGCTTTGACGCTCCGGTGCATACGCTGCTCACCGGACGCCCCAATGAATTCGACCGGCGTATCGAAGTGCTGAAAGCGCCGAAGTACGGCATCGTCGGGCAGACGCGCGAAGTCGAGATCGCGGTGCGTGAAACCGGCCGCACCGGCACTGCCGGTAGTGCTGTGCAGCTGAAAGTGCGGCGCGAGGGGCGCCCCGATCAGACCCTGCGCGCCGAGATCGGTCGCGTCGTGCGCGTGCCGTTCCCGTTGCCGCACTCCGGCCAGAACATCATCGAAATCGAATTGGAGGCAGCAATCGGCGAATTGACCACCGCCAACAATCGCGTAGTCGTCGCGGCGGAGGGCGTGCGCGAGAACCTGCGCGTGCTGCTGGTGTCGGGCGAACCTCATGCCGGCGAGCGGACGTGGCGCAACCTGCTTAAGTCCGACGCAGCGGTCGACCTTGTCCATTTCACGATTTTGCGCCCGCCCGAGAAACAGGACGGCACGCCGATCAATCAACTGTCGTTGATCGCGTTCCCGACGCAGGAGCTGTTTTCGCAGAAGATCAACGAGTTCGACCTGATCATCTTCGACCGCTACCAGCATCGCGGCATTCTGCGGCTGCCTTATTACGATAACATCACGCGCTACGTGAACGAGCACGGTGGCGCACTGCTGATTGCCGCCGGTGACGATTATGCTGGTTCGTCAAGCCTCGTGCGCACGCCGTTATCACCGGTGCTGCCGGCGCTCCCCACGGGGCGCGTGCTCGAGCAGGCATTCAAGGCGAAGCTGACCGAGGTTGGCCTGCGCCACCCGGTCACGCGCGGACTATCGGGCGGTAATGCCGCGATTGGAGTGGGGGCTGGTACCGATCCAACATGGGGCCGCTGGTTCCGTCAGGTCGAAGTGCGGCCCGAGCGCGGGCGTACGGTGATGAGCGGCGTCGAGGACAAGCCGCTGCTGGTGCTTGACCGCAAGGGTAAAGGGCGGGTCGCGCTTCTCACCTCCGATCATGCATGGCTGTGGGCGCGTGGCTATGAGGGCGGCGGCCCGCATACGGACCTGCTGCGCCGCCTTTCGCACTGGTTGATGAAAGAGCCAGACCTCGAAGAAGAGCGGCTGATCGCGTCCGCCAAGGGTTTGAAACTGACGATCGAGCGCCGTTCGATGGAGGAGACGATCGCGCCCGTTGATATGACCGCGCCAGGTGGCGCGGCCGAATCGCTGCGGCTCGAGAAGGCCGGTCCGGGTCTGTGGCGCTCGGTGATCGAGGTCAAGGAGCCGGGGCTCTACAAGATGCAGACGCCGGGCACGCCGCTTCCGCTCACCGCTGTCGCCCATGTCGGCGCCGAGGATGTGCGTGAGATGTCCGAGGTCACGGCAACCGAAGACAAACTCAAGCCGCTCAACGAGGCAACCGGCGGCGCAGCGTTCTGGACGCTAGGTAGCGGTTTGCTCTCGGGCAGTGATCCGACCGCCGTTGACGTGCCGCGCATTACTATGATGACGTCGGCAAAAGTGCTTGCTGGGTCGGGGTGGATGGGACTGCGCGACCGTGAGGCCTACGTCACACGCGGCGTCAAGCTGACGCCCATGTTCACCGGGTTGCTGGCGCTGTCGGCCCTGTTGTTCCTGATCGCACTCGCTTGGTGGCGCGAGGGCAAATGACACTTTCAAGGTAACTGCCAATCGTTGAGAGATGGCTTAACCTTCCAAGGTCCATACACCCTTGGCCCCACGGCAGGCGATGCCCTCGGCCTTGCGCGAGTACTCGCCCGACGTCATAGCCATGACAATATGCCGACAGATCTGACCGTTCGTATCCTTGAATGACGAGGTTGGCTTGACCGCGCCGCTTAGCCGGCCGTGACGGCGATGCCAGATATAGGTTGCGCCGTCGCTGACCTCGGATAATGCCAATTGGACGGCTTCGAGGGCGGCAATCGCATCGGCCTCATCAAGCGTATACTTTAGGTCGGCAAGCGCTGGCTTCGGCCAAAGCTTGTCGCGCGGGATCTGGTTGTCGGGGCCAGAGCCGGGGTTGGCACCTGGGCATGAGCACGTGGCGGCAGGTGTGTTGGAGGAGGACATTGAGTTGTCGGCGGGGGGAAGTTCGATGGCGGCTGTGGTGCCCGGCTTTGATTCCGCGGCAACCGGTGCAATATCGAATAGAACGGCGGCAAATAAGAAAAACCCAACCGCAGTTACGATCGCGAACGTGGCGAAGTTGGAGGATGAACGCATGGTACACGACTCACTGTCTACACAACTCTGGTCCGCAACATGCGAACCTTGACGCGCGGATCATCGTGCATCTGGGTTAAGAACGGCTGAATGACTGCGCCGACCGTGCCGCAGCGATACGATCAACAATCAGAGTGCAACATGAGCAACGATCAGAAAACCGAGTGGAACCGCGGTGACTACTACAAAGGTCCGGAGGCTGCCGACTTTTCCAGCGTGACCGAGCCGTTCGGGCTCTTCGAGGCGTGGTTCTCCGACGCAAAGACACATGAATTGAATGATGCCAATGCGATGGCCGTTGCGACAGTCGATCCGTCGGGAATGCCGAATGTCCGCATTGTGCTGCTCAAGGCGTTGGACGATGTCGGCCAACCGGAGCGGGGATTCGTATTTTACACCAACTTTGACGGCGCCAAGGGCCAGGAGATTCAGAAATCAGGCAAGGCTGCGCTGAACTTCTATTGGAAGAGCTTGCGTCGGCAGGTGCGCGTGCGAGGCACTGTCGTGCCGGTGACCAGTGCCGAGGCCGATGCCTACTTCGCATCCCGCCCGCGCGGCAGCCGCTATGGCGCCTGGGCCTCGGCCCAATCGCGGCCCCTTGAAAGCCGATTTGCACTGGAGAAGGCGGTGGCGGGCCTCGCTGCCCGTTATCCTATTGGCGAGATCCCGCGTCCACCGCACTGGTCGGGGTTCCGCGTCACGCCGGTCGAGATCGAGTTTTGGCACGATCGACCGTTCCGCCTGCACGAGCGCGTCGTATTTCGTCGACCGAATGCAAACGCTCCGTGGGATCGTGCGCGGCTGTATCCATAGTCGCAATCGTCGCCAATCCCATGATCCTCCAGTGTCGGCGGTAGTCATCACAGCGGGCCGCATGCGACAAAGTGTGTTAGTGGGTATTGTGCGATGCAGCGAAAATACCGGGGATGATCACATGCCGATTGCCAGTGCAGGCAACGCCGAGCGCAAAACGCTGATCCTGACTGGCGCCTCGCGTGGCATCGGACATGCGACTGTGAAACGGTTCTCGTCAGCTGGCTGGCGGGTCATCACCTGCTCGCGTCAGCCATTCCCCGAAAATTGTCCGTGGGAGATGGGGCCAGACGATCACATACAACTGGATCTTGCCGACCTGAATGTAATGCCGCATGCGGTTGCCGAGATGAAAGAGCGTTTGAAGGCGCAAGGCAGCCGTTTGCATGCGCTCGTCAACAACGCAGCGATCAGTCCAAAGGGCGACAAAGGCAAACGCCTCGGCACAATCGATACACCGCTCGAAACCTGGGAGAAGGTATTCCGGGTGAATTTCTTTGGGCCGTTGCAGGTCGCCCGTGGACTGATCGAGGAACTGGACCGGGCCAAGGGTGCCGTGGTCAACGTCACCTCGATCGCGGGCAGCCGCGTGCACCCCTTTGCAGGAGCGGCCTACGCTACGTCAAAGGCTGCGCTGGCTGCACTGACGCGCGAAATGGCGCACGATTTTGGCAAGCGCGGCATCCGCGTCAATTCGATCTCGCCGGGAGAGATCGATACGTCGATCCTGTCGCCGGGCACGGACAAGATCGTTCAGGAGCAGATCCCGATGCGCCGCCTCGGCGAGCCAGAGGAGGTGGCTAAGGCGATTTATTTCCTGTGCACGGATCAATCGAGTTATGTCAACGGTGCCGAACTGCACATTAATGGCGGCCAGCACGTGTAATGCTGTCGGCGTTAGCCGTCAGCGCCTTAGAACCACTTCGGCTGCCACCAGTGCAGCGCTGCCGTGACGTAAGTCGGCGCGATCAGATAGGCGACGCCGACAATGACGACGAGCGCCACCAGCAGCACGATTGCTGCCCCATTGAGTGGTAACTGGTAGCTCATGCCGGAGCCGGGGATGCCGAGCGTCACGGTTTTCTTGCCCGACGTGCCGACGTTGACCGTCGCGCCATGCCCGCCAATGCTGGTGCTGGCGCCAGTTTTGCTCAGGTTGACCTTCACGCCGGGAATGACGGAGATGATCTTGCGAAAACGAAAGCCCATGTCGTGCTCCTCGTAAGTTGATCGTGGTAGCCGTTAAGTCGGTGTCACCACTTGAACAGGTTGCCGAACGCTTTCTTGACGCCCTCTTTGGCCTTGCCGACAGGCGTATTGCGCTCGGCCAGCCGCTCGAACGCCGATTCGGCATCGATGAGCGTTTCATACTTGCCGCGATTTTCGACATCAGTCTCGATCAGCGCCTTACGCTCATGGGGCTTCAATGGCCCGACACGCGACATTGGCGGACGGATCAGCGTCCGCTGCACCATCGACGGCTCGCCCTTGTTATGCAGGAACGACACCAGCGCCTCGCCAACTTTCAGTTCCTGAATTGCCCGCTCGGTATCGATGTCGGGGTTGGCTCGGAACGTTTCGGCCGCAGCACGGATGCCCTTTTGTTCGAGCGGCGTGAAGGCGCGCAGCGCATGCTGGATGCGGTTGCCGAGCTGCGCCGATACGCGGTCCGGCACGTCGCGCGGGTTCTGCGTGACGTAGTACACGCCGACGCCTTTTGAGCGGATCAGCCGGGTTACGCGCTCGATCTGGTCGAGCACGGCTTTCGGAGCATCGTTGAACAAAAGGTGGGCCTCGTCGAACAGGAACACGAGGCGCGGACGGTCGAGATCGCCGACTTCGTCAAGCTTGTCGAACAGTTCCGACAGCATCCACAACAGGAAAGACGAGTACAAGCGCGGCGTGTTCATCAGTTTTTCGGCAGCAAGGATGTTGATGACGCCGCGCTGCTTCCCGCTGGCGTCGGGCGTGGTCTTGATGAAATCCTTGATGTCGAGGGCGGGCTCGCCGAAGAACGAGGTGGCACCCTGCTCCTCCAACACGAGCAGCCGCCGCTGGATTACACCGACGGTGGCAGGTGCGATGTTGCCGTACTTACTGCGCAGGGATGCTGCCTTCTGGCCCATCTCGTCGATGACCGCGCGCAGATCCTTGAGGTCTACAATTCGCATCTTCTTGTCGCCGGCCTTGCGCTCATCCTCGGCCCATCGGAAGGCGATGTTGAGCACGCCTTCCTGCGGTTCGGTCAGGTCGAGCAGGCGCGACAGCAGCAGCGGCCCCATCTCGTGCACCGTGGCGCGCACGGGATGGCCGATCTCACCAAAGATGTCCCAGAACACGGTGGGGAATGCGGCGTTGCCGTAATTTGAAAGACCTATTTCCTCTGCACGGGCCACAAGTTTTGGTGCCCGCGTGCCCGCAACCGCAATGCCAGAGAGGTCCCCCTTGATGTCGGCCGCAAATACCGGAACGCCGGCGGCCGAAAAGCCTTCCGCGAGCACTTGCAGCGTCACCGTTTTGCCGGTTCCTGTGGCGCCGGTGACAAGTCCGTGCCGATTGGCAAGCGCGAGTTCAATACATTCGGGCGAGAATTGACCGCCGCTTTTGCTGCAACCGATCAGGATTTGCCCATCCTGGGCGTAAACGCTCGGGTCGGACGCTGTACCGTCGGTCGAAATCGTAGGCAACGGGTCCGGCATGTCGTGCTCCCTGCTCGCTGGCGGCGGAAGCAAGGTAGGAATAGCGCCAGCTCAATTGCTATGCACTATCCGACTCAAAGAACCCGCGCACCCATGTGTTCGATGCCACGCCGCACTCGTCTTTGCAATGCGTAGTTGCAACAGCACTTTGGGCTGCAATTACGGTCGTGGCTGGGCGAACGATTGCGCGCTACGCTTGCTCGTGGCCAAGGGCGATGCGCATCCGGCGTGCGATCGTGCCACCGTCCTTGATCGGCAGGTTCCAAGGGTCTTCGCTGAGAGCGATCTTTGCCACCGCGAATAATGGCCCCGGATGCTTGAACAGGAAGGCGGCAAGTTGCCCGACTGCACTCTGCTCGGTCACAGTCATCGTATGTGCGATACCGAAACCCTCGGCGATCTTGCATAAATCCGTACGGCCAGAGGTCAATCCGGTCTGCTGACCCGTTTCACCAAAATGCTCGTTATCGAGCACCAGGATGGCGAGATTGGCCGGGGCCTGCGCCGCAACTACACCGAGCGAGCCGATGCCCATCATCATCTCCCCGTCGCCGGTCAGTGCCAGCACGCGACGCTCGGGATGGGCGAGGGCTAGTCCGAGGGCAGTCGATACCGCGAGGCCCATGCCGCCCCAGGAGTACAGATAGTCCGGGCTGTCGCCGGATGCCGAACAATCCCAGGTCGGCGAGCCCAGGCCCGGCACAACCAGCGCATTGCCGCGTTCGGCAAGCAGCGAGGCGACAAACGGACGGCGTTGGATTTTGTTGGAAGCCATGATGTTCTGTCCCTATTCCTGGCCGAAGCCTTTGGCGCCGATGATGCGCTGACTGACGAGCACGGCACAGGCAAAGCCGCCGTTGTATGCCATGTCCGCTGCCGCCGCGAACGTCGGCGCAACCTCGTCTGGCTTGTCGACCGGGAAACACTTGACGCCGACCGCTTCCAGCACCGGCTGGGTGCCTTGCCCCATCTGCACCTGCCACGGATTGAATTCGCCCCACTGACCCCGCATTGTGACGAGCATCAGACACGGCGCCCGCATGATCGACGGCAAGCCAAGCGCGTTGATACAGTTGCCGACGCCCGACGATTGCATCGCGATCATGGAGCGCTTGCCGCCGAGCCATTGTCCGGTGACGACACCCATGCCTTCCTCCTCGGTCGACAGTGTGATGAGGCGCATGTCCTTGTCGGCTTTGACAAGGTTGAGAAGCTTGGTCAGACCGCCGTCGGGAATGGTACACAGAGACGCGATTTTGCGCTTTTTGATTTCCGCGAACACCTCGTCCGGCCAGCCCTTCTTCGACGTCATGGCAGCGTTCCTTATCTGGGTGTTACCTGTTGAGCCTTGGCCGGGCGGTCGCCAGCAGCGCGGCGCACTACAACAGTATTTACGCGGTCCCGTCGTCTGCAAAAACCGCGCGTCTCGTCTGCTGTTGCCTGCGCTGGCGCTAATCGGCACGGCTGTTGCCTCTTTCGCGCAGTTGCGCATCGGTGCTGCTATGGCATCATGCCGACCAATATGAGACCCGAGGGAAGGGCCCCGTCAATGAAGCAAGTACACCGCCAGATGGCGCTGGTCGGATTTTTGCAGGCGCAGAACTGCTCCAACTATGTGGCCTCGTGGCGGCATCCAGCTACCGCGCCAGACTTCCTGTCTCCTGACTACTACCAGCGTATTGCGCGCACGCTCGAGACCGGCTGCTTCGATCTGGCGTTCTTTGACGATCGACTCGCGATGCCGGATATTCTCGGCAACGATCACCGTTCGGCTATCGAGAATGGCATCCGCGTCGTCAAGATGGACCCCGCGACCATCATGACGGTGATGGGAACCGCCACCTCGAAGCTCGGGCTCGGTTCAACATACTCGACGACCTATTATGAGCCGTATCATGTGGCGCGTGTATTCCAGACCATGGACCTGATGCTCGGCGGCCGCGTTGCCTGGAACGTCGTGACATCGCTCAATACCAGCGAGGCGCAGAATTTCTCGCGTGCCGAGCACCCCGAACATGATCTGCGCTATGACCGTGCCGACGAATTCATGGAGGCGGTCCTTGGCCACTGGGATACCTGGGACGACGATGCCATCGTGGCAGATCGCACCACTGGTCTGTTTGCGCATCCCGATAAAGTGCGCCGCCTCGATTTCGAGGGCAAATATTACCAGACGCGCGGGCCGTTCACGGTGCCGCGCAGTGCCCAAGGGCGCCCCGTTGTTATCCAGGCTGGCCAGTCAGGGCGCGGCCAGCGGTTCGCCTCCCAATGGGGCGAACTGGTGTTTGCGGTTTATCCGAATCTGGCGATCGGCCGCAAAATCTATGCCAGCTTCAAAGATCAGGTGGCGAAGGCTGGTCGCAATCCCGACCATGTCAAGGTCGCACCTGCAGTCTACATCATTCCAGGTGAGACCCGCGCCATCGCCGAAGCCAAGATGGAGATCATCGACAAGCTTGTCAAGCCGATCGACGCGCTGGCGCTGCTGTCGGAAGTGTTGAACTTCGATTTTGCGTCGAAGGGCATGGACGAGGCGTTCACCGATGCAGACCTCAAATCGATCAGCGGGTTGCAAGCCATCCGCGACCGGGTCGTGACCGCATCGGGCAAGACAAATCCAACGATCCGCGATTTTGTCGAAGTCTCCAACCGAGGCACCATTCGTGAGTTTCCGCTATTTGTTGGCAGCGCCAAGGATATCGCCGACAAGATGGAGGAGTGGTTCGAGGGCCGGGCCTGCGACGGCTTCGTCGTGGCGGCGACCCATCTACCAGGCTCCTACGAAGACATGGTGCGTCTTGTGGTACCGGAACTGCAGCGTCGGGGCCTGTTCCGCAAGGAATACAGCGGATCGACGCTACGCGACCACCTGGGTCTACCGCGCGCGACGATTGGTGACTGGAAGCGGGGCGCGTAAGGGGGCAGTATATGCGGTGAAGCCCTAAGGAGACGCCGCATTGTCCAGTGACCTGGGCTCAAAGCCTTGCGCAACGATCGCGCCTGAAGCATTTCGCGCCAGCATGCAGCACTTGGCCGGTGCGGTAACCGTGGTTGCCACCGGTCCGGTTGGCGAACGCTACGGATTGACTGCAACGGCTGTGTGTTCCCTATCCGATGATCCGCCGACATTGCTCGTGTGCGTCAATCGTTCCGCCAGCGCACATGACGTAATCCAGAGTCGCCGCCATTTTTCGATCAACCTATTAGCGGCCGATCAGCAGGTGGTCGCCGCGCAGTTTTCGGGCCGTGCGGGGCTCAAGGGGGAGGCACGGTTTTCCAGCTCTGAATGGGGCATGCTAATAACCGGTGCACCGATCCTCGCCAACGCACTAGCAGCGTTCGATTGCCAGATTGCGCAGGAACTGGTGTTTCCGACCCACACCATTTTTATTGGTCAGGTGGTGGCAACTGCTGTGCGTGTGACGGCAGATCCGCTGTTGTATCTGCGTGGTAAGTTTCGCAATCTCTCAGGCGATTGATTTTGCTGATAAAACGCGCCATTGCAGGCAGCACGTCGCTCGACTATGGTGCGGCCGAGCGCTGAACAGCCGTTGTGCGGTGGCGCGGCATCATTGGGGCGTCGCCAAGCGGTAAGGCAACGGATTTTGATTCCGTCATTCGGAGGTTCGATCCCTCCCGCCCCAGCCAATTATATCAAGTGCTTAGCCGACGCCGGAGGATAGCAACCTCGTCTAGCGCGGGAGTTTTGCGGAAGGTGCCCTGAACCGAACCCCGCAAAACCACAAGCTCTGGTCTCGTTCCGGTCCTATCACAAACAAGGTTGGCAGCGTTAAGTAACCGAACAAGTTCGACCGCCGGGCAGTGTGTCGTGATGCGACCCGATCTGTGCCAAGTCGCGACAAATTCTCAAGGTGCCTTCGCACGAGCAACTATTGGGTGCGCATTTGCGTTGGTGGTTACCATGGTTGCACGAGGAAAATTCGATGGCGAATGTGATGATATGCGAAGACGATCCATTGATCGCCATCGATACGGCTGATTCAGTGAGATTAAATGGTCACACAGTCTGCGGAGTGTTTGCAAGTGCCTTCGAGGCACTTGCCGCGCTCGCAAAATCTAAAGCGGATATTGTCATTGTAGATCTCCAACTCAAAGACGGTAACACAGGCGCGGGGGTTGCAGTCGCTGCGGCTAATGCTGGCCTTAAAGTCATCGTTTTCAGTGGAGACTGCGGCGTTTCTATACAGCTATCTCAGGTGCCGCATGTCTTCGTGCAAAAGCCCGTTCCAAGATCGATCTTTAGGGATCTTGCTTCTGTCTGGTCACCTGTTTAGTAATCCCTGCCGAGCCTAAGAGATACCAGCAATTACGTGGTGCTACTGGAATCGTTTACGCTGATGCGCGTGATCGACGGCATCAACAAAACCTATGGGTGCTAGACGATCCGGCCGGCGTGTTTGGGGATTAGCCGGGACTGGAAGCTGCGATCAGAACAGCGCTTATCTCATGACACGACGGACTGGAACGTGTTTCTGTGCGGTGGATAGTCAGACCACACACTCGGCGTCGATCTATGGCTGATGCTCGTCGAAGGCACACCCACGCTTCGTAGATGGACGTGAGTTTAGTTGCAGACGTTTCGGCCGTCCGTGGCAGCCGATATGTCGGGCGGACGTCACTTGGGGGCAGGTTCGAAAATCTCGGTGGCCTTACCGATACGCAGCAACAGTGTGGCACGCTCATTGTCGTTATCGGTGACGACATAGACGTGCCCGTCGCTCGCGATGGCAAGGCCTTCAATTTCCTTTTCAACTTTTCGGTCAAGGTGCGTAAAAAGCGGCACGAGGTCGACGGCCAATTGCTTTGTAATGATTGGAGGCACTGCATCAGCTGGGCTGCCAACAAGTGAAGCAAGCTCGAATGTTGTAATCCATTTCACCGATTTCCGACCACCTTTTCCATCGCGTTCGATGGCAGCGAAGCGACGATTGCCCAGATGCAAAAGCTCACTCAAGCCAGTGAAATCGCCAGATGGCAGACGTTCGAGAGGGTAGTGAAAGAATGTCCACTGCCCGGTGACGACGTCCACGGCGCCAATGCGCGTAACATCGTCGCCATCTCCGGCAAGCGGCGCCTGGAATGCAACGTAAAGACGCGACCCTGAAGGCGTCTTTTCAAGCGCGAGGCCCTCAAAGCCTTTTTTCTCGATCCTTGATGCAATGGACTCCGGCAAGTCAATCGATCGACGCAGTTCGCCCTCTGCATCAACTTCCAGTAGGACGTTAGGCGGGTTGTTGTCTTCGGCGCCTTCGGACGCCAACCAAAAGCCTCCATCCGATTGGGCAACGATTGCTTCGAGATCAAGCTTGTCCAAGCCCGGAGCAATGACTGGAATTTGCCGCACGACGCGTGCCGGATCCGCCGACACGTCGAGTTCGAGAATACGAACCGGTGGTGAGTCGTTGTCCGTCACGGCGTAGAGCCTAGACGGGTCGGAAGGATGCGCGGTCAACCCAGACAGCGTTCCCCAGGCGGGTCCATCGCCAGGCTCAATTTCATAGATTCTAACTGCGGTGCTTTCAACTACCGAGGCGTTTCCTTCCGACGAGTTGCCTGCCAACTTGACCACCACTGTCTTGAACAGTGCCGCTGCCGATCGTATCCATTCGCTGAACATCCAATCTCCAATCCCCAATTGTGCTTGATGAAACTGCGCGGCCGGTGGGATGGCTTCTTCGGTTTGTGACGGCATCGGCCCGTCTACTCCGAACCGTACCATACCCGCGCCAACGCGCGTCAGATCGACAGCGTGGGGCGGGAAATCGTTAGGTGTCTGACTCGGCGGCGCTTTCGGAACGATCACGAGTGGCGCGCATATCTATCGCCTGGGCGATCGCTTCCCCAATTACTCCGACCTGACGTTACTCCTGAAAGGCTCTTTTGTTCTCATTCTGGTCCGGGGGGCAGCTGCGGACAACAATGCAGACCCAATTCGTGCCCTTGCTTTAAGACTTGCCATTAGATACCTTCACAATTGTCTGTGGCGATTAGCCGCAAACTATTCCTATTGCGGATTTTCTAGAGAGTCGGCGCCACCGACCTGACTTCGCTGCGTTTTTCTCGCTTGATGACTTTCATGTCGTATCCGAGGCAAGCTGCGAGAGGTGGTTCAAATGAACAGAACTGTTCTATTTACTGGCGTCTCAATCAGCGCACTTGTGTCTCTTGCGATGGCTGAATTGGCCACGGGCCAAGCGCGTGACACGCAACTTGGCAAAGTCACTTTCGAGACGTCTTGCACCCCGGCTGCGCAGGCGCAATTCAGCCGCGCGATGCTTTACCAACATTCATTCTGGTATCGGGCATCGCAGCGCGCCTTCGAGGAGGTGTTGAAGACAGATCCTCAGTGTTCGATGGCACACTGGGGCGTCGCGTTGAGTTTGCTCTGGAATCCACACGTCCCGCCTCCACCGAAGAATCTTGGTGAAGGGGCTGCAGCTCTCGACATGGCGAAGGCAAATCCGCCCAAGACGCAACGTGAGCGTGACTACGTGGCCGCCCTTGGCGAAATGTATAAGGAACATGACAAGGTCGATCATCGCGCACGGACGTTGAATTACTCGAAGGCGATGGAGCAACTCGCGGCGACGTATGCCAAAGACGACGAGGCGCAAATCTATTACGCGCTATCGCTCAACACCAGTGCGGCTGCGACCGATAAAACCTACGCTAACCAGCTCAAAGGCGCGGCTATCCTGGAGAAGATGTGGAAGCGCCTGCCGCAGCACCCAGGCGTCGCGCATTATTTGATTCATCTTTACGACTATCCGGCAATCGCCGCAAAAGGCCTCGAAGCCGCCCGGCGCTATGCCAAAGTTGCTCCCGACGCGCCGCACGCCCTTCACATGCCCTCGCATATCTTTACGCGTGTCGGCTATTGGAAGGACTCGATCGCCTCGAATTCGAGATCATCTGCTTCAGCCAAGGAAACAAAGGACGCGCACGATCAACTGCACGCCATGGATTATCTGGTTTATGCGCACCTGCAACTCGGCCAGGAAAAGCAGGCTCGCGCTGTTCTCGACGAGATGAAGGTCGTGAGTGGATTTACGGAGACGTTCTTCGTCGGTCCTTATGCGCTGGCTGCATCCCCGGCCCGGTTCGCGATCGAGCGCAGCGACTGGCAAGGGGCGGCACAACTCGAAGTCCGCCCGACTCAGCAACCTCATGTTCAAGCCATCAGCCATTATGCTCGAGCACTAGGCGCGGCACGCACTGGCAATGCGACCGCAGCGAAGTCCGACATTACCAAACTCGACGAACTGGCGAGCGCGCTTACACAGGCGAAGAACACTTATTGGGCCGAGCAAGTGACTATCCAGCGCGATGTAGCCAAGGCTTGGGTGCTTCTGGCCGATGGCAAGCACGACGACGCGCTCAAGTTACTTGCGGCAGCAGCGGACGCCGAGGACAAGACGGAAAAGCACCCGGTTACACCAGGTCCGCTGGCGCCAGCTCGCGAGCAGTACGCCCACATGCTGCTCGAGCGAGGACAAGCCAAGGAGGCCCTTGAGGCCTTCGAATCGACGATCAAGAAGGAGCCAAACCGTCTGGTAACGCATGTCGGCGCGGCCAGGGCTGCCGTGAAGCTTGGCGACATGGCCAAGGCCAACCGCTTCTACGCAAAAGTCGTCGATCTTTCGGCTGCGGCAGATACTGCACGGCCGGAAATCACCGAGGCACGAGCTTTTCCCAAGAAGAGCTGACGACTAGGCGTCGTATGACCGGCGTTGCACCGTCGGCCATGCGGCTTTCGGATCTCGAGCAGTATCAAATGTTGCACCGAATGAGCCCCTCGATGGTGACTGGCCGCCAGCTTCTGGTGATCGTCGGCGTTTTCCTCCTCGGCATCATCACAGTCGGTGCTGGCGTCATGTGGGCCAGTGCTGGAACGCCCGAGAAGATGGAGGTACTCGGATTTTCTGGCAACGCAGGCGAATGGGAACTCACAGCCACACTCACGCGCGACGGCGACACCCGCGAACTCGTCGGCCCGATGAGGCTCGCTCATGTCGGTTGGTGCAGCCAGGATGGTCCGCAGGAAAAGGCGGGGGATATGCGGGTTCAGTTCCATCGGCTGTCATCCCGCATGGACGCCAAGGTCACTTTCGATGGTGCCGAATGCACGTTTTCCGGCAGCTTGTCCGACGCATATATCGGCAAGATGGCCTGCCCGGGTCGACGCCCCGTACAGTTGCTGCTTTGGATCAGGTAGCAACCTGGGTGACAGCGTCAGGATTTGGTTCGGAATCGCAAATTCAGCCTGTTAGGTAGGGATGACCCGCCATGCGCGGTGTCGAGTGTGTGCGGTACCAACAACAAAATGAAACAAACCAGGGTCTTCAAGGTCTTCATCAGCTCGACGTTCATCGATTTCGTCGCCGAGCGCGACGCCCTGCAACAGCGAGTCTGGTCGAGCCTTCGCGTCGAGGCTCGCCAATCGCTCCTTGAGCGTTAGCTTTGTGATAGGAAGCCATCCGCCATCCCCGCACTACGCGAGTGTCCGGAGCTAAATCGACAGTGAAGTCGAGCTTATGAGGTTCGATTCGTTAAACGTTCAGTTCAACGATAGCTTTGAGATGTGGTCCTGACGGAACGGAATCGATCAGCTAGCGACACAACTGTCTCGAAGCGGACTTCAATCTCGCTATTGCCTCGGAGGGAAGTCGCTAGGTCCAACGTAAGGCGCTACCCAGTGCATCGATGCGAAAGCCGACTTCGTCAGCGGTCGCAGCGAGAAGCCTCAGCTTTTCGTCCTCTATCTCTGTGACTTCGCCAAGGCCGCGACGGGCTAGACAGTGGCCGCGCTCAGCCACAACTCGTGCATAAGCCAGCGGTTCTCCGGACATGCGAGTAAGCAGTGCGTCAGCTTGCCTTATGACCTCGTTCCAGTCCTCGAGCAGTAGCGCTCGCTCAATGGCATAACGCCGGAACCAAAAGT
>JANNRP010000114.1:0-4008 GCA_031401535.1 Hyphomicrobiaceae bacterium | reverse complement strand
GTCAATTCTGGCAGTTGTCTCGCATACAGCGGCAATTGCCACAACGCGCGGGCTGCGGGTAAACGTTTGTTGTGGCTTTACGCTTACACCCGACCCGTGCGGCCGTCGGCGGCCATCAATCGAAGCATAAGGGAAGTGCATATGGCTGTTCTCGTCACTGGCGGCGCTGGCTACATCGGCAGTCACATGGTGCTCGAGTTGCTCGACGCGGGCGAACGGGTGGTGATTCTTGATAATCTGACGACGGGCTTCCGCTGGGCGATCCCTGATGCTGCAACGTTGGTTGTCGGCGATGCCGGTGATCAGGACTTGGTGCGCACCGTCATTCGCAAGTACGGCGTCAAAGCAATCATCCATTTTGCCGGTTCAATCGTTGTGCCGGATTCGGTTTCCGATCCGCTTGGCTACTACAACAACAATACCGTCAAATCGCGCGCTCTGATGGAAGCGGCGATCGCCATGGGCGTGAAGCACTTCATCTTTTCCTCGACGGCCGCCGTCTACGGTATGACGGGCGATGCGCCGATTGATGAAGAGACCACGCTGAAACCTATGTCACCTTACGGCTCGTCGAAACTCATGACCGAGATCATGCTGGCCGACGCTGCGCGCGCGCACGACTTCAACTATGTGGCGTTGCGCTATTTCAACGTCGCTGGAGCCGATCCGTTGGGTCGGACGGGACAATCGACGCCGCGGGCCACGCATCTGATCAAGGTCGCGTGCGAAACGGCGCTCGGCCGGCGGCCGCGTATGGAGGTGTTCGGCACCGACTATCCGACGTCCGATGGCACCTGTGTGCGTGATTACATCCACGTCAAGGATCTGGCGCGCGCGCACATGGCGGCACTGAAGCACCTGCGCTCGGGTGCCAAGTCGGACGTGTTCAATTGTGGCTACGGCAAAGGCTATTCCGTGCTGCAGGTGATCGAGGCGGTCAAGCGGACGTCGAACCGCGATTTCGAAGTCAAGATGTCGCCGCGTCGGCCGGGCGATCCAGCATCCGTGGTGGCCGCCCCTGCCAAGATCATGCGGCAATTGGGCTGGCAGCCGGAACACGCCAACCTCGATCAGATCGTGACGCAGGCCATGGCCTGGGAACGGCGCCTCGAAGAAATGAAGAAATCGTCGTGAGGCGCAGCGTCGCAATCGTTGGGCCGAGCCTGGGCCTCGTGATGCTGGTGGGGGCAGCTCTGGCCCAGCAGACCAAGAAGCCGCCGGTGCCGAAGGGCATCGATCCGGGTGGCGTGGCGGTCGCGTTCATCGGCCCAGGAGTGGACTACACCAAACCTGTGATTGCTGAACGACTGGCCCGCGATGGCGAGGGTGAGTTGATCGGCTGGGATGTCATCGATAGCGATGCGCGACCCTATAAGTTGGCGGCATTCCGAGGAATTGTCCGGTTCAGTTATGCAACGCCACCGGAGCATAAACGTTCGAGAATAATTCCGGTGCGCGCGGATCCGGCAGTTGAGGCGTCGCTTGCGCGTGCCATGTCGTTTGTTGCGGCAACGCCAGCGCGGATCGTCAACGTGGCCATGTGGTCCGGTCCGCCAAAATCCTGGGAGCACTTGCGGCACTTGGCCGAGCAGCACAAACGGTTGTTATTCGTCGTCTACGCCGCCCTTGTTGACGGTGTGCCTGATCCGCGGTCGCTTCTGGCTCTCGACAACGTGGTCGGTGTTGAAGTTCCGCCAGATGGCACGTTTGAGTATCATGAGCTGCATGCGGGAGAAGTCGGTCCTTGGTTGGGTTGTCGAACCACGCCGCTGCCAGCTGGTGACGGGGCTATGCTACGTGGGCTATTCATGCAGACGGTCGCTCCAACGACCGACGGCATCGTTCGGGACTTTCGCGCCTGTGCGCGCTGAGGTATCAGCAGGACTAAGTTTTACGTAGGACATCCCCGATGCCAACCACACCGCCGAACCGGCAAGCCCGGCGTGCCGCTGACAAGGCCGCAACGGTAAATACGGAGGCATTTCTCAAACTCGCCAATGCCTTCATCGATCTGGCCAATCAAAAGAATGAGTCCGTCAAGGCGACCGACCTGCACATGGCGATGATGTACGCCGCTGCGCGTTACAACGCTTATGTCGCCAAGGTCGTGCTCGACGTGCCGAACCACGAGGAGTTCGTCGCCAAGATGGTCGGCGAATACCAGGATATGCTGCGCCAGCATTTGGCCGATCCGAGCCTCGTTCGCCCTGAGTGAATTCGTTGCTCTGACGGCACAGTCGCAACACCCTGTTGCATGGACACGACACAGACAATTGCTATCGCGGGTCACTTGCGAGAGTATCCGGCTGGTTGGCATCGGCTGGGCGGATTTGGGTTATGGGCGCGCATCAGACATCGAAAAGTCTACTGGCGGTACTGGGTGCCGTTCTGGTGCTTGGCTTGGCGCAACCGACTTTTGCCCAGCAGGGCCCAGGCGGATCGATCAATCCTGAGCGCGACTGCCAGACCATACGCACCTGCAATTTTCAGCGCAGCGGCAACTTCCGCGGGTGCATATCATCGTACAGCTGCCGCACATGTCGTCTGGTGTCGGCACGGTGTTCGATCGGCCCCGCGCAAAGCCGTGTCTGTCGTGAAATGCGCTGCAGTTGGGGCGCCTAGTCGACGTTAGTCCTGCTCATTGGCATAGACGTCGGTGCGCGATCTGCTGCGGGAGACCGCGAAGCATGCCCAGATACCGCTCAGAAAAGCGAAAGCGATGGCCGCGGCAGCAACGATGGTGCCCGGCGCGATAGTGAGATCAAACGTGGCCGATACCGCCAGTAAGAGTCCGGCCCAGAATATGGTCGGCAGCACAGCGACAATCGCGAATCCCATAATCTGATCGACAAGCTCGACCGATGGCACGGATACGACCTGCCCGGTATGACCCACGACACTGCGACCACTTGCCATGCCACGTCCGCGTGTTGAGCGATTCCCACCAACTTTTTCGGTGAGTATCAAACGCTACTGGCAAGAAGTAAATGATTTGCTAAATCGTTGAAGGACGAAGGCTGTCGGGCGTCCGAACTCAAACTGTTAGGCTTCGTCGTGCTCAAGGCGATCCGCCAGAACGCGCAGGGCAAGTATTTGCGCTGCTGCTGCGGCTGCTTCAGAGCTCGGCCCATAGGTTAGTACACCCGCTAGTTCGGGAACCTCTGCGAGCCAGCGACCGTCATCTTCGCGTTCGCATTGGATCATCAGGTTCATGGGGCAATCCCCATCTATGCAACTGTCTCTCGAATTGTCGCCGGGGCGGGGGCAAGGCGACAACGCGTCGGTCATCTAAACCTTTAATGCGCGAGTGCTTTCACAATCGTCTCTGTCATTTTCTTGGCATCGCCCAGCAGCATCATCGTGTTGTCTTTGTAGAACAGCGGGTTGTCGACGCCGGCATAACCCGATGCCAATGACCGCTTATTGAACATTACGGTGCCAGCTTTCCAAACCTGCAACACCGGCATGCCGTAAATTGGCGACGTCTTGTCGTCCTCCGCGGCTGGGTTCGTCACATCATTGGCGCCGATCACGAAGGCGATGTCGGCTTGGCCGAATTCGCTATTGATGTCTTCGAGCTCGAACACTTCATCATAAGGCACGTTGGCCTCAGCGAGCAGCACGTTCATATGGCCTGGCATGCGGCCGGCCACGGGGTGGATCGCGTACTTGACCTCGACACCGGCCTTTTTGAGGTTATCGGCCATTTCACGCAGCGCGTGCTGAGCCTGGGCGACGGCCATGCCATAGCCTGGCACAATGATGACCTTTTGAGCGTTCTTCATGAGGTAGGCCGCGTCTTCAGCCGAGCCGAGCTTCACAGGGCGCTGTTCGGCAGTGCCGTCTGCGGCTGCCGCAACTTCGCCGCCGAAGCCGCCGGCGATCACCGAGATGAAGGAGCGATTCATGCCCTTGCACATGATGTAGGACAGAATCGCACCCGACGAGCCGACGAGCGCGCCCGTAATGATCAGTGCGATATTGCCGAGCGTGAAGCCGATGCCGGCC
>JANNRP010000113.1:0-2055 GCA_031401535.1 Hyphomicrobiaceae bacterium | reverse complement strand
CCAGCGCTTGGTCTTCATGTTGTGGACGTGGATGTGATCGCCGGCCTTCGCGTCTGCCAGCACGCGGCCGACGTCGGCGCCATACTTGATCACGGTGTCGCCCTTCTTGAGGTCCGTCAGCGCCACTTTGTGGCCGATCGGAATATCGTGGTTGGCTTTGGCTTCCGTCGTCGTGTCGGTCTCGGTGATGACGCCGAACATGCTCGTGCCAGCCTTCAAGTCCTCGATCACCACAACGCCGACGTTGTCCTTCGGGCTGTGAACGAGAAAATGTGGGATATTCGGGATAGCGTGCGACATGTCCGATCTCCTGTCGTGCGTGGATGCATTCAAGATTATTTCGCGATACGTCCGCCATCGACCCCGATGAGCTGACAGGCAATATAGGTGGATGCCCGAGATTTCAACAACACGGTAACACCGTCGAGATTGCGAAGCGCGCCGTTGCGGCCGATGGCTGTCATGCGCGCACGGTGGTCAAAGGCAGATACGAAACCTCAACCGCCACACCTAAGCAGTGGCACCATCGCGCAGCAATTTATAGTTGATGCTGTCGAGCAGAGCTTCAAAACTTGCGTCGACGATGTTGGGTGACACGCCGACGGTAAACCAGCGGCTGCCCGTCGCTCGATCGAGACTTTCAATAAGCACGCGTGTTACGGCTTCAGTGCCGCCGGTCAAGATACGCACCTTGTAATCGACGAGTTCCAGATCCTTGATATTCGACTGGTACCGACCCAGATCCTTGCGTAACGCTCCGTCAAGCGCGTTGACCGGTCCGTTACCCTCCGCCACTGACCACAAGGGCTCCTTGTCGCCATTGACGAATACCTTCACGGTCGCCTCCGACACGGTGACAAGCTGGCCGAGTGCATTGTGCCGCTTCTCGACCATGACCCGGAAGCTATCGACCGAAAAATAGCGCGGCACTTCGCCCAGCAGCCGTCGCGCTAACAGCTCAAACGACGCATCGGCCGCCTCATAGGAATAGCCGACGGCTTCGCGAGTTTTGACTTCTTCGAGCAACTCCGCAACGCGGGGATCATCCTTGTTGATCTGCACACCAATACGCTCAAGCTCGGCCATGATATTCGACTTGCCGGCCTGGTTTGACACCAGCACGCGGCGGCGATTGCCAACGGTTTCCGGTTTGACGTGTTCGTAGGTCTCGGGCTCTTTCAGGATCGCCGACGCATGAATGCCAGCCTTGGTGGCGAACGCACTGTCGCCGACGTAGGCCGCTTGCCGATTGGGTGCACGGTTCAAGATCTCGTCAAGCACACGGCTCGCGGTCACAAGACGGGCGAGCCGCTCAGGCGTCACGCCGGTCTGAAACCGTTCGGCAAACTCCGACTTGAGAAGCAACGTCGGGATGATTGATGTCAGATTAGCATTGCCGCAGCGCTCGCCGAGGCCGTTGAGCGTACCCTGTATCTGACGCACACCGGAGCGGACGGCGGCTAGCGTGTTGGCAACCGCATTCTCGGTGTCGTTGTGCGTATGGATGCCAAGATGCGTGCCCGGCACTATCGTCGCGATATCGGCGACGATGCGCTCGATCTCGTGCGGCAGTGTGCCGCCGTTGGTGTCGCACAGCACGACCCAGCGCGCGCCAGCGTCGTAGGCAGCTTTGGCAACAGCCAGTGCGTAAGCGCGGTTACCCTTATAACCGTCGAAGAAGTGCTCGCAATCGATCATACTTTCCTTGGAGACGGCGCGCACCGCCTTGACGCTTTCGGTGACGCCCTCGAGGTTCTCCTCGTTTGTGATCCCGAGTGCGACGCGCACGTGATAGTCCCATGCCTTGGCAACCAGACAGACGGCGCTTGCCGTCGTTTGCAGCAGCGTCTGAAACCCTGGATCATTCGACACCGAACGGCCGGCACGCTTGGTCATGCCAAATGCGGTAAAAGCTGCATGCTTGAGGCTGGGTGGGTTTGCGAAGAACGCCGTATCGGTAGCATTCGCTCCGGGGTATCCACCCTCGATATAGTCGAGGCCGAGTTGATCGAGCACTTCGGCGATGCGCCGCTTGTCTTCAACGGAAAAATCGAC
>JANNRP010000112.1:0-5174 GCA_031401535.1 Hyphomicrobiaceae bacterium | reverse complement strand
GAGCGGTCCGAGCGAATTGCGCACTATATTCAGCTCATGGGGCTTACGGGCTACGAGACAGCCTATCCCCATCAGTTGTCCGGCGGCATGCAGCAGCGCGTTGCAATTGCGCGCGCCTACGCCCTCGACCCTGTGGTGCTGCTCATGGACGAGCCGTTCGGCGCACTCGATGCACAGACGCGCGTGGTGATGCAGGAGGAACTCGTTCGCTTGTCGCGGGTCAACCCGCGCACGGTACTTTTCATCACTCACGGTGTGGAGGAGGCGATCTATCTGGCCGACCGCGTCGCGGTGATGACCCGTCGACCGGGGCGCATCAAGGAGATCGTGCAGGTCAAGGCGATCCGTGAGGCTGAGAAATGGGATCAATTGACCAACATTGAGGATGTCATGGATCTCCCCTCCTTCGTACAAATGCGAACCCACATTTGGAAGTCACTGAGGGAAGAGAAGACCAGCGGCAATAATTGATCGGGAGCACACGTTCTGTTCGTTTGTGGCGTCATAAACTTCAAAAACCAGGGAGAGTAAACCAATGAAAAAACTTCTAACTGCGGTCGCGGCCACGGCACTTGCGGCCGGGATGATACTGCCAGTGCAAGCGCAAGCGCCGACCAAAATCAAGATAAGCTATCAGCCCGCGCTATATTGGGCGTTGCCATTCTTTGTTGCGACTGAAAAGGGCTGGTGGAAGGACATCGGGCTGGAGCCGGAATTCTCGACATTCCCTGCCGGTGCACCGCAGGTTGCGGCAGCTCAGGCAAAATCCTGGGATGTTGGCGGCACAGGATCGGTGCCAGCAGTGCTTGGGGCGGCACGCTTCGGTTTGCTGACGATTGGCCTGACGAATGATGAGTCAAAGGCCAATGCCATGATGGTGCGCTCTGAAAAACTTGATGCACTGAGGGCCAATCCGGCCTCGATCAAGGGACAGAAGATTCTGATCACGACGAACTCGACCGTTCACTATGCAAGTCTCAGCTGCCTCAAGAAGTGGGGTGTTGCCGCCAGCGACGTCGAATTCGTCAACCTTGGCCAAGCACAGATTATTTCAGCAATCACGTCGAGCAACGGTGACATCGCAGGCGTCTGGGCCCCCAACACGTACACGCTGGAGGAGAAGGCGAGCGCCAAGTACCTGTGCTCCGGTGCCGACGCTGACGCCATCGTGCCAGGTGCGCTGGTGGCGCGTTCCGAGTTCGTGAAGGAGAATCCGCAGGCGGTTGCGAAGTTTCTCGCCGTCTACTTGCGCGGCTGGTCATGGGCAAAAGCAAATCCCGTCGAGGCACGAGCACTCATGAAGAAGTTCTATGCGGTGGGAGGCGTCGAGATATCGGACAAAGCCGCCGATGCCGAGTTCGGCACCCGTCCGGTCTACAGCCTCGATGAGCAGCTAAAGATCATGGACCGCGCCAGTGGCAAGTCGCAGGTCGATACTTGGCTCGGCAATATCGCGACGTTCATGATCGATGTGGGAACCATTCCCAAGGCACCCGATGTCAATTCCTATGTCGACAACAGCGCGATGCAGCTCGTGAAGAAAGATCCAGCATTGGCCGCGTTTGCCGCAAAAACCAATTGATGACTTTTCGTAGCTAAGCGCCGCCCCGCCGGACCAGGGTATTCAGCGGGGCGGCCATCGCAAGTGCTGACGTCCAAGTCGCGACCCGGAGAATGACGATGGCCATCGAATATCTTAAGCGTGCTGCCAAGACGCCCGAGACGGAGACGAGTGCAGCGCGGGAGGTTGTCACAGCGATGCTCGCTGCGATCGAGGCACGCGGTGAAACCGCGGTTCGCGAGTATGCCCTCAAGCTCGACAAATGGTCAGGAGACATCCTGGTGTCGCGCGATGAAATCGAGCGCCGCGCGCGCGAGGTTCCCGATGGCGTGAAGCGGGACATCAAGTACGCAACGGCAAAAGTGCGTGCCTTTGCCGAGGCACAGCGCGACTCTGTCAAGGATTTCTCGATCGAACTTGCACCGGGCCTTATGGTTGGCCAGAAGCTCGTGCCGTGCAGCGTCGCTGGTTGCTACGTGCCGACGGGACGCTATGCTCACATAGCGTCGGCATACATGTCGATCGCAACGGCGAAGGCAGCTGGCGTGAAAACGGTAGTGGCTTGTTCCACACCGTTCAAGGGGCAGGGCATTCACCCCTACGTGCTCTATGCCATGAAGGTGGCGGGCGCTGACGTGGTGATGACACTTGGGGGCGTGCAAGCCATCGCGGCCATGGCCTTCGGATTGTTCACCGGCAAGCCCGCTGACATCATCGTCGGCCCTGGCAACAAGTTCGTGGCGGAAGCCAAGCGCATGCTGTTCGGTAAAGTCGGCATCGACGTGTTCGCCGGCCCCTCGGAAGTCGCGGTCATCGCCGATGAGGGCGCCGATCCGACAATCGTTGCCTGCGATCTTGTCGGACAGTGCGAGCACGGACACGAAAGCCCCGCTTGGTTATTCACGAGTTCTCGGCCGCTCGCCGACAAGGTCATGCAGCTCATCCCGCCGCTCATCGAGAAACTACCGGCAACGGCGCGCGATGCCGCGACCGCTGCCTGGCGTGACTATGGCGAGGTTGTCGTCTGTGCGACGCGCGAGGAACTCGTCGAGGTCTCCGACCTCTACGCATCCGAGCATCTGGAAGTGCATGCCCACGACCTTGACTGGTGGCTGGCAAACCTCTCGAACTACGGCTCATTGTTCCTGGGCGAGGAGACGACGGTCGCCTTCGGCGACAAGGCGTCTGGGCCCAATCACATCCTGCCGACTAAATTTGCCGCGCGGTATTCTGCCGGGCTTTCAGTGCATAAATTCCTGAAGCCGCTGACCTGGCAGCGCATGGACCGCGAAGCGTGCAAGACCGTTGCGCAGGTCACAGCGCGCATCTCTCGGTTGGAGGGTATGGAAGCGCATGCGCGCACGGCGGATGATCGCATGGCAAAGTATTTTCCTGGACACAACTTTGACCTCGGCAACCAGGTTGTGGAATGAGCGTGACCGCGTGAGCCGACTTTCGCATCTCTTCGCCCTCGACGGGCGCACGGCACTGGTGACGGGTGGAAACTCTGGCATAGGCCTGGCGATGGCACGCGCACTCGGCCTGGCGGGTGCTCGTGTGATCCTTGTTGCCCGCCGCAACGCCGAACTCAAAGTAGCCGCGCAATCCCTCGAGGCGGAGGGCATCGCAGCATCCGGCCGAGCCGTCGATCTGGCGGACGTGGCGTCCATCGATCAGTTGGCGCAAGAGCTTACAACTGTCGGTGAGCGTGTGGACATCGTCGTCAATGCGGCAGGCGTCAATCTGCGCCAGCCATTCGAAGCCGTCACGCCCGAGGCCTTTGACTGTCACATCGACCTGCATCTGCGAGCGCCATTCTTTCTCACCCAGAAGTTTGCGCCTGGAATGAAGCAGCGCGGCTGGGGTCGCATAATCAATCTTGCATCCCTTCAGTCGAGCCGTGCCTTCCCCAACAGTGCGCCCTACGGCACGGCCAAGGGTGGCATCGTACAATTGACGCGGGCCATCGCCGAGGAATGGTCCCGCTACGGCATTACCTGCAATGCTATCGGTCCCGGCTTTTTCCCGACACCGCTGACGGCGCCGGTCTTCGGCGATCCTGATCGGGCCGCGCGCAATGCAGAGCAGACCGCGATTGGTCGCAACGGTGACCTTGCCGACTTGCAAGGCGTGACGGTATTTCTTGCGAGCGACGCATCAGCCTACATTACCGGCCAGACAATCTACGTCGATGGCGGGTTCACAGCCAAGTGAGCAACCGATGAAAGCCCTTGTCTATACCGGTCCCCATGCTCTGACATTCCGCGACGAGCCGGACCCAGAGCCGCGCAACGACGAGGTGATCGTCAAGGTCGATGCGGTGGGCATCTGCGGCTCTGATATGCATGCCTATCACGGCTATGACGAGCGACGGCCCGGCCCTTTGATCCTCGGCCACGAAGCCTCCGGCATTGCGACAAGCGGCCGGTTCAAGGGAAAGCGCGTGACTGTCAATCCACTTGTGACCTGCGGCGAATGCGACGTCTGCCTTGATGGCCGGTCTAATCTTTGTCGGTCACGGCAGATCATCTCGATGATGCCGCGGCCTGGTGCCTTCGCGGAGTTGGTGCGGATTCCCGAGCAGAACCTTGTCGAGGTTCCGGATGGTTTGGATATGGCCAAGGCGGCACTCGCCGAGCCAGTAGCGGTGTCGTATCACGCGGTTCGCCTGGGTTTGGAAGCCTGCCGTCGGCCCTTGTCCAGTTTGTCGGCGGTGGTGCTAGGCGGCGGCGCAATCGGCCTCGCCGCGGCACTTGTGCTGGCAATGGAAGGCAGCGGCCACATTCATGTGGCCGAGCCAAATGCTGGCCGAAGGGCAACTGTTGCGGTATCCGGCCCTTTTGACGTCTATGCTCCGGGCGATCTGAACGAGCCCCAGGAGGCCACGGTCGACCTCATCATTGATGCCGTCGGCGCGGATCAGACGCGCGCCGCTGCCTGTCGGCTTGTTCGACCTGGCGGCGTTATTGTCCACATTGGATTGTTGCCCGGAAGTGGTGGCATAGATGTTCGCAAACTGACGTTGCAGGAAGTCGCCTTTATTGGCTCCTACTGTTACACGATGGTTGATTTTCGCGAGGTAGTTGCCGCCCTTGGCGCTGGCAAACTGGGCAAGCTCGATTGGGTAGAACAGCGCTCCCTGCGCGACGGCGCCGCCGCCTTCAAGGACATCGACGAGGGCAAAACGGCCGCCGCCAAGATCATTCTGCGACCGGGGGCCTGACTCACAACCGCACTGGCGCTAGAAGTACCGATATCCGGATTCAGTTTACACGGAACCGTTTTGAATTGCTCACAGAGACAGCCAGGAGACTAACAAATGTCTATCCCGAATATCCCACATTTTCTCGTTCACAGCCCGAAGGACAACGTCGGTGTTGTGGTCATCGAGGACTTGAAGGCTGGCACCAGCATGTTCGGCGTCATCACCGAGACCGACACGACGACGGAAGCCAAAGCCAACCACGATATCCCGATCGGCCACAAAGTGGCGCTGACGGACCTCAAGAAGGGCGACACCGTGATCAAGTATGGCGCCGACGTCGGCCGCGTGCTGGCAGACGCGAAGGCCGGCGATCACATCCACGTCCACAACATGAAGACCAAGCGCTGG